>JAEZLJ010000086.1 GCA_023415275.1 Bacteroidota bacterium
AGTTAGGAGCGGCTTCGATGGTGAAGTTTCCGTTTTCGTCGGCGGCAACTCCTGCGGAACTACCTTTAACGGTTACGGATGCAAAAGGAACCGCTTTTCCCTGGGCGTCTGTCACCCTACCGGAAACGGCTCTGGTTTGCCCAAAGGCCAATGCACAAAAAAGCATCAGCACTGCAAGCAGCGATAGCGTTTTCTTCATGTGAAATTGTAGATTTAAATGGTTAAGCACAAAACAGTCATTAGATCAATTGATCAGCTGATTTACAGGTACGCAGACAGCCGATTTTTTGAAAATGCTGCGCCAAGTTAGGGAGTTTTAACAAATAAATGTTCAAACATCGTAAACTATTGCATTTTTTACGTTGATATAATAACTAATAAATGAATGAGTTATACAAAAAGATAGCTGCCCGTTGGGGGCAGCTATGACCATTCAACCATTTAATGGACCGCTCAAAGGCGGTTGTTAACCTTTAATACTCATCTTCAATAAAACGGGTGCGGGCGGTACCATTGATCTCATAAATATTTCCAGGATCGTCAGAGAATTCAATCTTCATGTGAATGCTATCAACTACATTTCCCGATTTGGAATGGCCAGCATTCAATAGCACCTTTCCTTCAGTAAGGTTTATGGTGATGGGGTAATATTCATTTGCAGCGTTAGTGGTTGAAAACGTCAGGTCATTAAAGTTAGCAGCAGCTTTGAACTTGACCTGCCATCCTTTACCGTAATCATCAATCCAGATGGAATCATTATTGGCTGCCGTGTTATAGGTCAGCAATTTAAAATGTCCATAACCTAAAGCATCCTGTGTACCACCCTGGTCAAGTGTTACCCACCATTCATTGGCCATTTTTTGGGCGGCTGTGCCTCCAATTTCAGGCAGGTCTTTTTTGCAGGAGGCCAAAAGAATGATAGTTATTATAGACAAAAGAGTAATCTTTTTCATTTTCAGGAGTTTATTGTTTTACAAAAGTTCTCAAGCCAGTTCCATATCCCGGATTCAATATCCTTATGGTATATTTTGCAGGAGGCCCGGGACTATAGGATTCATCAGAAGAACTGGTAATGTTTCCATCACTGGACACCTGCTCAGGTATGAAAAACGTATAACCTGTAGGGTTGAAAACTATAACAGTCAGGTTGGTACCAGGGGCACCACCAGGATTAAATACGGAATAAACCCCTGGAGCGAGTTTAGTCCATTCAGCTACAGACCCATTGCTGGTCCTTGCATAATTTCCTGAAAGATCATGGGCAGCGGCTGATGCATCGGTTTCATAAACAATCACCTTTCGTTTGGCAGAAGCTGAAAAACCATCCTTATTTACCGCTGAATACGTAATAAAATAAACTCCTGGTGTGTTAATATCAACAGAACCTGTAATTGTTGGTGTGAGATCATTGGTTCCCTCCTTAGCTATAACTCCAGGATCTGTAAAAGCAGTTCCTTTTTCCAAAGTCATTACTTCATCTCCATTTAGGGTCAATACGGGGAAGTTGGTGATCTTAGACCTACCTACCGTTCCCTCCGGGTAATTAAAATCCGGCTCTTTATTACATGCTATTGTAAAGCACAAGGCTACAAAAGCAAGGAAATATGTTTTAATTCTCATATTGAATCATTATAAGGTTAATAGTTACAATGCCCACCAAACAGGTGTGGTGATAGGTACCAACGCAGGTGCGTTCGGATTGGCCTGAGTTTCCAATAGCGGGAACACCAAACGTTTAGGCAGTTGGCCTGGTCCCAAAACAGAATTCTTGGAGGTTACAAATTCTCCTGCTACATACGATGGATCCGTTGAGTACACAGAACTGGTCTTAGGATAGCCTGTCCTGTTCTTTTCAAAGAATCCCTCCAGGAAATGCACACCATAGGCACAAGCCACCCATTTTTGAGTGCTTATGGCCTTGATCTTTTCTTCTAATGGGCCGGTGGGATATTCATATTCGCCTCCCGGAGCAATGAATGAGGAACCGTCCTCCCCTGTTTCGGCAAAAGCAGCCAAAACACCCTGGTCATACAATGCCTTTGCCCCATCACCACCAAAATAGCGTTCACGTGATTCGGCCTGCATGAAATAGGATTCAGCAGCTGACATGAATACTACAGGGTCAGTAGGATTCTGTTTCAAAACAGCAGATGTTTTATAATTGGGATCTGTACCTGTATAATCACCCTGGTGAATGGCATTTGGATTGGCAGAGCCAAAGTAATAAGCTATCCTTGGGTCGTTATGTTCTTTCAGGAAAGAAGTAAATGTTACACTTGCCCTCAGATTATCTGGCGTATTTAAGGACCTGATGTTCTGCTCATACATGGGATTGTCCTTATCCTTCACATTCGTGAATCCTGTTAGTGCTGCATCTGTATTTAAAAATTTGGCCCCGTCAGCATATAATTTTTCAATGCCGGCCTGTGCTTCCTGTGGCTTGGCATTCACCATGCGCAGGTATAGTTTCATCTTCATGCTGTTGGCGAATCTTGTCCATTTATCCAGGTCTCCTTTAAATATCAGATCAGCACTTTTATCTGCTGGCGTCAGTATAGCAGCATTCAGTGGTTTGCTCAGTGCTGTATCCAGGAGCTTCAAAAGGTCCTGGTAGATGCTATACCCATCATCAAATTTGGGCGCTAAAATAGCTTGTCCTTGCAAAGCTTCGAAATAGGGAATCTGGTCATACAGGTCCACCAGCACCTGAGTTGTGTAAGCCTTCATGGTGGCTGCCATGATATAGAAATTCCAGTTTGCTGTTTCTTTTGATTTATCCAATACAAACTGGTAGTTCTTTAGCCCGTTGGCGAATAAATTCCGGTAGCCCCTGTTGTAATCTGAGGTACCGATCTGGTAGGCATCTATGGTCTTATATTGGTTAGAAAATGCAGACTGCGTGACATATTCCCCCCAAATGGCACCTATGATGCCCAGTTCACCTGCCACACCAGCGGCAGTGCCAAAGACACCTGCAGGGAAAACTACAGAAGGGGTACCATTGGCAACAGCAGGCACATTGGGGTTCTGGTTGATATCCAGCTGTTTTTTACAACCGGATGTAAACAGAAGGCCAATGATCCCTGCCAGCCATACTATATGATATGATCTTGTCTTCATGATTTGTTGT
This sequence comes from Bacteroidota bacterium, assembly GCA_023415275.1. GTDB lineage: Bacteria > Bacteroidota > Bacteroidia > Chitinophagales > Chitinophagaceae > Flavisolibacter. The sequence continues at coordinate 3,131 of JAEZLJ010000086.1, forward strand.
TTTAAAATGATGCTCTTAATGCTACTCCAAACTGGTATGATGTGGGTGCTGTTCTAAACTCACCTAATTCACTGGCCAGGTCGTTACCCAGGTTGGAGGCTTCAGGATCAAGGTAAAAGTTGGACTGAGGTGTCCACAACAGGAAGTTTCGTCCATATACACTTATATTTAAATTAGTGGCCCGTATCCTGGATGCCCAGGAGGAAGGCAGTGTATAACCAAGGGATATATCCCTCAACTTGAAAAAGGACTTTTCAATGATCCTGTCATAATAAGAGCCTGCCTTATTTTGTGTAGGATACCAATAGTCCGTATAAGATGATTCGTCAATAACTATTGTATTTTCTTCATACGTGGGTTTACCATTGGCATCTGTGCCTGTTTGGACCACTGAATTGGGAATGATAAAAGGCCGGCGGTCATTATAAGTAGTATTATAGGCATTACCCGTAAAGTTCAGCAGATCTGCAGTTCCGCTGTACATATATCCACCTTTTCTATAATCCAGGGAAAAGGATAACTGGAAACCCTTATAACTAAAAGTATTTAACATGCCCATCATATAATCATATTCAGCATTGCCATAAAATCCCTTATCTGCAGCTTCTATAGGCATACCAGTGGTGGGGCTTACAATAATCTTTCCATCAGCAGTATATTGCGGAACCGGCGCATAGATACCTGTTAAGGACTTTCCAGGATAACCAATAAGCGAAGCATCATAAGCTGTATTGAGGATTACATTGTCCAAACCAGTAGTTAAATTTTTTAGCTTGTTCCAATTCTTGGAGAAGGTATAAGTCAGTGACCAGATAAAATCTTTAGTATCTATAGGCCTGGCATCAAGGGCTAATTCAATACCCTTATTCCTCACTAAACCCAGATTATTAACAAGCCCTGTATAACCTGTAGAAGGCGCAATGGGCACAGTAATAATCTGTCCTTTTGTTCGTTTGTCATACAAAGCAACGTCTAGGCCTAAGCGATTGCGGAGAAATCGGATCTCAGCACCTATTTCTGCTTCTGTAGTAATAACAGGCTTTAAGTTCAGGTTACCAATGGTGTTACTGAGACCAAAAGAAGTAACACCAGCAAATGGGAAAGTTAAATTTCCAAAACCTAATCCCACATTACCTAGGGCAAGTGTAGGATAAAGCAAATAAGGTTCCGCATCGGATCCCGTCTTTCCATAACTGGCCCTAAGTTTTAATAATGAAATAGTAGAATTATTTAATCCTAATGTTTGAGATACTACCCATGATAAACTGGCGCCCGGATAAAAAATGCTATTGTTATCAATAGGCAAGGTAGATGACCAGTCATTACGCGCATTCAATGTCAAAAAGACCTGGTTGGAATAACCCAGGATAGCCTGGGCATATCCTCCGATCCTTTTTCGGTGCTGGGCAACATCTGTAGCTGTAGGAGGATTCAAAGAATTACTCAGGTTATAAACTCCAGGGATGAACAGGTCAGTGATTGAAGCAGCGGAAGATTTCTGATCCTGTTGATAATAGTTGGCTCCTGCCAATGCCTCCAGGCTGATATCATCAGAGATACCGGTATTATACTTAACAATAAAATCTCCATTGATGGCACCTACATATTGGGCCAGTTCAGATACTGAACCCACATCAGCTGCCCTGGAAGCACCCTCGGTATTTCCACCCTTGTTCCAGCTTCCAATAGAAGGCGCATTCACCGCCTTATATCCAAAGGTCCGTGCATTAGTGATGTCGCCACCCAAACGCAATTGCGCAGAAAGCTTACTGGTAAAGGCATAGTTCATATCCACATCGCCAAAGAACCTGTCAGAGTTTTGCTGGTTCTTATTCTCGTACAATGGATAGTAAGGGTTCTCGGCATAAGGAGTGAAGTAATTATCTACGTTAAAGAACTTGTTTTTATAGTCCCTGAAATCAGTAATTGGAATATCAACCGGTATTTGAAGAATTTCTTCAAATATGGACCCTCCATCACTGCCTCCCTGGCCTGTAAAAGGTGCGTTTTGTTTTTTATTGCTGTAATTGAAGGAACTGTTCAGAGTGAAGGCTTTGAACTTACTGTTGGTACGTAAGGCAAACGTATTACGTTGGTAATAATCTGTTTTAGTAGGTATAACGCCATCACTTACCACATTACCATAGGAAAAATAGAATTGAGAAGTTTCATTTCCTCCAGACAGGCCGATGGTATTATTGGCCTCCACACCTGTATTGTAAAAGTCACGGATGTTATCCTCGATAAAGCTGAAGGGTTTGATCAACTGTGAGTTGTCAACTATTGAACCCCATGCCCTTGTTTTACCATCCATCTTGGGTCCCCAGCTACCATTTTCTGGCAGTACAAAGATGCCACCCCATCCCTGTCCAAATATGCTTTGCATTTCAGGCAACTTACCCACCTTGCTAAAATTCACTGATCCATTATATTCCACTTTCAGCTTTCCGCTTCTGCCCTTTTTGGTAGTGATCATAATAGCGCCATTTTTAGCATTACCTCCATATAAGGAAGAAGCAGCTGTTCCCTTCAACACAGAAATACTTTCTATATCCGCAGGATTGATATCATTCAATCCATTACCGAAGTCAACGTTATCGCTGGCGCCAAACCTGGAATCATTGAGTGGGATACCATCCACAACGTATAATGGCTGGTTATTTCCTATTACACCATAACCTCTTAACACTACCTTAGTAGAAGAACCAGGTCCACCTGTTTTAGATATGTTGGCACCAGCTATTTTACCAGACAATGCATCAAGTGCATTTGCCGGAGCAGCCCTTGTGATGGTTTCACTATTAAATGTCGATGTGGCATAACCTACCTTGGTCTTGCTCCTGGTTTGTCCCAGAGCAGTGACCACTACTTCAGTTAAGGCACTTTGGGCTGTCAATGTAGAGTTTACTGTTGTCCTGTCGCCCACATTCACTTCCGCCCCCTGGAATCCGGCCGCACTAAACACCAATATGGAATTAGGTGGTGCCTGGATAGTAAAGTTTCCATTCTCATCTGCAGAAACTCCCGTAGAGGAACCTTTGATCACCACAGAGGCATAAGGCACAGCCTTCCCCTGGGCATCAGTTATTCGCCCGGTGATAGTACGGTTCTGACTCCATGCTACTATAAATAGCATGAGTGCGAAGCACAGCATTAGAATTTTTCTCATGAATAAACTATTAAATGGTTAATATTTATACCTCACAGCAAAGTATACACGTAGAAGATAGAAGATAGGCTTGTCTTAGTTAGACAAGGATGAAAGTATAATGCTGCACCATGATGATGAGTGGTCAGGAAGAACTTATGCACTAAAATTAAAAGCTCAACTGTAATTGCACCCGTGCATCAGACTGTGAATTACCGTTAATCTCATCCAGTCCTGATTTTATTGTTTGAGCATTCCGGAAGATGGTTCTGGCCCAGCGGATGGAAAAAGAAAGATGTTTATTGACCTTGCAATTCACATTAATATAGTAGCGGAAACCTGTATCAAAAAAAGCCGGGATGCTGTAGCTGAACGGTACATCATTTTCATAGGCATAGATCCTGCTGTTGTAACCATCCGATTCGAAGTATTGCAAACGGGATCCTATCCTCCATTTACCTGTTTTCTTTGAGCCTTCCAGGAAACCGAGAAATCCCTGCTCAGCGTCGGGCCTATTGTTGTTGAACCAGCAATTTTCCAGCCTTGCCTTGATAAGCCAACCATCACTCAATTGAGTGGCAACATTGACCCTAAGGCTTTGTTTGATCTTATCCGTGGGGATATTCATATTGCCCACAGATTCATTCAGTGGTTTATTTTTGTTACGATAGAGCAGGTACACAGTTGTTTCCCTGGAAGGCTGATGTTCCAGCTGGATCATATATTCCCTGCCTTTGCTTGGTGCATCTACCCTGTACTTGATCCAGGGAAAAGAAAAAAGGTCGGCATAAGCGTTCATTTGCCATCCTGTATAGGGCCTGAGTCTCATACCCGCATACAGCCCGCGTTCATTAATAGGCAGAGTATTTTCAGTGAAAGCATTTCCAAAAATATTCTGATAAGCTTTGGACAAAGACCTGTAAACAAGAGAAAGGTCTAACCTGGGGTCAAGGCTGATCAGTGCACCATTAACCAGGGCAGCATTTAAATTCCGGTCAATAGCTGCTTCTCCAAAAAAATGCATATTCCTGAGCGTAAACGAATAATCCATGCTCCCATTCCATAGCGTGCTTCCGTGAAAAGCATAGAGATTATAAAGTTCTTCCCTCTTTTGAAAGGGCATAGAAAAATGATGCATGACCGAGTTGACGCCCGCTTTAAAACCAGGAGTATGAAAACTTAAATTTCCACCTGCAGAAAGGTCAGCTACTGAATTCTTATCATGGATTTCAGCAGGGGTCCTGTTAAGCCCCGAATACAGGATACTTGAAAATGCTTGTATTGAATCCACTACATTGGCATTTATCTTTTTATAAGACAAAAAAGCAGTGCCTTCCCATTGTTTTTTACCTATAGTTATACCTACACCCCTGTTAAAGTTAAACTCGCCTGCCGAGCGGTAAGGCAGCAATACCGGGGATTGGTGTTTTACCCCCATCACGTCTGTACCTTTTCCCATTCCAAACGATTGCCATTGAATCAATCCCTGACCAAGGCTAATAGTATAATCTCCAAGCGCCAATGATTTTACAGGACCCAGGTTTTTTATGAACAAGTGAAAGGAATAAAAATCAAAGCCTTTAGACTGTGCTCCCTTGAAGAATTGCTCACCTGCATCTTTATCTCCAACCAGGCCATATTGCAAAAGGTTTTTGTATTGATAGCGATACCTGAATAATATATGATTAGGGTCTCCAAGGTAATGTGTAGGTAAATTGGTATCATAGCCTTTAGATCTTTCAAAGACCCGGGATATCCTTGTTAAAATAGAATGGGTACCTTCTCTAAATCTCACACCGAGGTTTTGGCGTATAGTAACCGCATTGCTCAGTGTTATATAAGGAAGCACTTTGTTGATAGTAAATACATCCCATCCCGGTACAGCCTGAAGTTCAAATATATTGATCAGCTTTCCTGCCAGCTTTCGATATTGTAGTAGACTTGATATTTGAAAAGCATTCAGCAACCTTAATTGCTGCAGTTCTTCTTCAGGAGCTGTATTCAGATCCAATGGATTTTTTAGAAAATATTCCAGTTGCAATAAGTAGCTGTCATCCTGCAGGTCTTCTTCTTCGTTGTTTTCCGCTCTATTCTCCAGCTCTTCCTGCGTCCTTGCCGGAAGATCCTGCGCAGCAGTACATAATGAGCACAACACCATGCATATGAGAAAGAACAATTTATTCATTGTTGTGTTGAGCTTTTCCAGAGGGATTGAATGTTAATAATAACCCGGGGGTTACACCCAGCTGAGGATGCAGGGAAGCTAACATATTCAGATGGAGACTTTTCATGCCTATTCCAAAACCCATATAGTAGCTGGAAGTGGCAGCACTTATTCCTGCGCAGGCAGACATTCTTTCTTCAAAAAAGTAATGAAGCCCGGCATTCAGATTCAATGGTTCACTTTCCTGTTTTTCAATGGTAGCGCCGATAAAAACCTTTGAAGAAACATCATAACCAAATCCTGCAGAATATATAGCTGGAAGTTTTTCCTCATGGGATTTACCTATTGGGCTACCCATAGGATTATACATATGAAATCCAATATTTAAAGACTCCGTAAGATGAAAAATGATGCCTCCTTCAGCATTGACAGAGAAAGCTGAACCATATCCTTCTGACTTGATATTATAATAATTGAATTGTACCCCTATATCTATCTTCTCACTCAAACGGCGACTATAAGCCAGGCCAATTCCGCTTTCATTGTATGACAAGTCACCAAAATAGTCACCACTGATTCCAAAATTACCTGAGCTTGTAGGGATGCCAATCGTTGCGGCATACTGGCTTAACTCTTTCAGATTATATCGCTTTTCGGCATATACTGCCGCAGAGATCTCTTTCAACCTGGCAAGGGCAGCCTGGTTGGCACGCATGTTAAAAGCACTGCTATGTAAGGAACTGAATGTCAGCAATTGAGTCAACGGTGCAGCCAGCGGTCTTCTAACCGATTGACCCTGAACAATAATAATGGCAATAAAATGAAAGAAGAGAACAAACAATAATCTTCTCACGCAGTAAGTTTGGTTGTTAAGATATATGATAAAATTTGTTTTGCCAATGCCCGCTTGCTTACTTTTGCGCCATGCAAATTTTAAATGGGAAAGAAGCCTCCCAGGCTATTAAAGATTCGATCAAACTGGAAATGGCTCAATTGGCTTCCCGGGGCAAACAAGTGCCGCACCTGGTGGCGGTACTGGTAGGGAATAATGGCGCCAGCGAGACCTATGTGGCATCAAAGGTTAAGGCTTGTGAGGAAGTTGGCTTCAAATCAACACTTATACGCCTCGAGGATACAATATCTTCTTTTAAGCTTCTGGATATCATCCGCGATCTGAATACAGATCCGGAAGTGGATGGAATATTGGTTCAGCTTCCCCTGCCTGACCATATTTCTTCTGAAGAGGTGATCAACACTATTGATCCCACTAAAGATGTTGATGGTTTTCATCCCAATAATGTAGGTCGCATGGTGCTGGGACAGCCAAGCTTTATTCCTGCTACACCCTATGGAATCATGCTAATGCTGGAACATTATAAAATAGACACCAAAGGAAAGCATGCGGTGGTAGTAGGCAGAAGCCATATAGTGGGAAGGCCCATGAGCATATTATTAAGTGGCAATAGTTACCCTGGCAATTGCACCGTAACCATTTGTCATTCCCATACAAAGAATGTAAAGGAGATCTGCCTATCCGCTGATATTATCATTGCTGCACTTGGACGTCCTCAATTTATTACTGCAGACATGGTAAAAGAGGGAGCGGTGATCATTGACGTAGGCATTACCCGCGTTCCTGATAGTTCCCGCAAATCCGGCTACCGTATTAGTGGAGATGTTGACTTTGAGCAGGTAGCGCCCAAATGTTCCTATATCACACCGGTGCCGGGTGGTGTAGGCCCTATGACCATTGCAGCTTTAATGAAGAACACGTTTAGGGCATGCGCTTTGAAGCACTATGAAGAGGAAGAAGTAAAATAACCAGCCGGACCTATTTTTTATTACCAGTAAAAATGAATGCTGACCTTTCTATAATGACATCAACAATTGAAATCATACCTGTGACTGCACTACCTGTGATGGAACACTTCTACACCTTGCAGGGTGAAGGTGTTCACCAGGGTAAGGCGGCCTACTTTATCAGGTTGGGTGGTTGTGATGTAGGCTGTGTATGGTGTGATGTTAAAGATAGCTGGGACAGTAGTAAGCACCCACTGCGTGAGATAGATTACCTGGTGCAGCAAGTACGGCAAGCCGGTTCACCCATTGCAGTGATCACAGGTGGTGAGCCATTACTGCATGACCTGGGAGTTCTGACCAATGAGCTACAGAAGGCTGGTATTAAAACCCATATGGAAACTTCGGGCAGCTCTCCACTTTCCGGTAGCTGGGACTGGATCACCCTTTCTCCTAAAAAATTCAAAGCACCGCTGCCTGAGGTGGTGGAGAAAGCCAATGAGTTAAAAGTAGTTGTGTTCAATAAGACGGATTTTGAGTGGGCAGAGAAATGGGCAGCACAAGTTCCTTCTCATTGCAGGCTTTTTCTGCAGCCAGAATGGGATAAAGCCTCTGTGGTGACGCCTTTGATCATAGATTATATTAAGGCCAATCCCAAATGGCAACTATCATTACAGGTACACAAGTATATTAATGTGCCTTAAGCTTGCTTGGTTCCCTCCTTTTTTCCATGTAGTCTGTCCCACCTCGTTTATTGTTAAATCTGGATGCAGCTTTTCTTTTCATGGGAATAGTTTTTAACTTCATCAGATGAAGAACCGCTTCCTGTTACCCGCTGTTTACTGCCTGTTATTGCTGTTACTCCCCGGCATGTACATTCACACCTTTGCACAATATGATGCTTCGAAAATCAATAAGAAGGCCGTGGAGGTGTATGAGAAGGCGATAGAAAAGGCCCAGGCAAGCGACTATAAGGCAGCTATACAAATGCTACAGGATGCCATACAAAAAGATAGCCGTTATGTAGATGCCTATTTGTCGCTCGGCGGGGTTTACGGACAAATCAAGGACTATCCTCAAAGCACGGTTTATTACGAGAAAGCATTGGCACTGGATTCTAATTATAGCTCAGACTTCAGGCTGCCGTATGCCATCAACCTGGCAGGTATGGGTGAATTTGAAAAAGCAGCTAATAGTTTAAAAGCTTTGTTATCCAGAAGCAACATAGGTAGTAATACCCGTAAAGCAGCAGAGTACCGATTAAAGGCTTTTCAATTTGCCGTGGATTATGCAAAGGCACATCCTGTTAAAGGTTATGTTTTCGCACCTCATGACCTGGGTGATAGCATCAACACCAATGAGTCGGAATATTTTCCCTCCATGCCTGTGGACGGCAAGACTCTCATCTTTACCCGCAGGCTGAATAACTTCAATGAAGACTTCTTTGCGAGCCGCAGAAAGGATAGCATTTGGAGTAAAGCTTTCCGGTTGACAGGGAGCATCAATACCGCCCAGAATGAAGGAGCTCAAAGCATTTCCCAGGATGGCAACTGGCTGGTGTTTACAGGATGCAACCGTTCCGATGGTTTTGGCAGTTGCGACCTGTACATATCTTACCAGACCAATGAAGGATGGAGTGAAGCTATTAACCTGGGCGGGAAGATCAACAGCGATCAATGGGACTCACAACCCTGCCTCTCACCCGATAAGAGAGACCTTTATTTCTCCAGCCGCCGCTTTGGTGGTTATGGAGGAAGCGACTTGTATGTATCACATTTAGGTCCTACAGGCAAATGGAGCGAACCTGAGAACCTCGGGCCGCAGATCAATACAGCAGGAGATGAAACATCTCCTTTTATACACGCCGACAACCAGACACTATACTTTGCCTCCACTGGCTTGCAAGGTTATGGTGAAGAGGATCTTTTCCTGGTACGCAAAGGCAGCGATGGCAAATGGGGCCAGCCGGAGAACCTTGGCTACCCAATCAATACCATCAGCCATGAAGGCACTTTATTCATTGCTGCAGATGGCAAAACAGCCTATTATGCCAGTGACCGAAACGATACACGGGGTGGCCTGGACATCTACCAGTTCGAACTGAGAGAAGATATCCGCCCAGCCCGTACTCTTTGGGTAAAAGGAAAGGTTTATGATAAAAACACTTTAGCAGGTTTGCCATCTACTGTGGAACTGATCGATCTTGATTCGAGACAGACCATTTCACGGGTACAAACAGACGAAACAGGCAATTACATGATCACCCTGCCGGTAGGAAAGGATTATGCTTTTAATGTGGCGCGCAGGGGGTATTTATTTTACTCGGATAATTATTCATTAAAGGACCGGTCACCAGATTCTACCTACAACAAGGATATCGCCTTACAGCCCATTGCTGTCAATGCAGCAATAGTACTCCGGAATATTTTCTTCGATTTCAGTAAGTATGATCTGAAGCCGGGTTCACAGGTAGAGTTGGACAAGGTGGTTCAGTTGTTACAAGAGAACCCTACTGTGAAAATACAGATCGAAGGCTATACTGATAATGTGGGCTCCGCAGCTGATAATCAAAAACTATCGGAGAACAGGGCCAAGGCTGTAGTCAACTATCTCAATAGCAAAGGCATAGCTTTAACCCGCCTGATAGCAAAGGGCTTTGGCTCCAGTCAACCCATTGCTTCCAATAACACTGAAGAGGGCAGGGCACAAAACAGGCGTACAGAATTAAAGATTGTGGCTAAGTAAGCTGGTTTCCAGGCATTCAATCAAATGAACATTATGCCTTGAATAGTTGTTGCAGCACTTATTAATCACATTAATAAAATTCTTTGTGCCTTGGTAAAAATTCCGAAATTGTAACTCTATAGTTTATGAGTTCGGAATTGTTCTATCAGCTGGCTTTAACCCTGGTACCCAATATTGGAGACGTGCATGCCAAATTATTATTGCAGCAATTTGGTAATGCTTCTTCTATCTTCAAGGCTTCACATAAAGAACTGGAAAAACTGGAAGGCATAGGTACTGTCAGAGCCAACAGCATCAGGGCTTTCAATGATTTTCACCTGGCAGAAGCGGAAATGGCTTTCATTGAAAAGTATAAGATCAAGACCTTATTCCTTACTGATCCCGACTATCCACAACGCTTGCTGAATTGCTATGATTCTCCCACCCTGTTATTTTACAAGGGCACAGCCAACCTCAATGCTTCCAGGATTGTAGCCATCGTAGGAACACGTAGCAATACGGATTATGGAAAACAATTCACCGAAGACCTGGTAGCGGAGTTAGCAGCACAACAGGTGTTGGTGGTCAGTGGGCTCGCTATTGGCATAGATGCTTATGCGCACAAGGCCGCTTTAAAAAATAATTTGCCAACCGTAGGCGTGGTGGGCCATGGCCTTGATAAAATATACCCTTCTGTCAATAAAGGATTGGCAAGGGATATGGCATTACAGAATGGCGGGATTTTAAGTGAGTTCTTCAGCGGCACTTTGCCTGACAAACATAATTTTCCTTTACGCAACCGTATTGTAGCAGGCATGTCTGATGCTACTATTGTAGTAGAAACATTAATATCCGGCGGAAGCATGATCACGGCCAAACTGGCGGATGCCTATAACCGCGATGTGTTCGCAGTACCCGGGAGAACGACCGATAATAAAAGCAAGGGATGCAATTACCTTATCAAGAATAATAAAGCTATTCTCCTCTCAGATGCAGACCAATTTCTTGATATCATGGGATGGCAGGAAAAGAAGAAAAAGGTAAAAAAACAAAAAGAGCTCTTTATAGAATTAACTCCGGAGGAAAAGCAGGTAGTGGATATACTGAAACAAAAAGAATCGGTACATATAGATGAAATCAATATCAGCAGCGGCTTAAGCAGCAGCACAGTGGCCGCAGCTATCTTAAGCCTGGAACTGCAATCTGTGATAGTGGCATTACCTGGTAAACTCTATAAATTATTATAGCAACGCAACAATATAATTATTGAGTTTTTATCATATACCTCTTTATCAATAATTTTCACATTTCCATATTTTTAAAGTTTGGGGTGAGCCACCTATCTTTGCACATGGCAACAAACTCCACTTCCAAAAACTTCATTGAAGGTTTAACGTTTGATGATGTATTGCTGGTTCCGGCACATTCTGAGATTCTTCCCCGCGATGTAGAGATCAAAACAAGGCTTACAAAGGATATTTCTTTGAATATTCCTATGTTATCAGCCGCCATGGATACGGTAACAGAGGCTTCATTGGCCATTGCTTTGGCCAGGGAAGGAGGCATCGGTATGCTGCATAAGAATATGACCATAGAAAAGCAGGCAGAGCATGTAAGAAAAGTGAAAAGGAGTGAAAGCGGGATGATCATAGATCCTATAACACTGACAGTAGATGCGACCATTGGTGATGCCTTGCATTTAATGAGAGAAAACAAGATCGGCGGTATTCCTATCATAGATGGAGGCGGTACCCTGGCAGGCATTCTTACCAACCGCGACCTGCGTTTTGAACAGGATATGCAAAGGAAGGTGAGTGAGGTGATGACCAGGGAAAATCTGATTACCGCACCTGAAGGCACTGATCTTAAAAAAGCTGAAGCCATCCTTCATAAGACCAAAATAGAAAAGCTTCCGGTAGTAAATAAGGATGGTAAGTTGATTTGTTTAATTACTTACAGAGATATATTACAAGTCACTTCGTATCCTAATGCAGTAAAGGATTCACTGGGAAGGTTGTTGGTAGGCGCTGCAGTAGGTGTTTCAAAGGACCTGATGGACCGTGTGGCAGCCTTGCAAACTGTGGGTGCTGATGTCATCTGTCTTGACAGTGCACATGGTCATAGCAAGGGCATTCTTGATGCTTTAAAAGAAATCAAAAAGAACTTCAAACATATTAATGTGGTGGCAGGAAACATTGCTACTACAGCAGGCGCTGAAGCATTGGCAGATGCAGGCGCAGACGCCGTTAAAGTAGGTATTGGACCTGGATCTATTTGCACAACAAGGATAGTAGCGGGCGCAGGCGTTCCGCAATTAACTGCCATTATGCAGGCCAATGCTGCCCTGGCAAAAAGAGGCATTCCATTAATTGCAGATGGAGGAATAAGATACACGGGCGACATGGTAAAGGCTTTGGCCTCTGGTGCAGACTGTGTAATGATGGGAAGCATATTCGCAGGCACTGAAGAAAGCCCTGGCGATACCATTATTTATGAAGGAAGGAAATTCAAGGAATACAGGGGCATGGGTTCCCTGGGTGCCATGTCGGTAGGAAGCAGCGATCGTTACTTCCAGGATCCGGAAGCGGATGTAAAAAAATATGTACCGGAAGGCATTGAAGGCCGGGTAGCCTATAAAGGATTATTGAAAGAGATCGTTTACCAGTTTGTAGGAGGCCTGCGTGCGGGTATGGGTTATTGCGGTGCAAAAAATATTGCCGAACTAAAGGAAGCCAGCTTTGTAAAGATCACCAATGCAGGTATGCGCGAAAGCCATGCACATGATGTGGAGATCACAAGGGAAGCACCTAATTACAGCAGAAAATAAAGCCCCGCTTACCTCATATGGTTTCGGAGTCATCATTGAACATCCTATGCTTATACTTTTGATACAGGTAGGAAACTACCAGTAATAATATGCCTAATACAAGGTAGGAAATTACTTTTTGAACGGTGGAAAAGCTAAGGCTGTCAAACACCACCAGTTTAAACAACGTAATGGCCATTAACACTATAGCTGCCAGCCGCAATGTTTTTAGTTTTCGCATTACACCGGCTGCAAAAAGTATTATGGCTACTGTTAACCATAAAAAGGTGACGGTAAGACCTGTCCATTCGAAAGCAATAAACAGGATAAATAACAGGAATGAAAAGGCTCCCACCAGAAAAGCGGAAAGTTTTTCATTCCATAAATAGTATAATAAGGCGGCCAGTGAGCCAGCTACCATCGCTACGATAAAGGTGACCCATGCAAGCGAATGAACATCAAGGGTAGGAGTAGAAATAAATAAAGCTGCTATATAGAGAGCCAGGTTGTTGAATAATAGCTGGTAACTATTTTCTTTCCGTAGTTGTACATTCCCAGATACCTTGCCAGATATGGCATTAAAGACGAAGAGCAAATAAAACAAAGTCATAAACAGGTAGCCAACCCATTGTTCTTTTATAGTATAACGTGTGGCTGCCCAGGCTATAAATAAAATCCAGGTTACGGCCTGCGCCACCCTTCCCACATTTTTCCATGGTTTTCTGATACCCAAATAAATGATTGCGGTATTAATAACAGTTATATAGGAAAATAAAAGTTCAGGCCTTCCCGTGTTTTTGCTGATAAGGAAGGGTATGGCATAGGCGCCCACCAATCCCAGTAATGCTATCTCTTCATGATCATAGACCAATGCCTGGTAAATGGTGAATAGGGTCAGCAAAATCATGACAAGAAAAGCTACCCAAAAAGGCATCATGGCATAATAGACATACGCACCATAAGTGGTAAAATAGATTGAAGCTACTCCCCCACTGAAAAGAATGGCACTAAAAAGAAGGTACTTGCTTTTAAGCCTTGCAGAAAGAATATAAAGGACCAGGCCTGCCGCATAGGCCAGCCCTATCCGCATGCCTTCAGAGATCAGGTTTTTATCAATAGCATACTTTACCCCAATAGATAGCCCTGTAACAAGCACGATGATGCCGATGATATGAATTACTTTGAGCCCGATAAAATTCTCCAGGGAAAATGGGACTTTCTTATGTATCACCGGTGTCTTTCCACTTAGCTGTCCCAGTTTATTATATAGTTGGGTGATGCGCTCCTGCTGCTGCCTGATAGTTAGGTGCAGTTCCTTCAATTCCTGCTGCATTTTTTCTATCTCTTCACTGGAATTCACCTACCTAAAATAGGCAAAAAGATCTCACTCTTCTTTTAACTTTACAACAAGGCAGGGTTTACTTATCTTGCCCGGACAAAATGATCTATTGAAAAGGCTTTTACTTGCACTCGGTTGTATCGTTTGGCTTAGCTCTACTTCTTATTCACAGCAATTTACTGATACTTCCCATAGTTGTTCGCTTAGAATCACCTTGCTTACTTGTGCCCCAGGAGAGGAATTGTATTCCACTTTTGGACATACGGCCATAAGGGTCCAGGATAGCCTTATGGATGTAGATGCGGTGTATAACTATGGCACATTTGAATTTGCTCCCGACTTTTATAGCAAATTCATCCGCGGAAAATTATTGTATTCTTTATCAGTGGAATCCTTCCCTGATTTTCTTTATACTTACCAGGTGGAAAGCCGGAGCGTAGTAGAACAGGAGCTCCAGTTGTCCTGTGCAGAAAAGCAAAGGCTTTACCAGGCCTTGCAGGTCAATGCCCTTGAAGAGAACAGGCATTACCGTTATGATTTCTTATTTGACAATTGTACCACAAGGGCAAGGGATATAGTGGCAGCCAATACTAACGCTCCTGTAAAATATAGAAATATACTGCCGCAAGAAATTCCCAGCTTTCGCAACCTGATACATAGTTACCTGGACAAGGGACATCAACCATGGAGCAAGTTAGGTATTGATATGCTCCTGGGAGCTAAACTGGATCGCAAGGTTACCAACCTGCAATCCATGTTCCTGCCCGATTACCTGCTAAAGGGATTTGATAGTGCCAGTACAAACGGGCTTCCATTGGTTTCACCACCCGCTCCTGTGCTTACAATGCCTTCACCCCTGGCTGCCTCCGGCATCTTTACCCCCTGGGTTTGTTTTTCCTTACTGCTGGTGGTGGTGCTGCTGCTTTCCTTTTCCCGGTCAAGGCTACCTGGAAAGGTCCTGTCCTTGTTTGATTTCCTGTTCTTTTTTATTTTGGGCTTAACAGGATTGCTTTTGCTGTTTATGTGGTTTGGCACGGATCATAAGGTCACTGCCAACAATTATAACCTGGCATGGGCATTACCTACCCATGTGGTTATGGCTTTTTTTGCCTGGAAAAGGAAACCGTGGATCCAGGCTTACTTTATAGCTGTTTTCTGGTTCACCATTGTCCTTTTGATCACCTGGTTCTTCCTTCCCCAACAATTGAACCCATCCCTTCTTCCCATTGTTTTATTGATTGCCTGGAGAAGTTGGAACTTAGCTAAAAATCCTTCGTATGGAGCAGAAAGAGATCACAATAAAGGGTAAAAAACTATTCTACCGATGCATGGGCGAGGGCGCTGTGGTAGTGTTGGTTCATGGTTTTGGAGAAGATGGTACCGTATGGCAAAACCAATATGAGGCCTTCAAGGGACTAAAACTCATCATCCCGGATCTACCCGGAAGTGGACGATCGGAAATGATAGAAGACATGAGCATGGAAGGATTGGCCGAATCCGTAAAGTCATTGATCGAACATGAAACCGCATCCTTATTCTTCAAGGAAGGCGAACCCCATTCCGTCATCATGATTGGGCATAGCATGGGTGGGTATATCACCCTGGCCTTTGCAGCTAAATACCACCATATGCTGAGGGGGTTTGGCTTATTTCATTCTACCGCCTATGCAGACAGTGATGAAAAGAAGCAGATCCGCCGGAAAGGGATTGAATTCATCCAGGCACATGGCGCTGCAGAATTTCTAAAAACAAGCACCCCTAATTTATTCAGTCCTGTAACAAAAGAAAAAAATCCTCAACTAATCCAGGAGCAAATAGATCACACACACAACTTTTCTGCTGCAGCACTCGTTTCTTATTATGTGTCCATGATAAATCGGCCAGAGAGAACCGAGGTTTTGGAAAAGACCCATTTGCCGGTTTTATTTGTTTTGGGAAAATATGATACGGCAGTTCCTTTTAGGGATGGTTTAGAGCAATCTCACCTCCCGGAACTTTCGTATATTCATATACTTAACGAATCCGGCCATATGGGGATGATAGAAGAAAGAGTGGAAGCCGACAGGATATTAAAAGACTATATCGCCAGCGTTACAAAGACCACTCAGCCAGAATGAAAAAAATCTTCCTGCTCATTGTTATTTGCCTGGGAACCCTTGCGGGGTATGCCAACCACATTACGGGCGGGGAAATGTATTATACCCTTGTCTCACAATCAGGTAACAATTTTTCTTACCATGTGGTGCTTAAGCTTTACAGGGATTGTAATGCTCCTCCCGGGTCTGCACAATTAGACCCATCAGCCAGCATTGCTATTTTCAAAAACTCAGATAACAGCCTAATATGGGAAAAAAGCATTGCTAAAAATCCTACTGTTACGCTGGACCTTACCTCTCCCAGCCCCTGTATTCAAAATCCCCCGGATGTATGCTATGAGGTAGGATACTATGAGTTTGATGTTACACTACCTGGTATAGCAGAAGGTTATACTGTGGCCTATCAACGGTGTTGCCGGATTGCCGGTATCAATAACCTGATTGGATCAAACCAGGTAGGTGCCACATACACGGCGGAGATACCAGGCACTTCCATACTCCCTAATGCGCCCGCCAATAACAGCGCAAGGTTCACAGGAAAGGACACGGTCATCATCTGTGCCAATAATGCATTTTGTTATGACTTCAGCGCTTTTGATCCCGACAGCAATGATCCTTTGTTAAAAGATTCTCTGTCATACACTTTTTGCTCTGCCTACCTGGGAGGTGCACCCGGTGCTCCTGCTCCCAGCCCACCTTTTAGCCCTCCCTACGCGGCGGTGCCTTATTCAAGGCCTTATTTTGGAGAATCTCCCCTTGGGCCCAATGTGACCCTGGATTCCAAAACAGGTATGATCTGCGGCATAGCACCTGCAGTAGGAATATATGTAGTAACGGTTTGCGTGACTGAATACCGCAATGGAAAGCCAATTGCCACCCAAAGAAAGGATCTGCAGATCAAGGTAGGAGATTGTAATGTGGCTGATGCTTTTTTAAAGCAGGAATACCTTTCCTGTGATGGCTTTACCTACACTTTTGGAAATGAAGCTCCTCCATCAACCCTGATCAAGACTTATTTTTGGGATTTTGGTGATGGCTTTACTTCCACTGAACAACATCCTACACATACTTATGCTGATACCGGTACGTATGTTTTTAAACTGGCAATCAACAGGGGCGATGAATGTAGCGATAGTGCTATTTCCAGGATCAAGGTATACCCGGGCTTCTTTCCTGGCTTTACCTCCTCAGGTATTTGTGTCAATAAACCTACTTCCTTCTTTGATACTACAAAGACCAGGTATGGATTGATTGATTCCTGGGCATGGGACTTTGGTGATAATGATGCTCAAACTGATTTTTCAAATATTCAAAACCCTACCTATACCTATACCAAGACAGGTACAAAAAACGTAAGGTTTATCGTGTCTAATAGTAAGGGTTGCCGTGACACTGTGTTCAAATCTATTGACATCATAGATAAACCTGTATTAACGCTGCCTTTTAAGGATACCCTGATATGCAATGGAGATACCCTGCAACTGCATGCCACTGGCCTTGGTGCCTTTAGCTGGTCTCCTGCTGCCAATATCATCAATCCTAACACTGCCGATCCATTGGTGCATCCCGCGTCCACTACCAGGTACACAGTACAACTGGATGATAATGGCTGCCTGAATAACGACACGGTCCAGGTAAGGGTTGTAGATTTTGTCACACTGAAAGCTATGGCCGACACAGTCATTTGTCTTACCGACTCTGTAAGGTTAAGTGCTACCGGTGATGGATTGAAATATGTATGGTCTCCGGCAGCTACTATTCAGAACCCTAATAGTGCCACCACTACTGCCTATCCTGCAGCTACCACCAACTACCTTGTCACAGCTACCATTGGCAGGTGCACTGCTACAGATAATGTCATAGTTACTACAGTACCATATCCTGGTTCTAATGCAGGTCCTGACACGGTGGTTTGTTTTAAAACCTCTGCCCAGTTACATGCAAGCATAAAAGGAAATTCATTTTTCTGGTCCCCGACCAATTCATTAGATGACCCTAACTCTTTAAACCCGGTAGCATCACCGGCGGGCACTACTTCCTATGTATTGACAGTATTGGATAATATCGGTTGTCCTAAACCTGGAAGAGACACCATTGTGGTCACTGTTAATCCGAAGGTGAATGCTTTTGCAGGTAATGACACTTCAGTGGTAGTGAACCAACCCTTATTGTTCAATGCTACAGGTGGAGAAAGCTATTCCTGGTCGCCCCCTACTTCATTGAGCACGGATGATATCCATAACCCTATAGGTATATACAATGGAAGTTTTGACAGCATTACCTACCGGGTGATCGTTACCGATGAAAATAATTGCACTGATTCTGCTTTCATCACTGTCAAGATATTCAAGACTGACCCACAGGTGTTTGTTCCCACAGCCTTTACACCGAACAATGATGGGAAAAACGATGTCTTCCGTCCCATTGCAGTAGGTATATTGAATATTGAATATTTCCGGGTTTTCAACCGGTGGGGACAGCTGGTGTTCAGCACCACCACTAACGGAAAGGGTTGGGATGGAAAGATAGCCGGAAAAGAACAGGCCAGCGGCACCTTCGTATGGGTGGTAAAAGGAGTTGATTACACCGGCAAATCGGTCTTCGCCAAAGGTACCGTTACCCTCATCCGGTAATTCAGTACTTCAGGAATTTCCTGGTTGTTTAAACTCCAAACAAAAATTCCCCTGCTGCCATTCGGCCCGGTTACAATTACCATGTGTGCTCGGATCGATCATTTATCTTCGCTTGCATGAATCAAATAGTTTTCATTACAGGCACTACCTCCGGCTTTGGGGAAGCCTGTGCCTTGCTTTTTGCAAAGAATGGCTACAATCTTATACTGAATGGACGCAGGGAAGAACGGCTGCAAGTACAGAAGCAATACCTGGAAGAAAAATATGGCATTCAATGCCTGGTCGCAGTTTTTGATGTAAGGGATCAGAAGGCAGTTTTTGAATCTGTGAACAGCTTTCCGGAAGAATGGAAACAGGTGGATATATTGGTTAATAATGCGGGGCTGGCCCTTGGCCGGGACCTGTTTGATAAAGCCAGCCTGGATGATTGGGATACGATGATCGATACCAATGTCAAGGGACTTTTATATGTGTCGAAGGCTGTGCTCCCAGGCATGATCAAAAAGAAGAAAGGACATATTATTAATGTAGGCTCTACTGCCGCCAAGGAAGCCTACGAAGGAGGAAATGTGTATTGCGCCTCCAAATCGGCTGTTGATGCCATAAGCAAGGCTATGCGTATTGACCTGTTGCAACATTCTATCAAGGTCACCGCCATCCACCCCGGTGCTGCAGAAACAGAGTTCTCGCTGGTAAGGTTTAAAGGGTCAGAAGACACGGCTAAAAAAGTGTATGAAGGATACAAACCATTGTCCGCCGCCGATGTGGCAGACATTATTTATTATACCGCTACACTGCCGCCCCATGTATGTATCAATGACCTGGTAGTGACCTGTACGCAGCAGGCCAATTCCTTTGTTTTTAACAAATCCGGCGCGGAAGAATAAGAACTGGCACTGTGCAGGGTGCTGCTTTTCTATTAGCTTTATACATCATTATATCCTTCTATGAAAAACCTCATCATCCTGTTATTGCTCACATCTGCCAGCTCCTACTCCTTTTCACAGGAAGTAATTAAAGCTCAATCCTGCAATGATTCATTGATACTACAGCAGGCTGACAGCATCAAGAAAGCAGTGGCTCCTGAAGGATTTACCCTTCTCAGGGAAAACTCTATCACCATGGAAAGCCAGTATGAAGTGCCGGTGATAGTTCCCTTGCAGGAAAGATCATTATACCATTTTGTATTCATTGGCGACCATGGTGCTAACCAGGTAGAAGTAAGACTGATAGATTCAGATGGCAATATGGTAATCTATGAAAAACGAAGCCGCAGTGAAAGCAATTTTATATCCTTCTCTTACGTACCTAAGATGACATTATTCCATCAATTCAGGGTTTTACAGGTAAACAAAAAGAAGAAGAAAGGACTTTGTGGATACGTCATGCTGTTTAAAAAAACAAAGGCCTGAAACAAGGAAGCCTCAAATGATTGAGGCTTCCGATATCTTTCACTTCATTTTCCTTATTGTTATTGCGATAATGACACACGGATCTGCACACCTGCCCTTGTTGTAGTAATGGGAGCTGTGGTGGCTATTTTTGGAATGGTCCTGTTCTGTTCAAAGTACAGCTTGATATTCACCCTGTTATTCATCACATAATCAATGGAAGGTGCTATCCTGACCACTTTCTGCCCAGCAGTTCCAAAAGCGGTATTCTGGTCAAGCTTGGTATTGGCAGTGGCATCATCCCTCAGGCTGAAATCAAAACGCATCGTCACATCATTATCCAGCCCTTTTCCGCTTTTACCGATCTTGATGTTTCGTAAGAAAGGCACCCCTCTTTTACGCCAATCCACTCCAATTGAGTATTCCGTAGAGCGATTCTCTGCCAATTGATAGTCCACCAGGCTTAAGCTTAACTGCCTGGACTTCTTATATTCAAACCTGGCAGCTAATTGGTTGGTGAACGACATATCCACTCCCACCAATGGGCTGAACTGCTCACTGATGGTGATATTAGGCACCAGGAAGTAAGGAATATAGTTACCGCTTTGCGTATCCCTGAAGTATGGATAGCCCACTCTTAATGGATCCATAAACAGGAGTGCTGTATTAAAGCTGTTCATGCTCAATGTGCTGTTGTATCCATGCCGCACGGTAAAGCTGGTGAATACTTTTTCCATACCCTTAATGCGCGTCAAACCATTATAAGTGATATTCCAGTTGGGTTTGGGTATCAGGCTGGAGAAAGGATTGGCTCTTAGGTTTGGATTAGAATTCTTGATCAGCTGAATGCTCATCGGATCCTTTTTAGTATAGGCAGCCAAAAAGGCCGGTATCAACACATCCTGGGCATATCGTCCATAACCCTGCACATAACCATCAGGCGTAGTGGCAGTTGGATCGGCATAAACATTCTTTCCACCTAAGCGCTGCGACAACAACAACCTGTTAGCCTCGAATTGTTTAAAGGTCTCAGATATCTCGTTAGGGTCAAATTTGGTGAATAGGGTCTGGTAAGAGATATAACTCATGCTGAAGCTACCAGTAGCATATGGGTTGAAGCGTTGCAGCTTGGAATCAACACCGCCGGTATCTTTAAATAATTCAGAGTAATTCTTATCATAGGTCCTGTCAAGATTCAGATCAATGTTCAGGTCACGTATTGGACTAATTTGGGCAGTGATGCTTATGTGCTGGTTGTAACGCTGTTGAATCAACGCGTTGAACAAAGAGTCACGTGTCAGCAAACCCTTTCTTCCAAATTCGTTAATGTCACTGGTATCCGGCTGGTAACCCAATATATATTTCCAACCAGGATTACCGGTTCCTAAATTCATTCCTAACACCCTGGTACTATCCAGGTAACCGGGCAACAGGGTTCCCAGGTCTTCAGTGTATTGCACACCCACCCTCTTTACAGAGGTCACCAGGCGCGCAAAGAATTTACCCACGCCCGAAACATTGGGCATCTGGTTAGGATCCTTTACTTTCCTTTTATTAGAGGTGTCTTTAACAGTGGGCGCAGGTTTTGGAGCCACCGGCGCATCACTGTACACTGCTCTTAAAAACCGCCATTTAGTGTATAAACGGTCAAAATCAAAATCTGCGGTCAGGTTCCTCGTCTGCCCATTCACCAATGTATTTCCCAGTTCTCTTGCCAGCAAGGATGCAGCTACCCAATCATACTTGGCTGCATAAGTAGCTCTTACCGTGGTCCAATCCAGCAATGGCAGCTTTGAGGTAGGCAGATTATAGGTCAGGGAAGCTTCCTGGTGGTAGTGGGTATTACGCCCGCCAGACCAGAAATTACGCTTCACCGTATCCTTCTTTTCTTTAGTATCTATATGTCCGAATGGCTCATCCACGCGGGCATTGTTTACCGCATTGAAGTCAAGCGTCAGAGACCTTGTCAGGTCCCAGCGCAGGGAATAGTACCTGTCGAAATAGAAGAATTTATTAAAGGTCTCAGGTAGCTTGAACGATGTACCTACATTCCTGTTGCGCAACACGCCAAACTGCCTGAACACATCTGCCTTTATGGAAACCAGTGATGGTTTATAGTTGAAGTTGAAATCCCTGATCAGGGCCAGCCAGGGAGAATTGGACTTGAACACCTTCTTCAGGGGCTCAATGAATTTAGGCTGGGGAGAATAGTTGTATCCTATTGCCGCCCTGGTCCTTTTCACATCTTCCAGTTCAATGATCGGGTTGGTCCTTTGCTGGTGAATGAAAGAATAATTCAGGTCAATATTTGAGATATCCCAGGGCTGTGCCGGTTTGCCATTTGTCTTATTCTTTTTAACGCTGGTAAAGTTCAACGTCTTGATGGTGGTTTCATCTATTGCATCCCTCCTGATAGAATCTGCAATGGATTTGGAAGAAGCCGCATCTATCTTCTGATTTAGCTTCAGATCCAGGTCATAAGGATCATATTCCGGGGTAGTGGTTGTTTTACTATACCCTGCATACATCGGTATCTGGATACCAGATGAGCGGGGTAACAATCTGCCCAGGTCCAGGTTAGTACTGATGTCGTATTGTGAGAAGGTTTCCCTGCTTCTTTCATTTACTTTTTGCTCCAGGGTACCAAAGCCTATACTTCTCATGCTACCGCTAATGTTGATATTACCCAGGTCGGCCAACCTGATATCAACACGGCCTAATGCGGCATACCCTCCCTTTTCATCCAGCTTGGATAAACGCAACTCATTGAACCAGGCTTCAGTATTTACTGTTTCCTGGCCTATGTTCTCAATACCCAGGAACATACCCCTCACCTCTCCAAGGTTGGGATTGCCCATTACGGCAAATGTTTTTCCATCCGCTCCCTTTTCCTGGAAATATACAGATGGAGAGCCACCCGTACTATTCCTTCGCGTTTTCAGTTGGGTTAGGATGCCCAGGTCAAAGTCCAGGTTATTCTCCGCCGGCCATATGCCAAGTGAATCTCTTGTTCCCCATGGAGTAATGCGCAATGGTATCTTAACCTCGTAATAGTTGCTTACAAAATCATTTCCTATCCTCACCACCGCATTCAGGTCACCATCATTAATATGTGTTCCGGGGATCAGCATATCCTCCGCATGTACGAACATCTTGAGGCTACCATATTGGCGCAGGTCAAGGCTCATGGTCTTGAAAACACCACGGGCCTCAGTCTGCAACAGGTTATTCAACCTCAGGCTCAGTGATTGTTCATTCAAAAGCAATTGCACATTATTGTTGCTGATCTGCTGCTGGCGCTCAATACCGGGCGATTGGCGGTAAGGTATGGGCGTTCTTTGATCATTCTCTTCCAGGTTCACTGACAATACATTCACCTTGGTAGGATCATTAGTAGGCAGCGGCACATAATTACCTGTGGTATCCACCTCGTAAGTAAACTTCCTCCACTGGTTCCTAACCAGCTCCAGCTTGGCAAAACGAAGCACTGTAGTATCCTCAAAATCTGTAAGGAACATCCTCATAAAGCGGATGGACTTCAAGTCGGGGATATTACCCACCTTAGCCTGGAAATCTTTTACAGGTATGCGGAACAGGAACCATTTCTCTGTACGTGATGAACCATCAGCCAAACGAACATTAGCCTCCCTGATATCGGTTATGTACTTGTTGTTTTGCTGATCCATACCAGGCTTCAATTCCACCCGGTACTGGAAATATTCTTCCACTTCATTCAGTGTGTTGTCACGGTTCAATTCTTCCTGGTCAGGATATAATGTAAACGCATTGGTAAACTGGTCGGTACTGGTGGCCACAGGTGAGTTACCGTGCGGGTTGTTGATATTTTTATAGCGTTGCAGAATACCAGCTACAGGAGATGCATCATAAGCAGGGTCGCGGTAGCCTTTAAAATTATCGGCAGAAGGATCGGCCTCCGCTGCTTTGAATGCAGGCGAATTGGCCCCCACTACGGTGGCAAGATCCTGGAGGTAGGGCTGGAACTTACGTTGCTCAGCCGTATCAGTCAAACCATCAAAGCCTACATCCTGGAAAGGCCTGTCATTAGGATCGTTACTAAAGGCATTGGTTACCTGGATCGGGTTCCTGGGCACCTTGCCCCATACGGTTTCGTCCACCGGAAGGTTAGGTTGTGTGGGGGTAGGCAAACCATTTTCATACAGTCGCTGGCCATCATGCAGCACATCTTCTGATATATTGCCCAGGTCAAAATACAACTCGCCACCCTGTGGGTTCCTGTTATTAATAAAAGGATCCTGCACCCAAAACTCAATGAACTCAATATTGCTGGTCTCAAAATCTGTCTGATCTATGCTGCGCATGATACCACCCCAGGATTTCCGTGGAGTGTTCAATCCGCCATTAGAAGGGTTCAGGTCTGTTGTTCTGAAATTGTATGGACCTCTCTCCTTTGGATAATAGGCCATGTCGAAAGTAGTCAACAGGTTTTGTCCTAAATCATTAGTGCGCTGGGGGAATATCTCTGTTGATAATACCTGCCTGGTCTCCGGCTTTGACAATTCGGCGGGGTCATTCCGCAAGGGATTGTTGGAGTTCTTTCTTTCCTGCAGTACAGGCTCAATATTATACCATGCCAGCTTGGCCCGGTTGTATCCACTGGCCAGGTTATTATTCAGGGTAGCTTCAGGAAAGAGAATGTTTCCATTTTGATCCGGTGAATTCTGTGGCACAGAAGCCAGTGTCCAGCTGATCAATGGGAACCTCAGGTCCACCGTACTACGTGTTCCTTCAAAATCATCTATATATATGACTCCATCTCCTCCTTCACCAATCTGTGGGGCATGACCCGGCTTTAACATGGCCGCCTCACCATAGGCTGTAATAGAAGACATGGCCTTGGTGGAATAAAAAGGTAATTTATTCAACCATTTGGTCATGCGCGGAAAGTCATTGCGGTAATCGAAGTCGGTACCATACATGGTATTACGGATCGGGTCTTCGCCATAGCCCTGCTTGGTAAAGAATGGGCGCTCGCTCAATCGTACCATGGTGGCACCTACGGTCAGGTGACGGTTCACCAGGTAATCCAGGCGTAAGCCCAGGTAGTTTCTTTGCTGCAGTCCAAAAGTGGCATTGTTCTCAAACTGCACCTGCACCGGCAGGCCAGATTGAATGATGGCAGGATTGGTAATGCGCAACGTTCCCAGGTCATAATTGATCTCGTAATCTATATTCTCCTGCAGGATCCTGCCTCCTGCGGTTACACTTACAGAGCCTCTTGGAATATTAAAACCTAACTGGTACTCTGAGTTCACGGCAGATTTAGACCTTCCCACCAGCTTGAACCGGTCAAGGTTGGTATAGTTCTGCGCAATAGCTTTAATAGTATCATATAATGGATAGAAAAGATACTTCTCGGCCTCGGCCTGCGAAGGATACACATAATCCAGGTCGTGGCCAAAAGGTTCCAGCACCGGGAATATGATCCGGCTCTGGGAGGAGATGACCGTAAATCCTTCAATATAATCAAACAGCCCATCCGGCTGTGGATCGTTCTGGTTATTCAACCTGTCAAGGTTATCCAGTTGTATGATGGGTACACCTTTAAAATCTGGCAGTACATTGGCAGGTGGCAAATACCTTTTATCACCGGCACTGGGTTCCTCGTAGGTAACATCCAGCCTGAAGTCATTTCTCTCGAGTTGGCCAAATCCAACACTGTACACATTTTTCATCATCAGGTCCCATATAGGCAGATTGGTGCGCTGGGAGGTGGCCTTTATTAATTTTAGGAACAATACCTTTTGAGTATTCCCCGTGCTGTCGGGTGGAATATCCTGGGAGAACTCGCCCACCTGGTAGATCTTTCCATTAGAAGTGTATTGAAAAGCAACTCCCACCACTTCATCAGGCTGCAATGGCTGGTTCAATGAAATAAACCCTATCTGTGGATTGAAGTAATATTCGCTGGGCTGGAGTTTACGGGCAAATGTCTTTTCAAAATCCTGCACCGGCTGAAAGCCTAAACCGGTCAATGTCTGCTGCACCAGGCTTGAGTTACGGGTATTAGGATTAGTAGATAGTACATTGAAAAGATCATTGGCATTGTTGCGGGGCATAGAGTCGCCCGAACCTGTCAGGATGATCTTGTTATAAGGATCCCTCTCCCCCATATCCATAAAGGCTACCACATCGCGGTAACCAGTTGCATTTTGAAAATCAGGCACGATGCCCAGGCGGTTGGTCACCCAAACCTCCACACGCAATATCTGGATCGGAGACCTTACAATAGGCAGGTCCTTCATAGCCTTATTGTAGTTCTTCCTGAAATACTGGGCCATCAGGAAGTGGCGGTTCTCTTCATATTCATCAGCCCTGATGCTGAATGACTGGGTGGCTGAGCTGCCCTGCATGCCTAGTGACTGGCGCTGGGAACGTTGGTTGGCCAGCACGGTGGACAGGTATAATTTACCAAACTGTAGCTGAGTCTTTACTCCGAACAATGATTGGGCACCCGGTATCAGTGTTCCTTTAGAAGCAAAACTTACGTTACCCATCTGGAATTGCTTCAGTATCTCATCTTCCTTACCCTGGTAGTCCAGCTTGAGCTGGTTCTCAAAATCAAAGTTGGCCAGCGTGTTATAGTTAATGGGCAGGTTGATCTTGTCGCCTATTTTGGCATCCACCTGCAATTGGGCATTTTCATTAAAATCAAAACCACCCGTTTTTCTCGCTCTTTCAGGCAAGGTCGGGTTTTTAATATTTTGTCCCTGGTACCCTGCGGAAAGATCCACATACCCTGAAGGGCGGATCTCTACCTTACCATTCCCGGTAATCCTGTTCACCCAATCTTTGGAAAAGCCAAACTTAGGCTTGAAGTTCCTGCGGTTCAAATTAGAAAGCAGGTTAGCCCTTTGCCTGAAATAGGCCTGCTCGTCCTTTTCACCCTGCAGCCTCAGGAATTCGTCCATAGAGAAAGTAGCTGGACTGCGGTAGTATTGCGTTCCAATCTTTTCTACAATGAAGTATTGTTTGGTCTTGGGGTCGTACTCAATGGTCCGTTTTACAAAACCAGTATCCTTCAGGTCAAAAGGATTGCGGGTAGGATAATTATAAGGATCGCCCCTGCGGTCTTGCAAAGGATACCTGGATGTGTCCTGTGCTGGTGCCTGCTGGGAATAAAGATGTGGGGCCTGGAAAAAGCCTAAGGTGGATAAAAGGATGGTAACCACCATCTTAGGGAACTTATAGGTAGAATGGGAAGCCAAGTCTTTTCTCTACAATTAGTTAGTCAATAAGGGTAATCAAAGGATTTGTAACGCTTTTTTTATCAATAGCTCTACCCCTATTCCGGGATCTTGCGCTAACACCTTTTGGACGGCCTGGTCAGCAGCCTGGCGATTGATGCCTAAAGCAATCAGTGCATTTAACGCATCGGCCTGCAAAGTATTGCCCTTCCAGGAAGAAATATTTAGGTCAGTATCAATGGGTTGTTTCGCCAGTTTATCCCTCAGCTCCACTACTATCCTTTCGGCTGTTTTCTTGCCAATTCCCTTAATGGATTCCAGCGCTTTTACATTGCCCTGCACAATGGCGCGGCTCAGTTCATCCGGCCTCATATAGGAGAGCATCACCCTGGCTGTATTAGAACCAATGCCGCTGATGGCGATCAACTGCAGGAACATTTCCTTTTCTGCCAGGTCAAAAAAACCAAATAGGATATGCGCATCTTCCCTCACTATGAGATGCGTCTGAATCGTTCCTTTTTCCAGGTCCTGGATATGGGTGTAGGTATTCAGACTGATTTGAACCTCGTAACCCACACCGCCTACATCTACCAGCACATAGGAAGGCGTTTTCTTTACAAAATTTCCATTCAAAAAAGCGATCATAGGGCTGCAAAGTAAGCAATGGGATGATAATATAAAACCCACCGGGAAGATTATATACCTATACCCAACGAATAAGCGTTTTTTGATGGCAGGATCTTTGGTTCCTAATCAGTTTTAAATCCCTACGTATCTTCGTTGCCTTTTAAAAATTACAAAATGGTTCAAAAGATCACTGCAGCAATTACAGCGGTTGGCGGATATGTTCCTGAAACCAAACTCACCAATTTCGACCTGGAAAAGATGGTGGACACTAACGATGAATGGATCAGGACAAGGACAGGTGTGGAGGAAAGGCGTATTTTAAAAGAGCCCGGCAAAGCCTCTTCCGACCTGGCGGTTCCCGCAGTATTACAGATCTGCGAAAAACGTGGTATCAGTCCTGAAGAAATAGATTGCATCATATGCGCTACCGTTACCCCCGACATGGTTTTCCCTGCTACTGCCAATATCATCAGCGATAAAGTGGGTGCTAAAAATGCCTGGGGCTTTGACCTGGGAGCTGCCTGCTCAGGGTTTTTATATGCACTTACGGTAGGCGCATCACTGATCGAGAGCCGCCGCTACAAAAAAGTAGTAGTGGTAGGCGTTGATAAAATGAGCTCCATTATTGACTACAGCGATCGCCAGACCTGCATCATTTTTGGCGACGGGGCGGGAGCAGTATTGCTCGAGCCTAACCATGAAGGTTATGGCGTGCTGGATAGCATATTGAAAAGTGATGGTAGCGGACGCCAGTTCCTGCACATGAAAGCTGGAGGATCATTAAAACCTGCATCTGCAGAAACAGTGGCCAACAAAGAACACTTCGTGTACCAGGAGGGTCAATCGGTATTTAAGTTCGCAGTAAAAGGCATGGCCGATGTGAGTGCCGAATTGCTGGAAAGGAACAATCTTACAGGCGACGACATAGCATGGCTGGTTCCTCACCAGGCCAATAAACGCATTATAGATGCCACCGCCGACAGAATGGGCCTTGACCATAAAAAAGTAATGCTGAATATTCAACGCTATGGCAACACCACGGCTGCTACCCTGCCCCTTTGCCTTTGGGAATGGCGCCATGAACTGAACAAAGGCGACAATATAGTGCTGGCAGCATTTGGTGGCGGATTTACCTGGGGAGCCACCCTGGTAAAATGGGAGTATTAAGAAATAGCCAGGCCCGGGGTAGCATTAAATAAGCAACCAGGCAAAAAAACAACCGGGTCACATAAATCAGAATCAATAATCAGGGACATGGTATTTCCTTACATTTGCCCCCAACTTACAAAATAGAATATGAGTATCCTTGTCAATAAGAATTCTAAAGTGCTTGTACAGGGTTTCACCGGTACTGAGGGCACTTTCCATGCCTCACAGATGATCGAATATGGTACACAGCTGGTAGGTGGAGTTACTCCAGGCAAAGGCGGAACGACACATCTTGACAGAAGAGTGTTCAATACGGTGGCTGATTGTGTTCAGGAAACCGGCGCTGATGTTTCTATCATATTTGTACCCCCCGCTTTTGCTGCCGACGCCATTATGGAAGCCGCTGATGCAGGTGTTGGACTGATCGTGTGTATCACTGAGGGCATACCTGTGCAGGATATGGTGAAAGTGAAAAACTTTATTGAAGGAAAAAATACAAGACTGATAGGGCCAAACTGTCCTGGCGTAATTACAGCCGATGAATGTAAAGTAGGCATCATGCCAGGATTTGTATTCAAAAAAGGAAGGATAGGCATTGTATCAAAATCAGGAACGTTGACTTACGAGGCAGCCGACCAGGTAGCCAAAGCAGGATTGGGTATTTCCACAGCCGTAGGTATTGGTGGTGATCCTATCATTGGTACGCCTACCAAAGAGGCAGTTGAATTATTTATGAACGATCCTGAAACAGATGCTATTGTTATGATCGGTGAGATAGGTGGAGGCATGGAAGCCGAAGCAGCCCGCTGGATCAGGGACAATGGAAATCAAAAGCCCGTGGTTGGATTCATTGCCGGGCAAACGGCCCCTCCAGGACGACGTATGGGGCATGCCGGTGCCATAGTAGGTGGCGCTGAAGATACTGCTGCTGCTAAAATGAAGATCATGGAAGAATGCGGCATTCACGTGGTGCAAAGCCCCGCTGATATTGGCATTACCATGGCGCAGGTATTAAAGAAATAATACTTCATTCAATAGAATATAAAAGAGGTTGTTTCCAGCAAGAGACAACCTCTTTTTTTATGACCCTGCCTCACTACTACCAATAGGCCAACGCTTTCATTAGCTGCGATAAGGTATATCCAGCTCCTGGCTATAGCCATGCTACTGTACACCAACCCCGTTACAACATCACTATTTCCCTGTTCTATCCCCGTACTATACCCGTGTGCAATCAGGGAAAATACGGGTTAAATACGGAGATACTACGGGGATAGAACAAGGATACCATACTGATGCCTTATTGAAGATGTATAGCACACCTATTGTTGATGGTAAGAAAATGGTAAGCTAACGGGCAGATGAATCAGTACTACCTATATGTAGCTTTATCTTTTTTTTAATACTACAATAAACTGTTTCGGGAAAAAGAAGGTATATACTTACACTTTATACCATCTTAATCAATTACCTGCATATGAAAAGAAAACTTTTACCCTTACTGCTTACCGTTATTGCTCATGGCTCCTTTGCCCAGGACAGCAGCTTTCAATTAAAAGATTATAAATACCGTACTCCAGGTTTTACTGCATTAGAGCTCAATTTGGGTTTTTCAGGTTGGGTGAATGATGTTAATGCCCCGGAGCCTTATAGCAGAAAATATTCCACTTGGAACCTGTATCCCTCCAACCTGGATTACTATCATTCTGTTAGCACTGATAAAAGAATGCATACTAGCGTGATCAGATTTTCTCCTTCAGGGTATTTCAGTACATATGGCCAAAATGATACCAGCACTAAATCACACTCACTCCAGTACAATGTGTACTGGAGTTACACGGACCGTTATTATAAAAAAAATAACTGGTTCTGGGAATGGGGCAACATTCTGAATCATTCACTGGCCACAAATAAATCAAAATATACAGTCTGGAATACTACGAATACCAACCTGCTTGCTGAAAATATGTTCATGCTGGGGTTTGGTAAGGGAAGAATAGAAAATGTTACTGATGCGCAAACAGCGCTGTATATATTGAATGACCTGGAACAGCAAGGCCTGTTGGCCAGCAGCCCAACTTCCGAAAACACCAGGCAATTCGCCCAGCTCATCACAGCTGTTAACAACAAAAGAGTATTTGACAACCGGAGAAGAAGGATCTATGAATTCACCCAAATCGATTCCTTTTTGAAAGCATCAGGGTTGATCAGTGTAAACGATATCAGGTATTTTACCACCATCAATGACAATTGGGTAATGGCTTATAATCCATACCGTTCATCAGGGTCCAATTGGTATATAAAACTGGTACCTGGGGGTGGCATTCAAAAAAACAGCCGTTATTTTAAGGCTGATGGCGTGAATAATTCAGATAAGCAGACATCAACCTATACTAGTCTGATGCCATTATTAGGTTATGAAAATTACAAACCATTGAACCTGAAGTGGCAACGTAATTTTTCCACTATACTAAGCTTTCAGAAAAAATGGAACAGCGACGAGACCAGGAATATATATTTGGGCACTGAATCAGTATCAGAAATAGATACATGGGAATCGATTACCAGGCTATATAGCCGGTATGGCTGGGGATACTTTCCTAGTAACAGGACTGCCATCAATGCTTTTATCCAAATGAATGCTTCCTTTGCCAAATTTTCCAGGGCGATGACATACAAGCAAATGCGAATAATCAGCCCTGAAATAGATTTCAGTGCTGATTATTTTCTGAGCTACAGAACAAGATTAACTGCGCACTGGAACTTAAACTACAAATCATCACGAGCAGTTACAAATACGAACGAGACGGTTAATAGTCACGAATTGTCGTCGGGTATCTCCTTTGGATTGACTCATTCTATTTTATAGATCCATAATTATAAAAAAGGGCCTGCATTCAATGCAGGCCCTTTTTATTTTCATGTCTATTTTACTTAATAACGTTGTCCACGAATGAATGCATTCAGTTCATCCCGACTGCTTTGATAGGAAAAAAGGTTATACAGGCCTGAATAATTTACCGGATCTACCGTCCTGGAGTAAGCCAGCTTGGCCAATTCCAGCTTATCATTATCTGAACTAAATAGCTGGATAAGTTGCCCTACCTGGGAGGAGGTAAAATAATACCTGCCAATACCCTGCCTTGCCGTATTGAGCTTACCACTGGCAAACCATTCCGATTTGATATTACTTACCAATTGCTGAAACTCTGTGGAGCTTACAGCCTGGTTGTAACCATACCCGCCGTTGTTGTATTGCCCATTATTCCTGTTATTACCATATGCCCTGTCATTATAGCTACCATTGCGGTCATACCTGTCGTCATCATCATACCTTCCATTCCGGTCATTCCTATCATTGTCCCACCTGCGATCCGAATTGTTCCTGTCATTCCACCTGTCATTACTATTTCGGCCATTATAAGCCGATGCACGTTCATTCATGCTCACCCTTCCCTTTTTATCAATATTGATGAAGAGATCATATTGAGAGCGGACGATAAAGTCTGTGGCATAGACCACCTTATTATCACGCTGGCGGTTGCCATTGGATTTGACTACCTGGAGATAGTGCTGCCCTGCCCGGAGATTATTGAGGTAAATAGAATTACCCGAATATCCATAATTATTGACTGACCGGCCATCAATCAACACCTGGTAATTTTTATTACCGGAAAAGGTTACGGTAATATCGCTGGCAAAGGCTGAAACACTCATCAACCCCGCCATCATTAATGTAAAGAAGTTTTTCATTTTTTAATTTCCTCCAATACATCAGATTGCTACCCATAGCAAATGTTTATAGCTGGATAGGTAAACAAAAGTTAAAGCTACTACCCATGATAAATCACAATTGGAAACGGGGTTTTTATGTAATTATGCATGTTAGCGCATCCTACCATAGATGATCAAAATGAATAAATACGATATGAGACCAGCTACCTACCTTGTTTTATTGTTGATATGCACCGTATTCTTCTCTTTAAAATCATTCAGCCAAATGAAAAACTATGATGCCGCATGGGCAAAAGTGGAAGACCTGGTCCAAAAGAAAAACCTGCCGCAATCTGCATTGACAGAAGTAAAGAAGATCTACACACAGGCTAAAAAGGATAAGCAACCGGCACAGGTGATTAAATCATTGGTGTACATGGTACGCCTGCAACAATATAACAGGGAGAATAACCTGCTGCTGTCGATAAAGGATATTGAAAAAGAGATCACCATGCAAAATGAGCCGGCTGCTTCCATGTTGAACAGTTTACTGGCAGGCTTGTACTGGCAATATTTTCAGGAGAACAGGTGGAAGCTTTATGGACGCACCAATACCGTAGATTTTAAAAAGGACGATATAGCCACATGGACCATGGAGGACCTGCACCAAAAGATCTCTGAACTGTACCTGGCATCAATCAAAAAAGAGGCGCTGTTGAAACAAACCAGGCTGGAACCCTACGACGCCATCATCATTAAAGGAAATAGCCGTTCATTACGCCCTACACTTTATGACCTGCTTGCCCACCGGGCGCTGGAATACTTTACCAATAATGAACGGGATATAAAGAAACCGGCTTATGCTTTTGAGATCAGCCAGGTGGAAGCCTTTGCGCCAGCTGCCACATTTGTGAAGCAAACCTTTCCCACCAAAGACTCGCTTTCTCTGGAGCACAAAGCATTACTTATTTACCAGGATCTCATTGCCTTTCATTTACACGATAAAGATGCACGCGCATTGATGGATGTAGATATAGAACGTATCAGCTTTGTACATGAGCACTCTGTGCATGAAGCCAAAGATTCCCTGTATGTAGCGGCATTAGAAAACCTGGTGAACAAGGGCAATGGTAAAAACCTGGCCTCACAAGCCAGCTACCTGCTGGCCGCCTTTTACCAGCAACAGGGAGCCGCCTATGATCCTTTAAAAGATACCACGCACCGCTATGACCTGGTAAAGGCGAGGCAGATACTTGAAAACGTAGTGAAAGACAGTTCTGTAAAAAATGAAGGATGGGTCAACAGCGTTAATTTATTGCAACAGCTACAACACCCCTCCTTTTCCTTCCAGGTGGAAAAGGTAAACCAGCCGGCACAGCCCTTTCGATCGTTGGTAACTTACCAAAATGTGAACACGCTATACTTCCGGATCATTCAATCTACAGCGGCCCTTAAGAAACTGCTGGAGCAAAGAGGCGACGACAGTGCGTACTGGAATGCCATTCTCAAAGCAGATCCTGTACGATCATGGAAGCAGGAACTTCCGGAAACCAATGACCTGCAAAAGCATTACACTGAAATAAAAATGGATGCACTGCCTTTGGGGGAATATATCCTGCTGGCCTCGCCCAATGAGCAGTTCAATAAAAAGAAAAGCGGCCTTGGATCATTGCTGTTTCATGTTTCCAACATCAGTTATATCAACCAGGACAACCAATATTATGTACTGCACCGGGAAAGTGGCAAGCCCTTGTCCAAGGCCATGGTGCAGGTTTTCAAAAGAGAATATGACTATAAGACCCAACTGTACACCAAAACAGTGATAGGCAATTATGAAACTGATAAAAATGGAAACTTTGAAATACCAGAGCCTAAAGAAAGGAAGTATGAAACTTACTTTCTTGACATTACCTACGGTAAAGACCATTTGGCCCTGAACGACGAGGTGTATAACTATTACAGGTATTACGATGATACAGCCGATGAAGAAGATGCGGAAGTAAAGGTCTTTTTCTTTACCGACCGCTCAATATACCGGCCGGGCCAGACGGTTTATTTTAAAGGGATAGCGCTTACTAAAACTAAGTCGGGCAATAGTATTGCCACCAATTACAAGACGAATATTTTCCTGGAAGATGCCAACAGTGATGACATTGATTCGCTTGCGGTAACCACCAATGAATTTGGATCCTTCTCAGGTAAATTCCAATTACCAGCCAATTCTTTGAATGGGCAGTTCAGGATCCATGAAGATGAAAACGACAATGAATATGCCTTCTCCGTGGAGGAATATAAAAGGCCACGCTTCTATGTGGATTTTGAAAAACAAAAAGACAATTACCAGGTTGGAGATACCATACAGGTTACAGGCTTTGCCAAGGCCTATGCCGGCAATACAGTAGATGGAGCTAATGTCAGCTACCGGGTAGTTCGGCAGGCTCGTTTCTTATATCCCTGGATGTCTTATAAGATGTGGCTACCACCTGCGCCACCTATGGAAATTGCACATGGGGAAACAAGTACCGATAAAGAAGGCAAATTCAACATACATTTTACGGCTATTCCCGACCGCAAACTAAATAAAGAGACAGAACCTTTATTTGATTACGTAGTGTATGCTGATGTGGCTGATATCAATGGTGAAACCAGGAGCGGGGAAAAGAAGATCAGTGCTGGCTATAGGTCTTTACTGCTCAAATTGAACCTGGATGACAAAGTGAATGTGGATTCATTTAAAAAGATAAGTATCCGTGCAGAGAATATGAATGGGGAATCCCTGTCCACACCTATCACTTTGACTATTGCCAAACTGGTACCTGAAAAACGCCTGATCCGCAACCGCTTCTGGCGCCAGCCCGACCAGTTTGTAATTAGCAAAGAAGAATACCTCCAATACTTCCCGCATGATGAATACAGCAATGAAACCGAGTATAAAAGCTGGGCTAAGGAGAGCCTGGTATTTACTATATCGGATACCACCAAAAAAAACGGTGAACTGCCGCTTTATCATCCCTTCACGCCTGGTTATTATGAGCTGAGCTTTACTGTTAAGGACAAGAATGGAGAAGACATTAAACTGGTAAAATACCTGGAGCTGTATGACCCTAATGGTAAGGAATTCAATAAACCTCGTTATTTATGGGCCAGGGGAAGCGAACATCCTATTGAGCCGGGTGAATCCACCACTGTGGAAGTAGGCACTTCGGCCAATGATGTATTTGTGATCAACGAGGTGCGTAAGCCTGGAAAGAATGATAAAAAGCCGGAGGTATCCACTGACTATACCTCGCTGAACCAGGAAAAAAGAACATGGAAGTACAGCGCATCAGAATCAGACAGGGGTGGTTATGGTGTATCATACTTTTTTGTGAAGGACAACAGGTTTTACCAATTCAATGACATCATCAGCATTCCATGGTCGAACAAACAATTGCAGGTGCAGTATGAAACTTTCCGTGACAAGACCCTACCGGGAAGTGAAGAGAAATGGAAAGTAAAGATCACAGGATACAAGAAAGAATCGGTGGCTGCGGAAATGCTGGCCAGCATGTATGATGCCTCCCTGGACCAGTTTAAAATGCACCAATGGAGCATACCTGGTATATGGCCCGTATTTGCCAATTTATTTGCATGGAACGGAAGACAAAATTTTGCCGGTATTACATCGGAGGAAAGATGGCAGGAGAATGATAGTTACAGGGATTTCAATAAAACCTATGACCGGTTGGATCTTGACCTTTATGGAGGAGGAGGTTTTTATAGGACGGAGAGTAGCATGATGAAAATGGTTTCAAGAGCACCAGCCGCTGCCATGCTGGAAGGAAAGGTATCAGGTGTGCAAGTCCAACAGAATGCTATAGCAGACTCTAGTAGAATGGATGAAGTAGTGGTAACCGGTGTTGGTGTTAAACCTGCGTCTGCAGCGCCATCTGACAATACCATACAGCCCCGACGCAACTTCAATGAAACAGCCTTCTTTTTCCCTGACCTGAGAACAGATAAAGATGGGACTATAGAATTTTCTTTTACTATGCCTGAGGCCGTGACCCGCTGGAAGCTGCAAACACTGGCTCATACCAAAGAGCTGGCCTTTGGACTATCTCAAAAAGAACTGGTAACTCAAAAGGAATTGATGGTGCAGCCCAATGCTCCCCGTTTCCTCCGCCAGGGCGACCATATGGAATTCACTACCAAGATCGTTAACCTATCTGACAAGGAATTGACAGGACAGGTGCAGTTGGAGTTGATAGATGCTACCACCAATCAATCGGTTGACGGATGGTTCATGAATACCTTCCCTAACCAGTTCTTTACCGTGGCAGCCGGGCAAAGTGAACCCGTGAATTTTCCTATACAGGTGCCCTTTCAATTCAGCAATGCATTGATATGGAGGGTAACTGCCCGTGCAGGCAATTTATCAGACGGGGAAGAAAATGTATTGCCTGTACTTACCAACAAAGTCCTGGTAACAGAAACGCTTCCTATGGCCATGCGTGGAACCGGTACTAAAACTTTCAGCTTTGACAAATTGCTTCATGCTGGTGAAAGCGAGACCTTGCAACAGCATGGCTTAACGGTAGAATATACTTCCAATCCTGCCTGGTATGCAGTGCAGGCACTTCCCTACCTGGAAGACTATCCTTATGAATGTGCAGAGCAAACATGGAACCGCTATTTTGCCAATGCACTGGCACAAAAGATCGCTGCTTCCACACCAAGGCTAAAAGAAATATTTGAACGCTGGAGGATTGCAGATACATCTGCCTTGCTTTCCAACCTGGAGAAGAACCAGGAATTAAAATCTGCCTTACTTGAAGAAACGCCATGGGTGCTGCAGGCGCGCAATGAAACGCAACAGAAAAAGAACATTGCGCTATTGTTTGATATGGTGCACATGCAACAGCAACTGAATAAACACCTGGACAAGCTAAGACAAATGCAAAGTTCCAATGGTGGCTTTGTTTGGTTTACCGGTGGTCCGGATGACAGGTATATTACCCAATATATTCTTTCAGGCATTGGCCATTTGATGAAGTTGGGCGGTGATGGCCAGCCGCTAACTTCCATTACCTCTGCTGCCATACCTTACCTGGACAAGCAGATCACAGAACAATATAACAGGTTGGTAAAAAGCAAGGCCGATCTGAGCAAACAACAGGTTGGCTATTACGAGATTCAATACCTGTACATGCGCAGCTTTTTTAAACAGTACACCATCAGCCAGGCCGCCCAACCAGCACATGCCTTTTACCTTAAGCAGGCAAAGCAGTACTGGATGAAGCAGCCATTGTACCTGCAGGGAATGATTGCCCTGGCGTTGCATCGCATGGGAGATCAACAGGCGGCTGATGCTATTATTAAATCAATAAAAGAGAGAGCCATCAACAATGAAGAACTAGGCATGTATTGGAAGGACAATCATTATGGCTATAGCTGGTTCTGGTGGTATGCACCCATTGAAACACAATCATTGATGATAGAAGCATTCCAGGAAATTGGAAACAATAAAGAGGCAGTAGAAGATATGAAGACCTGGCTGCTAAAAAATAAGCAAACCAATAACTGGGGCACTACGAAAGCTACAGCGGAAGCCTGCTATGCCTTATTGCTTCAAGGAAACGACTGGTTGAAAGCGCAACCCGAAGTGACCATTAAACTGGGAAACACTAATATCTCAAACAGCAATGAACCTACCGAAGCAGGAACCGGTTATTTCAAACGCTCTATTGAACCAGCAAGCATTCAACCGGCAATGGGCAAT
Organism: Bacteroidota bacterium; assembly: GCA_023415275.1. Lineage (GTDB taxonomy): Bacteria > Bacteroidota > Bacteroidia > Chitinophagales > Chitinophagaceae > Flavisolibacter. Next base: position 41,706 of record JAEZLJ010000086.1, read on the forward strand.
ATAAGCCTGACCGTTCAGAATGCATCGCCATCGGCCAACCAGTCCGCTAAAGCACCCTCCTGGGGCGCTGTGTACTGGCAGTATTTTGAAGACATGGATAAGATAACAGCCGCAGCCACTCCATTGCAATTGACCAAAAAACTATTCATTGAAAAGAATACCGACCGTGGGCCAGTTTTATCTCCAGTGCAGGAAGGCAGTGAACTAGCTGTAGGCGATAAGATAAAGGTCCGCATCGAACTGAGAGTGGACAGGGATATGGAATATGTTCACATGAAGGATATGCGTGCCTCATCGCTTGAACCTGTGAATGTATTAAGCGGTTATCAATACCAGGGCGGCCTGGGTTATTACCAATCCACCAAGGATGCCAGCACCAACTTTTTCTTTAATTATTTGCGCAAAGGCACCTATGTTTTTGAGTACCCATTATTTGTGACGCATGCAGGTAGCTTCAGCAATGGCATTACCACCATTCAAAGCATGTATGCTCCTGAATTCAGTGCACACAGCGAGGGGATCAAGATCACGGTGGCCCAGGCAGCAGGAAAGTAAACAATAGCTTATAACACTGAAAAGCCCTCCACCTTACGGTGAGGGCTTTTTTCATTACAAGGTATGTCACCAGGCAGAACTTAATATTTTACCAGAGAAGACCCTGCCCTAACTTTGATGCATGCATGTGGATTGTCTGATCATAGGCCAGGGAATATGTGGTACAATGCTATCCTGGTTTCTTCATAAGGAAGGAAAAACTTTTTTGGTGTTTGATAATCACAAAGAAGACTCTTCTTCCAGGGTAGCGGCCGGAATCATTAACCCTATTACCGGGCGCCGGTATGTAACTACCTGGATGATAGATGAAGTGATGCCTTATGCCATTGACACGTACAGGGCTATGGAAACCTTCCTGCAGGCCAACCTGGTGTATGAAAAAAGCATTATTGATTTCTTTCCCTCTGTCCAAATGCTCAATGCCTTTGTAGAGCGGATCGAAGAAAATGACACCTACCTGCATTCCTATCCCAACCAGAACCAGTTCAATCAATTCTTTCATTATGACTTTGGCTGTGGAGAGATCAGGCCCTCTTACACCATCCAGTTATCATTGCTGCTCGATCTGTGGAGGCAACAACTAAACCAATGGAATGCATTACGGGAAGAGGAATTCACAACCGGAGAGGTTCATATTGATGAAGACCATATACGCTACCAGGATATTACTGCAGACAGGATCATATTTTGTGATGGAGTGAATGCAGCTACCAATCCATGGTTTCGTTTGCTGCCATTTGCACCCAACAAAGGAGAAGCCATGATCATTGAGGCGAAGGAGCTGTATAACGGGCACATTTTTAAAAAAGGATTGATGCTCGTGCCCCTGCCTGCTCCAGGCCTTTATTGGGTGGGTTCCAATTATCAATGGGAGTTTACCGATGATCAACCCTCTGAACAATTTTATAAACAAACAGCCAACCTGCTGCAAAACTGGTTAAAGGTGCCCTTTACCATTGTAGATCATAAGGCTGCTATCCGACCTGCCACGGTAGAACGACGACCTTTTGTGGGCATGCATCCCGTATTCCCCCGCATTGGCATTTTGAATGGCATGGGTACTAAAGGCACTTCCTTAGCTCCTTTCTTTGCCAACCAGCTCACACAATACATGGTGTATGATCTTCCTGTTTCAGATGAAGCCAATGTACACAGGTTCAGCAGGATCCTGTCCAGGAACGCAGGGAACGGTTATAGTTAAAAATAGTTGGTGCTAAAACCATCCAGTCAATAAATTTGAGCTCATGATGGATACCATGAATCAGAACAACGAGTCCATGTATGTGATCCCAGCCAGGTTTCGCAAGATGGAAAATATGCATATCATATTCTGGCTGTTGAAAGATGTGAGCTGGTGCATGATCTGGAAACCATTAGGAGTAGCCATGATCATCCCTACCCTGCTTATAGCCATTATTATCTCCTGGCGTACCAGGGACATACGATCTGAACTGGCTCATAACCTGGCCATTGTATTCTGGATCACTGCCAATGCCTACTGGATGATATCGGAGTTCCTCCATTTTGATACCATAACTGTGTGGAGGCATTTTGAAGGTAAACACCTCGCATTGATTCCCTTTATCATTGGTATTGGAATATTAGCTAATTACTACCTGGTGCAAAGGCCCACCGAAGAGCGGGAAGCACAGGTAGTCACCTTATAACTGATCTATCATGATCTACGGCTCTTGATTTCTGTCTTATCTTCATTTTTATGCATGAGCCATCTCCGGGAAAAACTTACCATGATTTAATTGAGAAACACCAGGCGCACCTCGGGCAGCTGTTAAAAAAGCGCAATCGCCTGGGATGGGCCAGGTTGTTTGTTTTCCTGGTGGCAGCTTTTATTGCTTACAAGCTATTTATTTCTGCTGGCCTCGCAGGCCTTATTCCTGTTGTTATTGGTTTCGGACTGCTGCTTTATCTTATTTCAATAGATGCAGCTAATAATCACCAGATTGAAAATGCCAGGACATTAATAAAGATCAATGAAGAGGAACTGGAAATACGGGACGACAAATACAACAAAAGAGAAACAGGTAGTCGTTATGCCCCTGAGCTTCATGATTATGCCAATGACCTGGACCTGTTTGGCCATGCATCAGTATTCCAATGGCTCAATCGCTGTAATACAGAGCAAGGCCGTAAACTATTAGCCGAAAATCTATTGCAGCCCTTACCTGTTCCTATGATCTTAGCACGGCAGGAGGCTGTTAAAGAAATAACCCCGGAGATAGAATGGAGGCAGCAGCTTCAATCTTATGCCATGCAAACGGCTATTACCGTGAAAACGCAGCAAAAGGCTGCCGCCTGGCTACAGGAAGAAGACATTCATTTTAAAAGCCCTGCCTGGAAACCTTTCTATATTATTTATTCCCTCATCACTCTTGGCACCCTTGTGGCCACCATTTTCGGATACATACCTATTCCCTTTTTCAGCTCATTATACCTTTTATACTTTACCATTTCTATCATCTTAAGCCGACATACGGGTGGACCCTATGTGCAGCTTTCCGGCATTGTGGAAGAGATCAGCACACTTTATTACCTGGTAAAATGGATAGAGGACAAACCATTCCAATCAACCCTGCTGAATCAATTGCAACAACAGGCAAGGACAGGTCAAGAAAAGGCAGCTGATAACATCAAGGACCTGAAAAAGATACTTGACCGTTTTGACCTCAGGGTAAGCATAGTGGGCAGGCTTTTCTTCAATGCCTTCCTCTTATGGGATGTTCGACAAATGATAGCCCTAAATCACTGGCGCAGCAGGAACAGGCATCATCTGGATCATTGGTTTGACATGGTAGCTACCATGGAAGTGCTGCACACATTTTCAACGCTTCACTTCAATCATGGGGCTTGGGCATTCCCTACTTTCATAGATAAACACCTGGCGTTTGATGGGAAGGACCTGGGTCACCCTCTTATACCTGCAACCTCAAGAGTTACCAATGATTTTGCTATTAATGGCGCTGGGGTCATAGGCCTGGTAACAGGTTCTAATATGGCCGGCAAGAGTACCTTCCTGCGTAGCATTGGATTGAATGTGGTACTAGCCCAGGCAGGATCACCCGTTTGCGCCAGTAGACTTACGCTTTCTCCTGTTCGTTTAATGAGCAGCATGCGCATTGCCGATAACCTGGCGGAGAACACTTCAACCTTCTATGCTGAATTAAAGAAATTGAAGACGATCATAGAAGCCGTCAACCGCCACGAGCGAGTATTTATATTGCTTGATGAAATATTGCGGGGTACCAACTCAATGGATCGTCATAAAGGGTCAGAAGCATTGATAGCGCAGCTGGTGAAACAACATGCCGTAGCGGTAATAGCTACGCATGACCTGGAATTGGCGACTATGGAAAACGAGTTGGCTGGGGCCATTGAAAACTATCATTTTGACGTACAGGTTGAAGGCGAAGAACTTTATTTCGACTATAAGCTGAAAGAAGGTATTTGCACCAGCCTGAATGCTTCCATACTCATGAAAAAGATAGGTATAGAACTATGAACATCACACCGGTAACACAATTAAGCTAAAACGGGCTGGCATAATACCTCTCTCAGGGCCAACCCGGTAAAAAAGGTTTACCACTTATCTTTGCCACTTTTAATCATAGAATCAACAGGGATCCTTATGTTTCGTTCACATACTTGCGGAGAATTAAGATTAAATAATGCCAACAGCCAGGTGACACTGGCCGGGTGGGTGCAGACCGTTCGCAAATTCGGCTCTATCACCTTCGTTGACCTGAGGGACCGCTATGGCATCACGCAATTGCTTTTTGGAGAAGAGTTAAATGCCAAACTGGATGAAAATCCATTGGGCCGTGAATTTGTATTACAGGTTACGGGAACTGTCAATGAACGCTCTAATAAGAATAAAAATATTCCAACTGGTGATATTGAGATCAACGTTCAATCCTTTACTATTTTAAACAAATCAGCTGTACCACCATTCACCATCCAGGATGATACGGATGGAGGTGATGACCTGCGTATGAAATACCGTTTCCTGGACCTCCGCAGGAATGCCGTAAAAAAGAATTTAGAGCTTCGTTATGCAGTGAACAGGGCTACAAGGGACTACCTGCACCAACAGGGCTTTATGGATATTGAAACCCCTTTCCTCATCAAAAGCACACCTGAAGGTGCCAGGGATTTCGTGGTACCCTCACGCATGAACCCTGGCCAGTTCTATGCATTGCCTCAATCGCCACAAACCTTCAAACAACTATTGATGGTAAGCGGTTATGACCGGTATTACCAGATAGTGAAATGCTTCAGGGATGAGGACCTCAGGGCAGACCGCCAGCCAGAATTCACACAGATCGATTGTGAGATGGCCTTTGTGGAGCAGGAGGATATACTGAATATGTTTGAGGGTCTTATCAAGTATATTTTCAAGGCAGTAAAAGATATTGACTATACAGAACCTGTAGAACGCATGACATGGGAAGATGCCATGTGGAACTATGGAAATGACAAACCTGATATCCGCTTTGATATGAAGGTGGCCAACCTGAAGTCAGCATTCAATAAAGGAGGTTCTGTAGTTGCCACCGGAGATTTGATCAATGGAGCTGGCTTTGGCGTTTTTGACAATGCCGAAACTGTACTGGCTATTGCTGTTCCGGGAGCTTCTGAATATACCCGCAAGCAAATAGATGAATTGACAGATTGGGTAAAGCGTCCGCAGGTAGGTATGCAGGGCATGGTGAATATCAAATGCAATATGGATGGTACATTCAAAAGCAGCGTTGATAAGTTTTACTCTGAAGACAAATTAAAAGCTATTGCAGCCTTTGCCAATGCAAAGCCTGGCGATCTCATATTGATACTGGCTGGTGCCGAGGAAAGAACCCGCAAAGCCATCAGCGATCTAAGACTGGAACTGGGTGAGCGTTTAGGCCTGCGAAAGAAAAATGAATACAGGCTACTCTGGGTGCTGGACTTCCCCTTGTTTGAATATGCAGAAGAAGATAACAGGTGGGTAGCCCGTCACCATCCATTTACATCTCCTAAACCTAACCAGATAGATGTCATGATCAATAACGATCCTGTCATCACCAATGCAGCAGAATACCTGAAACATCCTTATTCCAACATCAAGGCCAATGCGTATGACATGGTATTGAATGGAAATGAGATCGGTGGTGGCTCTATCCGCATCTATCAGAGGGAATTGCAGGAAAAGATGTTTGCAGCCCTTGGCATGTCTAAAGAAGAAGCCCTGCACAAGTTTGGTTTCTTATTAGGTGCATTTGAATATGGTGCTCCGCCACACGGAGGAATAGCGTTTGGATTTGACCGCTTGTGTGCCATATTAGGCGGTAGTGAAAGCATCCGCGACTTTATTGCTTTCCCTAAGAACAACAGCGGCAGGGATGTGATGCTCGATGCTCCTTCCTCCATTGATGAAAAACAATTGCAGGAATTGCAGATCCAGCTAGACCTGGATAAGAAAGGTTAAATAGCTTCAGATACCAGGTAATGATCTTCTTGTGGAGTAACCTTTTTAAAGAGGTTACTCCATTTAAAATGCTTACGGCGGTAACTTCCCTTAGGAAACAACAAGATATATCCTTCATCCAGGTAGCATTTCATTACCTCGTGGCTGTGGCCAAAATATGTGTATATAAAATCAATGGTCCTGTTCTGCAAAGGCAAGGCATCATTGGGCACATTTCCATTGGCAAAAGGACCGTCTTCATAAATCCTTAAGTCATCCAGGATCAGCACATCCTGATAGGCTGACCGCAACCTACTGATCACTTCCAGTTCCTGCTCCAAGGGCAAACGCAGTGTTTCGTCTGCATCCTCGTTGTACGCCGCCATGCCGGCATCTGCACCAGGAAAATGAGCATCCAACCAGAATAAACAGTTTCCTTTCAGGTAAGGTAATTCCTGTGCCAGCACGCTGACACTGTCTCCTTCCAGGATGCATACTTTATTATTATCAACAAAGCGTTCTGCAGCCTTACTTGCAATTTCAGGGATGACTTCAACAGAATATAATTTTTTAAAAGGCGACTGTAAGGCATAGGCCACGCCATCACCCCAAAAAGTGCCCGTCTCAAAGAAATAAGGGATCTTATATTCTTTAATGATGCGGCAAAGGTCAAACCTGTTTAAAGCTCCCATCTGTTTTCATGGTTTAATCTTCCTGGTAAGGAATAAATCAACGTGATCTTTTAAATTCAGGAGGTGTGCCCTGTCCTGTTCCATATAATGCACCAGGGTGGAATCACCGGTGATCTCTGATACCTGGAACCTGCCAAATAAGAAATCAGTGAAAGCACCCGCATCCTTATACATAAACGGACTGTATTCCATTACCATTCTCAGGTCAGGATTTTGCTGTAATATCTTTTGCATTCCTTTACAAATTAATGGCTCTACACCCTCGCAATCCATCTTGATAAAATCAACATGATCAAGCTGGAACTCTTCTACAAGAGCATCCATAGTGATCATCTGCACCTGCTGGGTCATTACTTCATCATCCACCTTCTCCGCCCTAATGGTACCTCCGCCCCAATAGAGTGAAGGAATGGATAAGGTTACCTCTCCCGGTGCATCTGATAAAGCCTTGCTCACTATTTCATAATGATATTCATTTACCTTGTTGGTAAAGGACATCAGCCGACACAAATACGCATTGGGTTCTACAGCAATGCATTTCCCTTCCTTACCTGCCAACTCAGCTAATACCAGGGAATAATAACCAAAGTTGGCGCCCGCATCAATACAGATCATTCCGGGCTTTACCTGTTGGGCCATGAACTTGGTAACCCATGATTCCCAATAACCATCCATTAAAATATTCGGAGCAATGCCTATATCTCGTGTATCAAGGTATATCTTGTACCTGGACAGGATCTTGCAAAGTTGAAGATGATCGCCCAGGTAATAACTCCTTACCGACCTGGTACATATAGTTTCCAGCTCCTGCCTGGTCAGCTGTGCCATCTCGCCTATACGTGTCAAAACTCTTTCCGTCATAATTCAGTTTTATAACAGGGAATGATACACATCCCTGTATTGTTTAGCTTTTTCTTTCCAGTTAAAATGTGTGCTTCTCTCTTTGATCTTTTGGGACAAACCATTCTTTTGAAAGTACTGCAAACCGTCATACAAAACCTCAGACATATGATCTGAATCGAAGCTTTTAAAATAGAAGGCTACATCTCCACCTATCTCGGGTAAAGAGGTAAGGTGTGATAAAAAAAGTGGCTTGCCGAAAGACATGGCTTCCACCACAGGTGCACCAAAACCTTCGGCTAATGAAGGATGCACATAACCAAGGCAATGCTGCAGGTACCAGGCTTTTTCGCCTTCAGTCACAGGGCCTAAAATATGTACACGCTCCCTGATGCCCAACGCCTCAGCTTCATTTTGTATTTGTTCAATATAATCACCTTCCGCCAATCGCCCGGCAATGATGAGGTCAAATTGGTTGGCAGCCATCATAGGTATAAGCGTATGGAAATTCTTTTTACGGTTCACATCTCCCATCCCAAAAAGAAAAGGTCGCGACGGCTTATAAGACATTTTATTTAAAGAAGGATCACCTACCGCATGTGTACCATTATGAATCACATACACCGGCTTATTACCCACTTCACAAAACTTCAACACATCAGATTTACAAAACTCAGAAATGCAAACAATAGCATTACTGCGATTGATAAGCTTTTGCGTATGTGCCACACTTCGCTCCTGCACATCGCTGGGAAGATCTTCATGAAGTGCATTCAGATCATGAATAGTTAGCAAGACTTTTATTGATGGGTTATTCATTGGAAAAACCCTTCCTGACTGGAAGGGTGCATGCCAAAGCTTACAACCCCATAAGAAAGGGCTAAAGAATTTATGATGCCTGCTTTCTTTAATTACCAACTGCTGATCTTTAAACCAATGTGCTTGCGCAGGGGGCACATAAAACCTCATGCGCTCTTCGCCAGCTTCATCAAAAAGTTCATTGACATAATTGCCAAGGTTCAGGCAATAATGAAACAGGCCCGTATTCGGGAACTTCATCAGGTCACAATCCAGGATAATTCTATTCTTCCACATGAAGCTGATTTAAAGCCTATTAAAATTAAACAACAACTGCTGAAGTAAGAACAATCACTAACTATTATTACTAACCGTAAACTCTGCAGTAATTCCGGGTATAAATTTTGTTCATTATGCATTCGCTAGCCTGGATTTCCAAACTACTACATATGATGCAAATCGTCTTTGATTGTGAAAGGATGAAATATACCAACACAGGTTTGTTTAGTTATTGCCTTCACCTGGGGTTAAAATTAAAAGAACACAGCCATCCCTTACAGGAACAGATCAGCTACTTTACACCAGCCCAACTCCTTGGGATCTTTGGCAATGATGCCAAATACATTGCTCAGCATTCTTTACAAAAGTTCATCATGCCATCGCTTAAGGGATATAAGGTCTGGCATAGTACTTACCAGGGCAGTCATTACCTGCCTGTGCGCAACAAGAACATCAAGGTAGTCCTGACTATTCATGATCTGAACTTCCTGTATGAAGACCAAAAATCTGAGCAAAAGAAAAGGTCTTATGTGCAGGCATTACAAAACAACATTGACAGAAGCTCGGCCATTATATGTATCTCAGATTACTGCCGCCATGATGTGATCAATCATTGCGAGCTAAACAATAAGCCCGTATTTGTCATACATAACGGCACCAATACGCTGGAATCACCATTATTATTGCGGACCTCTTACCAACCCAGGAAAAAATTCCTGTTCTCTATTGGCACTGTTAACCGCAAGAAGAACTTTCATGTATTATTACCCTTACTGGAGCGCAATAATGATATGGAGTTGTTGATAGCCGGTAAACCGGACGACCCCGACTATGTAAATTATATTAACTATTCGGCCCGCAAGATGGGTATTGAAGAGAATGTCAGGGTGTTGGGCGCTATATCAGAACCTGAAAAATCCTGGTACTATCAAAACTGTTATGCTTTCACCTTCCCTTCCCTGGCTGAAGGCTTTGGGTTGCCTGTGGCAGAAGCAATGTCGGTTGGCAAACCGGTGTTTCTTTCCAACCTGACTGCCTTACCAGAAATAGGAAGGGACGTAGCTTTTTACTTTCCCGATTTTGATGGTGATGGCATGCAAAAGATTTTCCAGGATGGCATGCAGCAATATACCCGTTTGCACATGTCAGATTTAATTAAAAAGCGCAGTGGAGACTTTTGCTGGAATAGGGCAGCCAGGGAGTACATCAATATTTATCATTCCGTATAAAATCCTTATCCCATGAAGGTTTACCGCCGTCTTTTAGCTTATGCCAAACCCTACAGCAAATTTATTTTGCCCTTTTTTATATTTACCCTGGTAGCTGTGTTCTTTAGCATCTTCCAGTTTGCCTTGATCATTCCCCTCCTTAATTTTCTTTTTGATAATCACAACGCAGCCAATGCAAAGCAATATGCCCATGCCCCATCTTTTTCTTTGAGCGGAGAGTTCTTTAAAAACTTTTTCTATTACCAGGTGTACCGCCTCAAGACTATTAATCCTCGTTATGCTCTGTACCTCATTGCCTCACTGATCGTGGTGGCGGTTATTTTAACCAATATCTTTCGCTACCTGGCTCAACGGTGCCTGGTGAATACCAGGACCCTACTTGTTAAAAGAATCCGCGAAGCCATATTCAACAAGGTTAACCGGCTGCATATGGGCTACTTCACCAAGGAGCACAAAGGCGACCTGTTGTCCAGAATGAACTCTGATGTATTTGAGATAGAGGCCGTGGCCTGTAATTCCATAGAGGTGATGTTTAAAGAACCCTATGTAATGATAGGCTACTTCATTGCGTTATTTACCATCTCCTTCAAGCTCACGCTTTTTACACTGGTCATTATTCCCATTTCCGCCATTGCCATTGCATCTGTCACCCGGCGCCTAAGAAAGGAAGCCACTGATGCCCAGGCCTCTATAGGCAGATTACTGACCATTATTGATGAGACCTTAATGGGTATGCGCATCATCAGGGCCTTTAATGCCACCAGGTTTGTGGTGGACAGGTTTAGCAAGGAGAATGATTTCTACCGGAAGGCAAGTCTCCAGGGGTTCAATAAAAGAGAATTGGCTCCCGCCTTTTCAGAAGCTTCGGGGGTATTTGTAGTGGCCTGCATCCTGGTGTTCGGAGGCAGCCTGGTGTTAAAGAACCAGGCTACAGGTACAGGCCTGCAGGCCAGTGCTTTTATTGCTTTTATAGCCATCTTTTCACAAGTGATTCGTCCGGCCAAGTCTATGGTGGTAGCCCTAGCTAATATTCAACGCGGAGAAGCGGCCGGAAGACGGATCATTGAAGTGCTGGATACCCCGGTGGAAGTAGATGACCTGCCTGGTGCAGTGCCCCTGGAGTCTTTCAAGGATTCTATAGAATTTGATGATGTATGCTTTTCCTACAATGATCAACCGGTATTGCAAAACATCAGCTTCTCCATTGAAAAGGGAAAGACAGTTGCACTGGTAGGACCTTCAGGCGTAGGCAAATCAACCATTGCTGATCTCATTCCCAGGTTTTATGATGTAAAGGCAGGCCAGGTGTTGATAGATGGTAAAGACGTGCGACAATACACCATGGAATCCATGCGAAGTCATATGAGCTTTGTTACACAGGAGATCATTCTTTTCAATGATACTGTGTTTAATAATATCGCCTTAGGGAAGCCCGATGCCAGCATGGAGGAAGTGGTGCGGGCTGCCACCATCGCCAATGCACATGAGTTTATTATGCATACGGAAGATGGCTACCAGACCATAATCGGCGACAGGGGCATTCGCTTGTCGGGTGGGCAGCGTCAAAGACTCAGCATAGCAAGGGCAGTGTTCAAAGACCCTTCCATATTGATTCTTGACGAAGCTACCTCCGCATTGGATACAGAATCTGAAAAGCTGGTGCAGGATGCCCTGAACAAGTTGATGGCAGGAAGAACTACCCTGGTAATTGCCCACCGGCTGAGCACTATCAAGGAAGCTGATGAGATCATTGTATTACACGATGGAAAGATCGTGGAGAGAGGCAATCATTACGACCTGATACAGATAGAAGAAAGTACTTACAGAAGACTGACCACCTTACAAAAAATAGCCTGAGCCGATTATTTAATGTAAATTATATGCACCATTTTTCCAGCAAATGAACAGCGCAGGAACAAGACATTTTTATCCACGTAAATGGCCGGCATTCACACCATTGTTGGCGGCTATTATTTTATTCCTGTTTTACAGCCCACAAAAACAGGATGCTACGGTAGCCATTATTTGTTCCCTGCTTATCATTTCTTCGGTCTATATTTTTTTGTTACGTTCCCGCAAAGATCTGATGATAAATGATGAAGGCATCACCTTCAAAACATGGTTCAACAGGGAGCATATCAACTGGACTGATCTTTCAAAGACGTATATCAAATACTGGCACCATGGCAAAGCCGCAAGGTCATATTGGTACTTTGAGGCTGGTAACGGCCGCAAACTTAAAATACCAATACATCAATACCCCCGAAAAGAATTACAAGTTATAGCTAACACTGTACTGGGCAAGCGCAAAAATGCTATTGCGGACGACTGGATCATTGCCATAGCCCGGGGCCACTTTCCATGGTACACTTTTTAAATGTCCTGGTGCATCAATAAAGGTTAGTATCATTAATCAAATGAACCATGCCTGGTTTCCTAATATTTGCTTAGCTATTCCTTCCAGCGAATTCGGTATTTTCATAGAACTGTGAACAGAGTCAAGCATATCCTTGTTATTGCAAGCCTTGTCGTTTTCTTTTCCTGCAAAAAAGAAACAGCAAGTGTATCTCCTCCTCTCAGTGCCACTACTTTAAGCAACCAGGCCTATGGTACCGATGCTGCCCAGAAAATGGATATTTATTTACCTGCCGGCCGCAGCACGGACAACACCAAACTGATAGTAATGATACATGGGGGTGCCTGGGTAACTGGTGATAAATCAGATTTCGCAAGCTTTATTCCTGTACTGCAGCAAAGGCTACCCTCTTATGCTATTGCCAATATCAATTACAGGCTGGCCACAGATGCCAGTAATCATTTCCCTTCGCAGGAAAATGATATGAAGGCAGCTCTCAATTACATTATACAACAGGCTGGCAGCTATACCATCTCTCAAAAAATAGTGCTGCTGGGTGCTAGTTCCGGTGCACACCTGGCCACCCTTCAGGCTTATAAATATCCCACCCCAAAAATCAGCGCTGTAGTAGATTTCTTTGGACCTGTGGATATGGCGGCCCTGTACAATTCTACTACCATTCCTTTTAATCGATCTATACTAGAAGGATTATTAAATGGCACGCCCGCCACTAACCCTGGGCTATACCAACAATCCAGTCCGCTGAACTTTGTAACGTCCCAATCACCTCCTACCCTTATTTTTCATGGTGATAAAGATGAAGTGGTGCCCCTGTCACAATCAGTTGCCCTGAAAGATAAATTGCAAAGCCTTGGTGTGATCAACCAAATATATATCTACCCCAACCAGGGCCATGACATCTGGCCCGATCCCGTCATGACCGACGCTTTTAATAAAGCGGAAGCGTTTATTAAGGCAAATGTAAAATGAGAAAAAGGCAAGTGAAAAGCAATAAGTGAGAGAGGGAGCAATGGAAAATAAAAAATGTAAAATGTAAAAGCTTTAGGTAGAAGATCGTTTATGCTTGTATGTTGGTCTTTTTTCCAGAATTTTTATTGATTGAATGGTCACACAGAATAGTCACACTGCCTTAATGCAGCCCATAGACCTTTACAGGTACAAAGCTGTAAAGAATGAAGATTATGAAATTACCCTTCTTAAAAGTTTCAACTATTAATCTATTTAATTTAAAAGTAAGGTCATTGCATTAGCATTTTGTGTCCACTCCAGGCAGCAGCCCTATTAATAATCCATCCAGTTCACTAAAATAAAAGTTCACATTTTCCTTAACTATGCCAAATACATCTGCAGGCCCTATTTGCTTTGCTATCTGACACGATGTTTATTTACCTGCAAGATGTCTCCATCTATCAACCAATCCAAATACCCTGGCCGATTATGGCCGTTTTGGCCGGAAATGACCGCTTTTGGCCGGCTTTTGAGTTGATAAGTTGGCAAGTTAACATGTTGACAAGGAGAACCCCACCTCCTCAATAATCCTATCAAATCCTGGTAATCTTAGTTCTCTTCCTTCCTCATTCGATATTCCCTGGTCGATATGCTACGGTTCCTCCCAGTCTCCGGTATATCAAAGCCCAGGCTCCTGCCTATCTACGCTATAGATACTGCGTGATCACCACGCAGTATCTATACTGCAGGTAGGGCGTAAGTAGGGCTTAAGTAGGCTTTAGGTAGGCAGTAGCCAACTTGCAAATGGCAAGCGAACTGATAGCATGACAGAAGCTGGTTATTACGTAAATCCTTTACAATGGAATGGAAAAGAAAGAGAATGAGGAAGGGGATTGCCATCAAACAAGCATTTCTTCGGTAATTTGAAGTATGAATGCAACACCTTTGGCTGAACGCATGAGGCCCCGGCAACTTGACGACCTGGTAGGTCAGGAACACCTGACCGGCAAAGGCAGTATTTTAAGAACAGCCATAGAGCACGGAAAGATACCTTCTATGATCCTTTGGGGGCCTCCGGGAACGGGCAAAACTACTATTGCTCATATCATTGCCAATACCCTTAATGTACCCTACATCCAGCTCAGCGCCATTAGTTCGGGGGTAAAGGATGTGAGGGATGCCATAGCACAGGCAAAACTGAGTTCCGGCACAATACTATTCATTGACGAGATACACCGTTTCAATAAAGGGCAACAGGATGCACTGTTGGGCGCTGTGGAGAAAGGAACCATCACACTGATAGGCGCCACCACGGAAAACCCGTCTTTTGAAGTGAACAGCGCCTTGCTTAGTCGCTGCCAGGTGTATGTACTGAAGCCTTTGGGTGAGGATGACCTGAATGCGCTTTTAAAAGAAGCCATAGCTAAAGATGAATGGCTGAAAACAAAACAGGTGGACCTGCAGGAAACAGAGGCCCTGCTGACCATATCAGGAGGAGATGCCCGTAAGCTGCTGAACCTACTGGAACTGGTAGTGGATGCTTTGTCGGGACAGAAAAAGATTGTGATCACCGACGAACAAGTAATGAACATTGCGCAGCAAAGAATCGCCCTTTATGATAAAAGTGGTGAGCAGCATTATGATATCATTTCTGCCTTCATCAAATCTATGAGGGGCTCAGATCCTAATGGAGCCATATACTGGCTGGCGCGCATGATTGAAGGCGGTGAAGATGTGAAGTTCATTGCCAGGCGCATGGTCATCTTTGCCAGCGAGGATATAGGCAATGCCAATCCTACGGCTATAGTCCTGGCTAACTCCTGTTTTGAAGCAGTGAATAAGATAGGGTATCCTGAGTCAAGGATCATCCTGGCGCAATGCGCTACCTACCTGGCTTCCTCGCATAAGAGCAATGCCTCTTACATGGCTATTGAAGAAGCACTGGACAAGGTGCGCAATGAGGGTGACCTGCCAGTGCCACTCCACATCAGGAATGCGCCTACAGGGCTTATGAAGAAAATGGGCTATGGAAAGAACTATAAATATGCCCACAGCTTTGAAGGCAATTTTGCTGAACAGGAGTTTCTACCAGATGCATTGAAAGGCACTGTGTTTTATGATCCGGGAAATAATCCGCGGGAAGAAGAGCTCCGTAAATTTTTGCGCAACCTATGGAAAGACAAATACAATTATTGACCGTAGTTACCCATTATATAATAGATTAGCAGCTTTCAAATCTTTGATCACCTCATGAAAAAGTCATTATCCTTACTCCTGTTTACCATTATTGCTTCTACACAGGTATCCATTGCACAAACCATCATTCACCGCGACCCGGAAATAGAACAAATGGTAAAGGAGATATCTGCTGACAGCCTGAAATCTTACATCATGAAAATGGTAAGCTTTGAAACCAGGAGTACCCTCAGCACCATCAAGGATAAAAAGAAAGGCATTGGAGCCGCGAGAGAATGGGTAGTAGAGCGATTTAAAGAGTTTGCTGCCGGAAGTAGTGGCCGCATGACGGCATTTGTAGATACGACCACCATTGCGGCTGATGGCAAGCGTGTGGATGTGCCTACCAACCTTGGCAACGCCATGGCCATATTGAAAGGCACAGACAGTACTGACAACAGGATATACCTTATCAGCGGGCACCTGGACAGCAGGGTGACTGATGTAATGAACCGGACCAGCCAGGCACCCGGAGCCAATGATGATGGCAGCGGGGTGGCAGCCGTGATGGAATGTGCACGCATCATGAGCAAACATAGTTTTCCTGCTACTATCATTTTTGTGGCAGTGAGCGGCGAGGAGCAGGGCTTATTAGGATCAGGATATTTAGCCGATAAGGCAAGGAAGGAGAACTGGAATATTGATGCCATGTTGAACAATGATATTGTGGGCAGCAATAACAGCAATGAGACTAACATCATTGAGAATACAAAGCTGCGCGTGTTCAGTGAAGCCTTTGCTACCACCGATACAGGAAGGATTGCCCAGAACATACGCAACATGGGTTTGGAAAATGATGGAAAGGCACGCCAGTTGGCCCGATATGTAAAAGAAACCGGCGAACGCTATGTGGACAACCTGCAGGTAGTGATGATCTACCGCAACGACCGGTTTCTTCGTGGCGGCGATCATTCTCCATTTGTGCAGAAAGGATTTGCCGCGGTGCGACTGACTGAAATGAATGAGAATTACAATCACCAGCACCAGGACCTGCGCACAGAAAAAGGCATCATTTATGGAGATCTGCCGCAGTTCATGGACTTTGAATACCTGAGAAAAAATACTGGAGTTAATCTATCTACTTTGGCCAACCTGGCAAAAGCACCTTCTATGCCGCAGGAAGTAAAAGTGGATGTTCGCAACCTTACCAACTCCACTACCCTAAGCTGGAAGGCTCCTAAATCAGGACAAGCCAAAGGCTATTATATTTTAATGCGGGAGACCACTTCCCCTGTATGGCAAAAGAAGATCTATACAGAAGCTTCAACAGCCACCTTACCCTATTCAAAAGACAATTATTTCTTTGCTGTGCAATCAGTAAGTGACAGCGGTAATGAAAGCCTGCCTGTTGTTCCGGGTGTTGGTCGTTAAATTTGCGACATGTCAACACAATGGTTGCTGAAAAAATTTGAAGCATTAACTCCTTTTGAACTATACGCCATATTGCAGCTACGCAACGAAGTATTTGTAGTAGAACAAAACTGCGTGTTCCAGGATGCAGATGATAAGGACCAGGCCTCCTGGCACCTGATGGGTATGCAGGAAAACAAACTGTCGGCTTACACCCGGCTGGTGCCCCCTGGTGTGAGCTATGCAGAACCTTCCATTGGCCGGGTGGTTACCTCGCCTCAGGTGCGTGGCACCGGAATTGGCAAAGAGCTGATGCAGCATTCCATTGATGAATGTTACCGCCTCTTTGGCAAGCAACCGATAAAGATCGGGGCGCAGTTTTACCTGAAACAATTCTATGGCTCATTAGGCTTCGAACAGGTAAGTGATATTTACCTGGAAGATGGGATTGAACACATCTATATGATCAAACCATAAATAATTCATCATATAAATTCAGAGACACCTTTTGTTTAAAATGAGGTTTCCATCTAAACTGGCTTGCTAAATTGTAATCATCCTTCTTAACCCTTTTACACAGGTTAATAAACTAAAGGAATTTGAACAGCGTTCGCTATAGTGCTTATTTTGATGAATGTGAATAATGACTGCAAAACCCGTGATTTACCTGTAAAATAGATAATCTACTTAAGATTCATTAGTAGTTCTACTATCGGCCTTTAGGGTTTCCTCTTGATTATTGAAATTTCTTTACTATAGGCTTGTACATTATAATCCATGTACATACTTTAGCCAAGATATCCAAATCCTTGTTAAAACCAAAAACCCAATTCTATGAGAACAAATGTACCAGGCGTACGTACACTAGTACTCATTCTCGCGTTAACCCTTTCTACCTTACGAAGTTTCTCCCAATCCATATCTACCGGTAACGGTAAAGTTGAAATAGGCTTAGGAATAGGCCCATTGGTATTCCTGGGAGACCTTGGTGGCAACTATGGAAAAGGAACCCGGTTTGTGAAAGATCTGAACTTCTCTACCATCAATTTGGCCAAAGGCATATTTGTTAATATATATCCTACCGAATGGTTAGGTTTTCGTGTAGCCGTGAACCAGGGCCGCCTGGAAGGCTATGACAGCGTGATACATAACAAGGGTGGCGATGAATACTTCAGGGAAAAACGTAACCTGCAGTTTCAATCACCGTTGTTTGAAGCTTACGGAGCACTGGAATTTTATCCTACTGTATTCATAGAGCAATACGATGGACTGCAAGGTAAGTTACGCCCTTATGGAGTGATAGGCTTTGGAGCTTTCAAATTCAACCCTAAAGGAAAATATTACGATCCATTTGGCAGGGCTACCTGGGTAGACCTGAAGCCATTGAGGCTGGAAGGCCAGGGAATGGCTGAATATCCAGACAGGAAGGAATACAAGCTTTGGTCATGGGAGGTTCCGATTGGAGCAGGTGTAAAATACTATGTAAAGGAAAACTTCTATGTAGGTCTTGAGCTTATGCATCGCAAATCATTTACGGATTATGTGGATGATGTAAGTACAACCTATATTGACAACGCCTTGTTTGCCAATTATCTATCACCTGAGCAGGCAGCTATGGCGAACCAGTTGTATTTCCGCGAAGGATTTAAGCCAGGAGGATCCTCTAACCGTGTGCCACCCGATGGTGAACAGCGTGGTAACCCCAAACAAAATGACAGCTTCTTTTCCACCATATTAAAGTTAGGCTGGAGATTGAATGATTCTAATTCTCCTAATGGAAGAGCAGCCCGCCAAATGCGTTGTCCTTCATTTTATTAATACTGTGAACATGAAAAATAAACTAATAATAACTGCTTTACTTTTTGTTTGTTTTTCGGCAGCCAATGCCCAGGCAAGCAATTATGCTTACAACCTTAGCTCAACCAACGAAAGCAAGGCCAAGGACATTGACAGGAAAAATAACTCGGTCAGCATTAGTCCCAATCCCAGCTACACCGGCGATATCAGTGTGACATCCAAATCAGAACAGGTATTACACTTTTACATCTTTGACCTGGAAGGAACATTGATCTACCAGACTGTGTTAAAGACGAAAGAAAAGAAGGCCATTAACAGCCTGAATAAAGGCACCTACATGTTCAATGTATTTGCCAATGATGAAAGCATTGAAGAAGGTAAATTAATAATCAAATAAAAACATTTCCAATAAGTGGCAGAGAGCTTAATAAAATGCAATATCGGTTGATGAAACCTAATCCGTTCCCTATATTCGTACGCTAAATTTTATTAATTACTTTCTGCCCTCCTTATTGGATCTTATTTCTCCCTTGAGTTCTTTTCATTGCCATAACTAAAAGCCCATACAAGCAGGGGGCTTGGTAAAATCTTATATCCGGATGAAAAAGCCAGAAAGGTTGCTTCAAAAGATTTGCTTAAATACCCTCTGCTGTATCATGGCTTCACAGCGGTTATTCTTTATAGTTAGAAAGACTGCTTATTCCTTCAGATAGCCACTTTTAATCCATGCCTGGCAATACAGCATCGGAGGCAGGCACATTATAGTTTCAAATACCTGGCTACGCCCACTTATAGAAGTACCTATTTCAACTCTTCTTTCAGGAATTTGGCCGTATGGCTTTGTTTTACTTTCACCAGGTCTTCTGGCTTGCCTTCAAATAAAACCAGTCCCCCGCCTTCGCCACCTTCAGGACCAATATCAATAATATGGTCAGCCACTTTGATCACATCCATATTATGCTCTATCACCAGCACCGTATTTCCTCTATCCACCAGTTTATTCAATACTTCCAGCAAATGATGTATGTCCTCGAAGTGCAGGCCCGTAGTTGGCTCGTCAAGAATATAAAAGGTTTTACCTGTATCCCGCTTGGCCAGTTCAGTAGCCAGCTTTACCCGCTGGGCTTCTCCTCCACTCAGTGTGACCGCTGACTGTCCCAGTGTGATGTATCCAAGGCCTACATCCTCCAGCACTTTGATCTTGCGGTAGATAAAGGGCACGGCCGCGAAAAATTCAACCGCTTCTTCCACAGTCATATCCAGCACATCTGCAATGGACTTCCCTTTATAGCGTATCTCGAGCGTTTCTCTGTTGTATCTTTTTCCATTGCACTTTTCGCAATGCACATATACATCGGGCAGGAAGTTCATTTCTATGGTACGCAATCCACTGCCCTCGCACACTTCACAACGGCCGCTTTTTACATTGAAAGAAAAACGGCCTGCATTATAGCCACGTATCTTGGCTTCAGGTATAGAAGCGAACAAGGTCCTGATCTCAGTAAAGAAGCCGCAATAGGTAGCAGGATTACTCCTGGGCGTGCGTCCGATTGGCGACTGGTCTATCTCGATCACCTTGTCAATATTTTCCAGGCCTGTGATCTTTTTATAGCCCAGTGCATTGAACTTGGAATTGTAACAATACTGGGATAATAGTGGATAAAGCGTTTCGTTGATCAATGTGGATTTACCACTTCCACTTACCCCGGACACCACGATCATTTTACCTAATGGAAACTTTACCGAAACATTTTTCAGGTTGTTTCCAATGGCGCCTTTTATTTCAATGCATTTACCATTACCCTTTCTTCTTTCAGCAGGCACGGCTATCTCTCTTTCACCATTCAGGAAATGGGCCGTCAAAGTGTCCTGTTTCAACACAGCCTTGGGTGTGCCCTGAGCCATAATGCGGCCACCATGAAAACCGGCCTTAGGTCCCACATCGATCAAATGGTCGGCAGCCAGCATAATGTCCTTATCGTGTTCCACCACTATCACACTATTTCCTATATCCCGCAGGTTTTGAAGAGCAGTGATCAGCCGGTGGTTATCGCGCTGGTGCAAACCAATGGAAGGTTCATCCAAAACATAGGTAATACCCTGGAGCTGTGAACCTATTTGGGTAGCCAGGCGAATACGTTGAGACTCTCCCCCACTTAAGGTGCGTGTAGGTCGGTTGAGCGATAAATAGGTAAGACCAACATCCAGCAGGAACTGCAAGCGCTCCCTGATCTCTTTAATGATCTCTTTGGCAATGATGTTTTGCTTGCTGCTTAGCCTTGATTCGATTCCATCAAACCATTGGTGCAACTGCACCAGGTCTTTATTACTTAATTCTGCAATATTCTTTTCATCTACCTTGAACCAAAGGCTTTCCTTTTTCAATCTTGTGCCACCACAGGTGCCGCAGGTGGTCAAAACCATAAAGGCCTCGGCCCATCTCTGGATGGCCTCACTGGTGCTTGTAGCGAACCAACGCTTTACCTGGTTCACCACTCCTTCAAAATCCCCGCTATATACGTTACCTTCTATCTGTTCATCATCGAATTGCAATTCCTCACCGGTAATGCCATCCTCTTTACCATACAACACCAGGTTGAGTGCTTTTTCAGGAAGATCTTTAATGGGCTTGTCCAGGCTGAATTTATTCTTACGTGAAAGCGTTTGTACCTGCCTGAAAATGTAAGCTTCGCGTTCTCCTCCTAATGGAGCAATACCACCTTCATTGATGCTTAAATTCTCATCGGGAATTATAGCATTCATATCTACGGTATATACCTGGCCTAACCCTTTACAGGTAGGACATGCACCATAGGGTGAGTTGAAAGAAAAAGAATTAGGTGAGGGTTCTTCGTAACTGATGCCTGTATCCTCGCACATCAACTGGCGGCTATAAGCAGCTTCTCCATATTTAGAGAGTGATGACTTCTGGCCTTCAGCTTCATACATTACAAACATCAGGTCCTTACCCAGGCGCAACGAATCCTGAACGCTTTGGCTGATGCGCGTTCGCATGTCTTTGGTTACTTTCATACGATCCACAACCAACTCGATGTCATGAATCTTGTAACGGTCCACCTGCATCTTGGGCGTAAGATCTTTTACTTCACCATCAATCCTTACTTTCAAATACCCTTTCTTTCTTACCTCTTCAAACAGTTCGCGGTAGTGACCTTTGCGGCCTCTTACCAACGGCGCAAGCAGCGTAATTTTATAACCATCAAATCTTTTGAAAATATTGTTCACTATCTCGTCTTCACTCCATCGAACCATTTTCTTCCCTGTGTTATAGGAATAGGCATCACTGGCCCTGGCAAACAACAGGCGGAGGAAATCATATACTTCAGTAACCGTACCCACTGTGGATCGGGGGTTCTTGTTGGTGGTCTTTTGCTCTATGGAAATGACGGGTGATAAACCTGTGATCTTATCAACATCGGGTCTCTCCATCTCTCCTATGAACTGGCGTGCATAGGCACCAAAAGTTTCCATATACCTACGCTGGCCTTCAGCATAAATGGTATCAAAGGCAAGGGAGGATTTACCACTGCCACTGATGCCGGTGATCACCACCAGCTTATTTTTAGGAATAGCGATATCTACATTCTTCAGGTTGTGTTCTTTTGCACCAAATACTTCTATAAACTCTTCAGGCGCATCTGCACCTCCAGGCGACAATTTATTTTTCATAATGTAAGCTCCACAGCTAAAAAGCGAAGATACGCAGCCCTTTTATTTTGCTAAATATTTTAACAATAGGCCTGCCGGCCAAAATTTATTTTTTGGGTTTTTAAAATTTGGCACAGTATTACGTAAGTAGGGCGAAAACCTTTCCCAAATAAAAAGTTTTACGTATGAAAAACACCATTTTTCTATTTATTGCAGCACTGTTTATCACAGCGTCTGTTAATGCCCAATCAACTGTAGATTCTATCAGAGCAAAGTATACGCTTCAGCCTATGCCTGAGGCATTAACACTTGAAAAAGCCTTCCCTGTTCTGGGTACTTATCATCTAACTACTGATACTACCAGCACCATTACTGTAACTATGGATTCAGCCAGTAAAGGTATGGTTTGGGTAGAAGGTTTGCCGCAGGGTAAGATCAAAGCTTTCCTGAAGCAATCGCCTGCTACTTATAGAATTACAGCTCAAAAAACTGAAAGCGGAACAAGTGTACCAGAAGGAACTTTAATTTTTGATCCTTCTACCAACACATTGAATGTTGCCATTGGTAAAGCTTATAATGAAGCCAACCCTGGTGAGATCTTCGGAACATTAACTGATGCGGCAGCCACTGCTAATGCTGATGTTGCCAACACAGGTACCCAAGTAAAAGTGAAAACAAAAACGAAGGATTCTAAATCCAAGGCTAAGGTGGTATTTTATTCAGCCACTAAAGTAGATCAGAACACAACAACAACAGGTACACTACAGCCACAGGGCCAGCAGTAATCCTGGATCAAGATAGTCTTCTCGGTAAATAGGATAGAGGTTGCTTTTGCAGCCTCTTTTCTTTTATACAGCACTGTATCGATTATTTCATTTCTGAAACTGTTAACACAATTCTTAAAATTTTCATAATGAATCAATTGGGTATGGAGTTTGGAAAATGGATAGCAAATAAAACTTTATGAAGACAATTAAACTACTGACAGTAACTATTGCATTGATGGGTATTATCGCATCTGGGTGTAAAACCATGAACCGTACGCAAAAAGGAGCGGTTATAGGTGCCGCAGGCGGCGGAGCCATTGGTGCCGTAATAGGTAAAGCTGCAGGCAATACAGCCATGGGGGCCATCATTGGTGCTGCTGTGGGTGGTGCAGCTGGAGCTGTGATCGGCCACAAGATGGATATGCAGGCAGAAGAAATGAAAAAAGTATTGGGAGATGCTGAGGTGAGACGTGTTGGGGAAGGTATAGTGATCGATTTTAAAGAAAAAGTATTATTTGGATTTGATAGGTCTGACCTTGGCACTAACGCTGCCACCAACCTGGATAAACTGATCAATGTTCTAAATAAATATCCTGATACAGACATCGAGATCATTGGTCATACAGACAATAAAGGCACCGATGACTACAACCAGGGACTTTCACAAAGGCGCGCTAACTCAGTGTCAGCTTATTTAAAAAATCATGGTATCACAAGTAGCAGGGTAAGCACCAAGGGCATGGGTGAAAGCGACCCTATTGCCAGCAATGAAACAGAAGAAGGACGCGCCCAGAACCGCAGGGTGGAATTTGTGATCACTGCCAATGAAAAAATGAAAGCAGACGCGAAAAAAGAGGCAGGAGAATAATTTAGTGTAATCCTTAAACTATAGAATATGAAGAAGAAAATTTTAATTGCCGCTATGGCGGGCATGATGACAGGAGCTGCCTATGGGCAAAGTATGGTAAAAGAAACAGGGAAAACTAGTTTTGGGATCAGGGCAGGTGTCAACTTTCAGAACATCAATGGAAAAGATGCCGCAGGTAATGATCTAAAAAATGACCTGCTGACCGGTTTCAATGCAGGTATCAATGCAGAGATACCGTTAAGCTCCGGATTTTACCTGCAACCAGGCGCTCTATACAGCACCAAAGGAACCAAAGGAAGCAATGACAGTAAGGTGAAGCTATCTTATATAGAAGTCCCCGTAAACTTCATATATAAGCCTATCCTGGGCTCTGGCAATATGTTGTTAGGGTTTGGGCCTTATGTAGGTTTTGGAGTAGCCGGCAAGGTGGAATCTGCCAATGGTGCTTCTACAGACGTAAAGTTTACCAAGAACTTCGATGCCACTTCAGGTGCCCCTCAATTCAAGCGTTTTGATGCGGGTGGAAATCTTTTGGCGGGCTATGAGTTTGCCAACAATGTTTCCTTCCAGTTGAATGCTCAACTAGGTTTGGCGGACATCAATCCTGGTACTACTACTGCTAATGACAAAACCAAATTAAAGAATACAGGATTTGGATTGTCGCTAGGCTACAGGTTTTAACATCCATCCATTCTATATCCACGAAACCGCTTTCTCTGAAAGCGGTTTTTTTATGTTCCTGATAGCTGGCTGCCTCTATCTTTGTCCTCCAAAAATCTTTCTGTTTTGTTGAGAAGTCAAGCCTATTGGCATTTTAGATTCGCTGCCGGTTTTAGCCTGTTCCTGGGTATCCTGATCAGTTTTTTTATCACAATGTATGGGAAGAACCATTCATTCCTGATCATTAACCAATTTCACAACCCTTCATTCGATGTATTTTTTAAGTACTATACCTACCTGGGGGATGGTATGATCTGGCTCCCGCTTCTGGCCTATGTGCTGGTTTATAAAAAAGATTTTCTCTTTACTGTGATCGTAGCCTTCCTGGTCTGCACCCTGTTGACCCAATTTTGCAAATGGGTGGTATTTGCTGACGCCATGCGCCCCATAGGTATTTTAAAAGAACAGGTACATACCATTGCAGGGGTGGAAGTGCATAGCACCAGCAGCTTCCCTTCGGGACATACCAGCATTGCCTTTACGTATGCTTTATTAATGGCCTTCTTGCTGAAAAGGAAATTCTGGACCATCTTCTTTCCTTTAGTGGCATTTTTTGTTGGGTATTCAAGGGTTTACCTGGCGCAGCATTTTGTAACAGATGTATTGGCGGGCATTGTAGTAGGTATGACTTCAGCATTTATTGCTTTGCTGATGTATCAAAGGTTCAGACAGGCTAAAAAACAGAAAGCTGATGTGCCCCGGCAAGTGAAAGAAGCCATTTGATCCCCTTACAATTCTTCATTGTACCGACATGGTTCTCTTGCTGTTCATTTCCTGGTCATTTAATTTGTTCAGAATTATTTACCTGCAATGATCAACTTCTCAGTATGAAGAATGGCACCATTCTTATCAAACAGGGTTACAAAGTATGCACCTGGTAATAATCCAATATCACCAACCTGGATATAGCTTTGTACACCAATCGCCAGGTTCCTACTCCATAATTTTTGACCCAGCACATTAAATATTTGCACTGTTCTTGCCTCAGGAGCATTGATGATCAAACTGAAAGGACCAGGTGTTGGATTGGGCCACAGCACTACTGGATAGAATCCTGCACCATTCACTGCTACAATATAGGAATAGTAATATCCACCTGAATAGTCGAATATTTTTAAACGGTAAAAGCTTATACCCTTATAGTTATTGGAATCGTTGATACTGTAAAATAAGGTGCTAAAGCTTACGCCATTAACAGCCTGGGACAACACAGTATCTACAGCGCCAAAATCTGATTCATTGCTTAAGCGGCGCTCCACCACAAAGTATTTCACATTGATCTCAGGATTGGTTTGCCAGTTCACCTTCACGATCCTGGAGTCCACCCTGAAGGCACCTAGAACCAGTTTCGTTATAGCGAGGGTATCCCTCAAGCCAGACAGCTTTGTAAAATAAGATGGTCCTGCGATACCATCATGGAAGGCTCTTTTATTGACACCGCTGTTATTGAGTAAAGCACCATTGTTTAAAGAGCCAGGCAAGGGAAGACTTTGCGGTAAGCCTTCATCCCATTGGCTGCCGGAATATCTCGATATGTAAGCATGCTGCCTGTTCAAGGCAAAAAGATCTCCTTCATCTGCCACGAGGTGTTGCAGGAATATATCAGCTTCGTCAAGGCCTGGTCGTTGGACCTTACCGATAGACCAGGTTTTATTCACTGATTCCCGATTTAATAAGGAGCCACTAAACAAACCAGACCGTACACCATCAAAGACGGACACATAATAATCATCACCCACTGATGTTCTTGATTGAATACCGGCAGGTGTATAAGCCCCCGGTGAGGTACCTACTGGGAAAACCACCAATCCATCGGAATTCCTGATATGCTCCCGAAGAAGTATCCCTCCATTAAGCGCAGTACCTGTTATAAAAAAACGTGCACTATCGTAACCAATGATATTTCCAGGCTGACCATTCCCTACTATGAATATCTTATCATTCAGAAATATCTTTCCTTTATCAAACACCAAGTTTTGCCAAACCTTGGCACTGCTGGCATTCAATTCAATTCCCAGGTCATTCTGCACTTGCAGGGAAGAGAATATGGGACCTTTACGTGTAGCGGCATTGTACCCCCCAATAAGTTGCTGACGCATGCCTGTACCTGAAAAGCTGACCATGCCTCCAATTCCTGCTACGCCTTTCCCATTATTCGATTCATCTGTAATCAGTGACAGCGGGTCATTTTCCCAAACCTGTCCCTTAAAATTCAAGACGGCTTTTCTGCCCAGCCCCAGATTACCCTTATTAATTACATTAGAAAATATAGAGGCAGAATCACCTGTAAAAAAGATGCTGGCTGAAGGAGGGACAAAAAATCCTGTTTGTGCCAATGCATGCATACTGCATAGCAATGCTAAAAGAAAAAGGATGGTATGTTGTTTAGCAACCTGCAGCATGGTAGGCTTGAATTCTTTACCTGATAACGGTTATATAAAAAGCTGTATTAGGCACATTGGTACTTATATTGGTTGAATTGATAAATCGAATGGTTACCTGGCCATCCAGACTTACATAAGAATAGCCAATGAAAACCAAACCTGTTCCATTGGAATTGGTCAGTTCACCTGCTGGCGTGACCACTACGTTATCTCCCACTTTGGCACCAGTTACGGCCACATTAATAGAAATGTTTTCATTATTACCCAGCACTGGCAGGTCAATATTATAGGTCGCTTTGATAAGACTTGTCAAGTTAATGGCCGGACTTTTCCCTACTACACCATTGGCATCCACTACCAGTAAAGTACTGCTATTGTTGTTTTGCAATCCTTCTAACCTTAATGGGTTAGGACTATTGATATGAACAGCATTAGTAGGTGCATTAGTGCCAATACCCAACTTGTTATTAGCCTCGTCATACACGGAATTACCAAATACAATATTACCCTTGGTGGCATTAGCAGTAGAAGAGAGTATAAGATTCTCAGAAGCGTTCTTACCTCCCACTACAGATTGACCACCGGAAACGCCTGTTGAAAGATTAGCAGTTATGGTATTGGCTACCCTGGTTAAACCTGTATAGAAGCTTAACAAGTCTTCCTTGCTATTGAATTTTGTCCAATCGCCGGGAGTTAACACACCCCTGTTTACTGCAGAAGCTGAAGGAATGTTCAGGCTCAGGGAACCACCTAGCGATGCAGGTGAGGGACTGACATTAACATCTGTTCCTGTACTGCCCAGAATGAGCCCAATGGTTGAATTGGCCAGTGCCGCATTAGAAATATTTGTTATGGTATTATTCGTACCGGAAATAGTTTTATTGGTCAACACTTGTGCTTCATCTGTGTTGGCTATTGTCCTTGTAATACCATTGGCCCTGTATCTTATATTCTGAAGCGCAGTATGAAACCACACATCTCCGTTAGATAAGCTGGCGGGATCAGCATTATACCCCGAAAGCCTGATGTCTGCATTGGCGGCAGAGGCACTGAATATCTGCTTAGATCCGCTGGTGTAGCTATTGCCTTGATCATTAAAAACAATATTAGCTGGCAGGTCAGTTTTTGCCAGTGAACGGAAA
The DNA here is from genome assembly GCA_023415275.1 of Bacteroidota bacterium. GTDB lineage: Bacteria > Bacteroidota > Bacteroidia > Chitinophagales > Chitinophagaceae > Flavisolibacter. The sequence continues at coordinate 69,814 of JAEZLJ010000086.1, forward strand.
ACGGGCGTGCCTGAAACACCAACAGGTGAAGCAAAAACAAGGTTGGGTGATTGAGCATTCATGGTAAAGGCCAGCGCAGGTGTAGTACTAGCATTGGTAACCTGCGTAGTGAATAAGGGTGATAAATTGCCGGCAGAAAAACTGGTTACTGTGCCCCCTGTGGTTGCTGCATTCAATGTATTACCCGTAAAAGACAACCCAGTACCCAGTGTAATCTCTGATACGGCATTTCCGGAAAGACCGCTTCCTAATAATTTATTAGATGTCATTGCCTGCATCTTGGAAAAAGTTACGGCATTAGGGGCAATAGATGCAGCAGCGCTGCCCGGGCCAGCAGCAATGACATCTCCTGTCAGGGCAGTTATATAGTTTCCAGCCGGTTGTTTTTGATTGAATATGGTCCAATCCAGTGAACTTAAATAGCCAGCAGATGCTGACCCTGCCTGGGGAATGGACATGTTGCCTGTACTTGCATTGTACACCAGGGGTGCAGTAGCAGAAAGAGCGGTCCTGCTACGGGCGTCAGTATAGTATTTATTAGTGCTGCCCTCAGCAATGTTATCTGTGTTCAGTACCACAGTACCCATTTGCGAGTTCACAGAGGTTACTGAAGCGGTGGATGGATTTCGTTGCCATACAGCTCCATTGTAAATAACCTTATCTCCTACTACAAAATTAATAGGACCCGAGCCCAGGTTAATAGTACCGCCTGCTATCACATTATAGGTTTCACCCGAACTGCCTGAACCATCAGCCAGCATGGGACTATTGGTGCTGGCATCCCAGGTACCTTTGTAGATCATGCCACTGAAAGGAAGTTGTGACACAGGCACCTTGCCCCCGGCATCTAAAGTAGCTACGCCATTATTCGCTGCCTTTTCAGTTACGTTAATCTTTAGATTAGCCCTTGCATCTGTATAATATTTATTTGCAAGGCCCTCATTAATATTGTCGGTGTTTAAAGTAACTGTTCCTGTTTGGCCGTTTACTGAAGTTACATCAGAGGTGGCAGGGTTTCTTTGCCAGATGGTGCCATTATGGATCACATCATCGCTGGATGAAAAGGTAATATTTCCTGAACCCAGGTTGATTGTTCCATCTGCGACCACCCGGTAAGTATCTCCCCTTTTTCCAGTCGCATCAGACAGGAAGGGTGTATTGGTTACAGGGTTCCAGGTACCAAGGTACACCTGGGGACCCACAGGCAATTGAGTGGAGGGGATTTTTCCAGCTGCATCAAGTGTGGCCACTCCATTGGAGACTGCCTTTTCTGTAATGCTAATCTTGTTATTTAAAGCAGTTTGAGTAGCAGTACTAACGGGCTTGGACAAATCGGATGTATTGTCCACATTTCCCAATCCCACATCTGCCTTTACTATGCCTGTTGGATTAATGAGCACAGGGGCATTGGCCCTGACCACATTACCCGTGCCTGTGGTGGCTATTTCTTCAATGTTCCCTGCTCCTGGGCTGGTTCTTCCCAATACAATGTTGGTTGTACTGGTCTTTTGGATCTTATTATAACTTACTACATTATCTGAGATCGTGGCAACTGCATTTCCGGGCCCTGCAGCATTGATATCACCAGACAGGCTGGTAATATAATTTCCTGCAGCCTGCTTATTATTGAAACTTGTCCAGTCAGTGCTACTCAGGTAGCCATCAGTTGCAGCACCGGATTGAGTTATACCAATATGCCCATTGTTATTTAAAGTGATGGGGGCCACTGGCGTAAATAAGTTTCTGACCTTTTGTGAAAAATTACTGATCAACCCTGTATCCAGTGTCACCGCACCTGTATTTCCATTAATGGAAGTGACACCTGTATTAGTGATCATCCCTGTGGCACTATTATAAGAAATGCCAGTGCCTGAATTCAATAAACTACGTGTCTTTAAATAAAAGGTAGATATATCGGATGTATCTACTGAGGATAAAAATGTGGGTGTAAAGTTGACCCAGTTAGTACCATTGAACTTCAATAACTGTCCATCTTGCGGAGTAATTACCGTGGCATCAGATAATCCTGATAATCCCAGGTTGATCCATGAGGGAGCAGATCCTGGTCCGTTTGACTGCAGTATTGTCCCAGCTGTGCCTGCATTATTCCCGGGCATCAAGGCACCCGACCATTTGAGATTACCGTATACATCAAGTGCCTCAGTGGGAGAAGTAGTTCCAATTCCCACCTTTCCAGTATTATCTATACGCAATCTTTCCAGGTCATTGGTAATAAAACTCAGGTGAAAATTATCAGTATTGCCTATGCGCTTTGTGCCACCGTTGGCATTTCCATTCACTGACCAGTAATTACTGAGCTCATTAGTGCTGGAAACTGCATTCCAATAACCATGTTTCCTGATCATCAGAAGTGAGGCAGGTGTGTAATAGATCATCATCCCATCGGGTGGGGTCAGTGCATTGATCAAACTGGTATCAGATATCCTGGGCAACAATAATCCCTGGTTGGATGATACAAGGTCCAGCACCGCTGATTTCTCTACCGCATAGGGGTTATCTCCCAGCCTTAATTGCTGGGAGATAGCTCCTTTGGAGAGAAATAGGAACAGGATTACACTAAGCCTTTTGATTGCCTTCATAACCGCAGTGATTCTATGATCTGAGGCTTATTTCTTGATAATATACCAGTTAGTTCCGTCAGTTTGTAAGGTCACGTAGGTCCAGTCATTGTAGATAATGAATGAACTACCGCCATCAATCGTGGCACCGGTTGGCAAAATGGTAAGTGCATTATCCAATCCACCAGTACCTATCTTTTTAATAGTATAGATACGGCCAGGGATTGTTGTTGGAGAAGGCAATGTTATAGTAATAGCTCCACCAGTGGTATTTGCCAATACGGTATTGTCAGACCCATTTAAGGCAGCAGACGAAGTCACCGTTCTAATGCTCATAGACAAAGAACCATCTACCTGCATGGTGGAATTAGCAGTGCCAGTGGCACCTACACGCAGGTCCGTTTGTGCATTAACGTGATCCTGGAATGATTTATCACCACCAAAAGTCTGTGCAGCGGCTGTTACCACACCACGGTTAGTGACGCTGGCATCAGGGACATTTAAATCGATGGCATCAGTTCCATTAGTTGAAACTGTCAGATCTGTACCAGTGTTTTTAAAACTTATGGTTTGTGCAGTGTCACGATTACCATTGATACTGCGGATGGCATTGCCAAAGGCAGACGAGCTCACTTTTCTTCTTTCAATTACACCGTTGTTGATGACCAGGACGGAGTCTGCGCTGCTATTATTAGCAACATTATTCAAGGTTACGGTTCCGTTAAATGTTTTATCTCCACCGAAGGTTTGTGTACCAGCTGTAACCACACCGGCGTGGGTGGCATCCGCAGGATGCAAAGTAATGGTCCTGGTAGTACCTGTAGTGGTAACTGAAGCACCATCAGCGTTTGGTGTGGTAGCCAATGTTCCAATAGTGATTTCCTGTAAGCCACTTTGAATTTTACTCCAGTCTGCACTGGTTAAAAATCCATAAGGTTTACTGGCATTTCCATCCTGAACAGGTAAATAGATAGCAATAGTACTATCTGCATCACTATTATTCACTCTGACTACATTTTCCGTAGTACTTGTTTCTGCCTTTATAGTAAGTGCCTGTCTTTGAATGCCATTTATGGCTTTGATAGCATTTTCGAAGGCAGAAGAAGACATGGTTCTTTTATGAACTGAACCATCTGCTGCAATTACCAGTACTTCAAGTTCGCTGGTGCTTGCTGCCAAATTTTCCAACTTCACCGTACCATCTACATTTAATGTGGCAGAAGGAGTAGTAGTTCCAATACCGACATTACCGGTTGAACCAACAATTAACCTGCTTTGTCCAGCTGTTTTTAATGTTAGAGGCTTACCATCTAAGGTTCCGATAAAATTGGCAGCAGAATCAGTGCCTGTATTTCCTTTCAGGGACCAATTAGAACTGGCTTCAGAAAGATCAGCAATCTTTTTCCAGACACCATTGCTGCGCAAGCGCAAGCTATTGTCTGCATTCAGGTAAATGATCATACCATCCGGAGGCGTCAGGGAATTGATGGCCGCTGTATCGGCTAACCTGGGTAACAGTAAACCCTGGCGGCTACTCTCTAATTCTAAGATGGATGATTTTTGAATGGAGGTTGGATTATCTCCGATTTTTAACTGGGCATTGGCCAGAACACCAATGGTTAATAATACTACAAGGAACAATAAGCCTTTCTGGCTTACAAGGATAGGATTTGTACGCATTGTTTTGGTTTTTTAAGGACTGGATATCCGGACAAACATAAGGATAGGAAATATATAATCTACTGATTTAAAGCAGAAAGGTGTAAAATTTAGAAATAGTACGCTAAGTAATTCGTAAAACTACTACTTATATGCGCTTAAGTGTATCTCATTAATAGTAAAGTAATCCAACTAAACGTTGTAAGGTGGATCTACTATGTGTAATCATCATTCAATAGCCAGTTAATTAATAGCAGGATTATTATTCCTATTTCTAGAAATGTCTTTATTACCAAGATCAATAGATTATCGTTTAAGTGATCTATTTAATAATGTGTTTATCCAGGCAACAGTATTCAACCATTCAAATGACAGATTTACATAACTTTCTATCATGTTACATAGAACTTCTTTAATGATATTGGTGGCCGGACCCTACAGGTCGGGCACTTACGACCAACCAGAACTAATAGCAAAAAATGTTAAGGCCATGACCGATACTGCATTACAATTATACCAACTGGGTCATCTACCGGTATTAGGTGAATGGTTTGCCCTTCCACTTATTGAAGCTGCCGGATCGAAAGCTATAGGAGATGATATTTTTAACTCAATGTTTCACCCTGTAGCCATTCAGTTGATCGACCATTGCGATGCAGTCTTAAGGATCGGAGGTGCATCAGCTGGTGCCGATGAAATGGTGAATGTAGCAAGCTCAAAGGGTAAAAAGATCTTTACTGATTTGCTGGAAATTCCTAAATTACTTTAGGGGATAAGCTCCTATTTGTCAGCCACGATATTTTACTTTAATGGTGGTTCCATTACTCCCAGCCATTGATATCTCCTATCATTCCATTCTAAATTAACAGATTGCCTCTACCAGGGTTCAACCTGGCTCCTTTCATCAACGAACATGCATATTACCTAAGTACCTTTGCTAAAATGGTATTCATATGGAATTAGGCATTGGCATGTTTGGTGACCAGCATATCGACAACAATGGCGTAATAGCATCTACACAGCAACGATTACAGGAATTAATAGAAGAGATCAAATTAATGGATGAAGTGGGACTAGATTTTTTTGGTATTGGTGAACACCACCGTGCTGATTATGCCGTATCCACCCCGGAGATCATCCTTGCTGCAGCGGCTACGGTAACCAGGAATATTAAATTGGGAAGCGCAGTTTCCGTGTTGAGTTCATCCGATCCAGTGCGCTTATATCAAAGTTTTGCTACCATAGACCTTATCTCGGGCGGAAGAGCAGAACTGGTGGTTGGTAGAGGAAGCTTTATTGAATCCTTCCCCTTATATGGATATGATCTTAAGGACTATGATGCATTATTTGAAGAAAAACTTAACCTGCTGGTTGAGATCAACAAGCACCCCGAGGTCAACTGGAAGGGTGAATTCAGGGCGCCATTGGTGAACCAGGCTATCTATCCACGAGCCACAGGTGAGCATTTGGATATTTGGGTAGCAGTGGGTGGCACTCCTGCCTCCGTGCTACGTGCCGGAAGGCTTGGCTTGCCTATCATATTTGCCATCATTGGTGGCAGCCCCTCACAGTTCAAACCTTTGTTTGATTATTACCGCAAAGCATATGAACATTTTGGTCATGACTCAAATGTCATGCAGGTTGGTGTGCACATGCATGCTTTCTTTGGAGAGAACAGCAAAGAAGTAGCCGATGCCTATTACCCTGTATATGCAGCCCAGATGAACCGCATAGGTCGTGACAGAGGATGGCCCCCCTACCAGGTGCAACAGTTTGAACAGGGAAGAAAACCACAGGGCCACCTTGTGATTGGTGATGTGAATGAGGCCGTTGACAAAATCCTTGCCATGGAACAATTATTTGGCCTCACCCGCTTCTCTGCGCATATGGATGTTGGTGGGCCATCGCATGCCTCTTTGATGAAATCCATAGAGTTATTTGGAACGAAAATCGCCCCTAAGGTGAGAGAGGCAATGAAGAAATAAGAATGATGTAGAGAGAATAAAAACATATTTATTCTCACCGCTTATTATTATTTAGGTGGTAATACCCTTTATTTCTTGTGCTTAGCCAGCACTCAGGTATAGTACTAAAAGAAAAACCTCTGGTTACCACCAGAGGCTTTTTCTTTTTAGTCGGGAAGACAGGATTCGAACCTGCGACCCCCTGGTCCCAAACCAGGTGCGCTACCGGCCTGCGCTACTTCCCGTGTCCAGCGGTGAGGGAGGGATTCGAACCCTCGGTAGAGCTTTAAGGCCCTACGACGGTTTAGCAAACCGTTGATTTCAGCCACTCATCCACCTCACCCTTTGCCCACAATTCCCTCACCTCATTTGCAAGGGCTGCAAAAATAGGGATATCACCGTAATTACTGAAAAAAATAAACCCCAAATTCTAAAATATTTACTTCAGAATTTGGGGCCTACTATAATAAGATCAATCTATTACATAGCTGCTAACTGCACTTTTTGTTGTAGCTCCATAACACTGTCACGAAAGGTGCCATCAGTATCCATCAAGTCCTTCACCGTCTGGCAGGAGTGTATCACCGTAGTATGATCACGTCCACCAAAATGCTCGCCGATGGTCTTTAATGAATTCTTGGTAAATGCTTTTGCAAGATACATAGTGATCTGCCTGGCCTGTACAATCTCACGCTTACGCGTTTTCTGTAACAGCTTATCATAAGGCACATCGAAATAATCACAAACCATTTTCTGAATGGTATCGATGGTAATTTCTTTACTGGATGTTTTTACAAAGTTTCGCAACACTTTTTTGGCAAGGTCTAGGTCAATTTCCCTTCGGTTAAGCGAAGATTGTGCCAATAAGGAAATCAGTGCACCTTCCAGTTCGCGAATATTGGTGTTGATATTATAAGCTATATACTTCACCACTTCTTTAGGCATTTCCAACCCGTCATTCTTCATCTTACGCTCCAGGATCTCTATACGTGTATCATAATCCGGCATTTGAATGTCGGCACTTAATCCCCACCTGAAGCGACTTAATAATCTTTCCTGGACACCTTCAAGATCCTTGGGCGATTTATCAGAGGTCAATACCAACTGCTTGCCTGATTGATGCAAATGATTGAAGATGGCAAAGAATGCATCCTGTGATTTCTCAGCCCTGTTAAAGAACTGCACATCATCAATGATCAATACATCTATCAATTGATAGAAATGAATAAAATCATTGATGGCATTATTGCGGCTATGATCAACAAACTGGTTGATAAACTTTTCTGAGCTCACATATAACACCACCTTGTTAGGCTGCAGTCTTTTCACCTCATTTCCTATGGCTTGTGCCAGGTGTGTCTTTCCCAAACCAACGCCACCATAGATCACCAATGGATTGAAAGAATTGGCGCCAGGTTTTTCTGCAACCGTTTTACCAGCCCTGCGGGCTACCCTGTTGCTATCACCTTCTATATAAGACTCTAATGTATAATTGGGGTTAAGTTGTGGGTCGATATGCATTTTCTTCAACCCCGGAATAACAAAAGGATTTTTTACAGGCGTATTGATCACCAGCGGGAAGTCCATTTCATTATTGGTAAAAGATTTATACGAATGCCCCGCCATATCTACCGTCACCGGCTTGTTGCGGGTATTTCCGCCGTCAACCATAATGCGGTATTCCAGGCGTGCCTCTTTTCCTAACTCTCTTTTTAATGTTTTGGCCAACAGGTTCACATAGTGCTCTTCCAAATATTCATAAAAGAACTGGCTGGGCACCTGGATGATCAAAACGTTCTCTTTTAATAGAACGGGTTGGATAGGTTCAAACCATGTCTTAAAATGCTGCCATTCTACGATATCTTTTATGATAGATAAACAATTGGACCAAACAAGTTCTGCATTTTTCTCCATGTACGCCAAAGCAGTTTTTATATTGAGTTACAAATTTATTCAGATAGGTTTTTCACAGAGTGTGTAAAAAAAAATTTTTTTAGGACAGGAAAGCGAATATCTAAAAAAGCATGCGAAAAAAAAATTTTTATATCTGAGAATTTTTACTACCCGAAGATGATACCAGTTTACGCATTTTTCCCTTTCAATCTACGAACATTTTATAGTATTACAAGTATAAAAAGCCCAACTCTTCTATTTACCTGACAAGAATCATTATTAATATGGAAATTAAGAAGCTGTTGTGTTCATTTGCCAAACTCTTCCTCCATTTTTGCATGGTTATTCATTTCGGGATAAAAACCTGACACATGCAACAAAAGATCAGCCTTAAGCTTCTGCCCTCAGAAGCTGCAGATGAAGCACATATAAAAAAAGCGCTTGCTTTATCTGCCGGTGTATCACAAGAAAAAATCTCTGGCTTCCATATTCATAAAAGATCAATAGATGCAAGAGGCAGGCAACCCTGGATCAATCTTTCTATCAATACTTTTATAGATGAACCTTATCATACCAGGACCCTTGTTCCATTGGTATTGCAGGATGTAACCCATTCAGATGTGCAAGTGATCGTAATTGGAGCAGGGCCCGCAGGACTCTTCACAGCTTTGCGATTGATAGAGCATGGCATCAGGCCGATAGTTTTGGAAAGAGGCAAGGATGTTCGTGCCAGGCGACGCGACCTGGCCGCTATTAATAAAGAAGGCGTAGTGAATCCTGAAAGTAACTATTGCTTTGGAGAGGGCGGTGCAGGCACTTACAGCGATGGCAAGCTTTACACCCGCAGCAATAAAAGAGGTGATATCAATCGCATACTAAGTATCCTTTTTCACTTTGGTGCTGCTGAATCTATATTATATGAAGCACACCCACATATCGGCACCAATAAGCTTCCCCATATTATCACTGCCATCCGGGAAAAGATCAACGATTGTGGTGGGCAGGTGCTGTTTGAAAAGAAAGTGTCTGACCTTCATATAAAGGAGGGCCATATCACAGGCGTGCAATGCAGTGATGGTGATTCAATTAGTGCAGATGCGGTGGTTCTGGCTACGGGCCACTCTGCCAGGGATGTATTTGAATTATTACACGCCAGGAAAATATTGATAGAATCAAAACCATTTGCCCTGGGTGTAAGAGTGGAGCATCCACAATCACTGATTGATTCTATTCAATATCATTGTCCCTCACGCGGCGACTACCTGCCACCCGCCTCCTACAGCCTGGTGCAGCAGGTGCAGGGTAAGGGCGTGTTTTCATTTTGTATGTGCCCCGGTGGTATCATTGCACCGGCGGCCACCAATCCTAACGAGATCGTGGTCAATGGCTGGTCACCTTCTAAAAGAAATAACCCTTATGCCAACAGCGGCATGGTAGTAACGGTTGATGAAAAAAACATGACACCTTTTCATCAGTATGGTCCCTTGGCTGCCATGTATTTTCAGCGATCAGTGGAGCAAAAAGCTTTTGCTGCCGGGGGTGGCCGCCTGGTAGCCCCTGCCCAGCGCCTGGAAGACTTTACTAAAAATAAAACTTCCTCCAGTTTACCAGGTTGCAGTTATCTGCCCGGCATACATACGGTGAATTTAAAGGAAGTACTCCCTTCATTCATTTTTCAATCATTACAGGCTGCCTTTATTGAGTTTGGAAAAAAGATGAAAGGGTACCTGACGAATGAAGCAGTGGTGGTAGCCACAGAATCCAGGACCTCTTCACCTGTCCGCATCCCTCGTGATGATGAAAGCCTTGAGCATCCACAAATTAGAGGTCTCTTTCCCTGCGGTGAAGGCGCAGGCTATGCAGGTGGCATTGTCAGCGCCGCCATGGATGGTGAAAGAATTGCCAATCGCATTGCAGTCATCACAGGAAAGACAAACTAAAATTGTTCACTAGTGCTTATACTCCTTTTGTATGCACAATAGACCGTTTGGTATAATTTTAAACCGTCGACGTCACTGTCATTTTATATTTACTATACAAATCTTTCTGCATGGCCTTATTAGAACTCCATAATCTAAAAAAGTATTACGCCACTCAAAAAGCTGTGGATGATATCAGCTTTTCTGTGGAACCAGGAACCATATTTGGACTGTTAGGCCCCAACGGTGCCGGCAAGACCACCTTACTAAGAATGATCACCGGAATATTATATCCTGATTCCGGAAGCATTTTGTTCAAAGGCGCTCCATTCGATGCCATGAAAGATGTGGAGCAGATTGGTTATATGCCAGAGGAAAGAGGGCTTTACAAAAAAATGAACATTGGTGAGCATGCCCTGTATCTTGCTCAATTGAAAGGTCTTGAAAAAAATGAAGCTTTACGCCTGATCAAGGAATGGTTTATCAAGCTGGAAATGCAAAGCTGGTGGAACAAGAAAGTAGAAGACCTTTCCAAGGGCATGTCGCAGAAACTTCAGTTTGTAACAACTGTGCTCCACAATCCCAAACTTATTATCCTGGATGAGCCCTTTAGTGGCCTGGATCCGGTTAACAGCAATATCATTAAAGAAGAGATCTATAAGCTGGCCAAAAAAGGTGCTACCATCATATTCAGTACACACCGCATGGAACAGGTGGAAGAAATATGCGACCAGATAGTCCTTGTAAATAAAGGCCAGAAAATACTCGATGGAAGTGTAAAGGAAGTCAAGCAGCAATTCAAGCAGAACTTATATAAAATAGGATTGGATGCTTATTCAACCCCTGTTGATAATAATATATTCGAGGTGATAAGGGAGAATGAAGATCATTCATTGATCGTAAAGATTCACGACGGCTATAGCACGAATGATGTATTGCGTCATTATATCAATCAAAATAGTTCTATCCATTCCTTCCAGGAAATACTACCCTCATTGAACGAGATCTTTATTCAATTGGTGGAGGGCACGCCGGCCGCCAGGCAATTCCAAAACATACCTGCTTAAATCATTACCATGAACAAAACTGCACTCATCATCAAACGCGAATACCTGAGCCGCGTACGTAAGAAGACCTTTATATTATCCACTATACTCACGCCCTTACTGTTTGTAGGGATCATTGGCACCGTCATATTTGTTACTGTAAAGAACATCAGGAATGAAAAGATAGCGGTGGTGGACCCTCATGGCATACTGAAATCCAACCTCGAAGGAAGTAAATCTGTCAGCTATGATTTCCGGAATGATATAGATACAAGCAATTTCCATTCTAAGGGGTACTCGGCATTATTATATCCTCCTCACACTGGCATCAATCAAACCAATAATTTTAAGGTCATTACGGAAAAAAGCCTTAGCCGCTTTGCCAATGACCAGATAGAAAAAGATATATCAGCCGCCCTGGAAAATAATATCATAGCAGATTCATTAAAAATTGATCCCAGGCGCATTGATGATCTAAAGAAACAGGCAGATCTTACTTCTGTTGAATCAGTAAAGAAAGGTGAAATGGGAAACAGCACGCGGTCTGACTTTAACCTGGCCAGCAGCATTGGGTATCTCACAGCCTTTCTTATCTACATCACGTTATTTGTGTATGGTGTAATGGTAATGAGAGGGGTGATGGAAGAAAAGACCAACCGGATAGCCGAAGTAGTTATATCATCTGTGAAGCCCTTCCAGCTGATGATGGGTAAGATCTTAGGTATTGGCGCTGTAGGATTAACACAGTTCCTGATATGGATCGTGTTGATCTTTGGCATCAGTAGTGTAATGATGTCTTTTATCCCCGCTGAAGTACTGCAACAAGTGCAGGCACAGGGCAACCAGATGTCTGGCTCTTCTGCCCAAACTTCTGAAGCTATCAAGACCATTGCCAATGCACAGGTATCACTTTCTTCTGTTAACTGGCCATTGGTGATAGGCTGTTTCATTTTCTATTTCATTGGAGGTTATTTGTTTTATGCTGCCCTGTTTGCAGCAGTGGGTAGTGCAGTGAATGAAGACGCCCAGGATGCACAAAGCCTTACTTTTCCTATCACCATGCCCATCGTCATTGCCATTATTATTATGATCAACTCAATCAATGATCCTACCAGTGCATTGGCCAAATGGAGTAGTATCATTCCATTCTTCTCTCCCATCGTCATGATGTCAAGGGTGCCATTCGGCGTGCCCAGCACAGTAGCCTACTGGGAACTTGGATTATCCATGCTATGCCTGGTGATCGGTTTCCTTTTCACCACCTGGCTAAGCGCTAAAATATACCGCACAGGCATCTTGCTTTATGGTAAAAAACCAAGCTGGAAAGAAATGGCTAAATGGATCAGACGTTAAAGAAATTGGAAAATACATGAGTAAATTAGGTTTTACGAAATGAATCGTACATTTGATACGAAATGTTTCGTTAATCAAAAAACCTTGTTTATGAATACGACCTTATTAGTAAAAAGAATACCCTTCCTGGCATTAGCCGCCCTTGTTGTGTACACGGCTTTTGCGTTTCAACAATCACCTTTAAAAACTCAAGCCAATCACAACGATACTTTACCGGATCGTGGCAGAAAGATCAGGAATATTGACGAAGCGATAGAGGAGTTGGAGAGAAGCAAAGCTGAAGTTGATCGCTCTATGAAGGATATAGACTTCAGTAAAATGGAAAAAGAGATCCAGGAGGCCACCCGGAACCTGCAGATAGACACCAAGAAAATGCAGGAAGAGATAGCCCAGGCCATGAAAGAAGTGGATGCCGCTAAAATCAATGCAGATGTTCAGAAAGCTTTAAAAGAATTGGATGAAGAAAAAATGAAGGCTGCTCTGGATAAAAATCTAAAAGCAGTAGATTTCGATAAAATGAAAGCTGATATAGAAAATTCTGTGGCCAGGGTTGACTGGGATAAGATCCATAAAGAGCTGGAAAAAGCCAAAACAGTTGATATGGAAAAGATCCAAAACAATCTTAAACAGATCAAGCCACAGGTAGAAAAATCTATGAAACAAGCCCAGGAAAGTATTGAAAAGGCCAGGAAGGAAATGACAGCTTACAAGAAATTCCTGGATGGTCTTTCTGAGGATGGGTTGATCGATAAAAACAAAGACTACGTTATCGAATACAAATCCGGGAAATTGTTCATCAACCATACCGAACAACCAGAATCAGTTTTTCGTAAATACCAATCATTCTTAAAGGAGAAAAAAGATTTCACTGTTACCAAATCCGGAGATGATTTCAATATCAATAATGATTGAAGAGGCTTGTCATAAATTGTAGCACCTCATCAAAAGAGCTCCTTTTTGGAGTTCTTTTGTTTTACATTCCTTGCCTAACTTCATGCTGTATGTAAACAGCACCAATATGGAAATGTATTTCATTGCCCATGTGCTTCCTGCCGCATTGAATGAAAAGATCCTGGCCTACAAACAAATGATGCAGCAACGATACGAATGCAGGGTAGGATTAAAATCTCCGGCACACATCACTTTGGTAGCTCCTTTTTGGGAAGATGCAATTAAAGAAACAATGCTCATACAAGACCTGGATCTTATCTGTCGCCAACAGTATCCATTCCACATCAACACTTACCAGTTTGGAGCCTTTAAGCCCCGCACCATTTATATTGATGTGAAGCCTAATGATCTATTAAATGCTTTAAAAAAAACTGTTGAAAACTTCCTGGCAAATAAAAATGAATATCACATCAAAGCGGAGAGCAGGCCCTTTACACCACATATCACCATTGCCACAAGGGACATGAGTAAATCAATCTTTCATGAGGCCTGGCCTTATTTTGCAGATAAAAGATTTGAGCATCAATGGGAGGCAACTTCTGTTTCCTTATTACGGCATAATAAAAAAAACTGGGATGTTATTCATACATCCCAGTTTTCAAAAAGTTCAGAACCGGTTATTCAAAATCCGTAAACAACAATCCGGGTAATATTTGAAAATGGTCATTCTCTGACATCTCCACATTCAACTGGCAGCCCTCTTCAGGCCTGATGGTGACCTTTTCTCTTGTTACTTTTTTAAATCCATCTTTTTCAAACACCAGTTTATAGGTTCCCGGCTTCAGGTCCGTAAAAAAATAATTTCCATTACCATCTGTCATGGCTACCTTTTCTTTCTTAGAGCTGGAATAGGCTACCACGTTCACATTGCTAATTGGCTTATGTGTTTCAGAGTGTATCACACCCCCGGCAATATCTTTTTTCGAAGTGTTTTCAATCCCTGTTCCCGGCGTAGCATTAGCGCGGCAAAACAAAGCAGTGAAGCAAAACGCAGCAGTGACAAGCAGTATTTTCAATTTCATGGTTTTCTATTAAAAGGTGATCATCATCTATTCCCTTTAATCTTCATAGATAAATTTAGTATTATTTAGCGGATTTGCCAGCCCCTCTTTAAATTCCTTCCATAGGGTGCGGACAATATCTCCGGCAGGAAGTATATCATGTAATAAGGCACTCACCTGTCCTATCTCCAGTTCTCCCTCATCCAAGTTACCTTCATGCATGCCTGCCTTGGCCCTGGCCCTCCCTAATAAAATTTGCAGCTCTTCTTTTGAAGCACCCCTGGCTTCAGCTTCCTGCACCTGCTGGAAGAACTTGTTTTTCAAAAGTCGCACCGGCGTCAGCTTCTTTAATGACAATTGGGTGTCTCCTTCTGCTGCATGCACCACCGCCTCTTTAAAATTTACATGAGAGGAAGCTTCCTCGCTGGCCACGAATCTTGTTCCTACCTGCACACCTTCAGCGCCTAATACCATGGCTGCCAGCATTTGCCTGCCGGTAGCTATACCACCGGCAGCTATTACCGGAATGTTTACCGAACCCGCTACTGCGGGTATCAACACCATGGTTGTGGTTTCTTCCCTGCCATTATGCCCACCTGCTTCAAAACCTTCAGCTACCACCGCATCGCAGCCCGCTTCCTGCGCCTTAAGTGCAAACTTGCTACTGCTTACAACGTGAACCACCTTCATATTATTTTCCTTCAGATGAGAGGTCCATGTTCGCGGATTGCCTGCAGATGTAAATATTATTTTTACCCCTTCTTCGATAATTACCTGGATGTGCCTATCCAGGTCTGGATAAAGCAAGGGCACGTTTACACCGAAAGGCTTGCCAGTAGCCGCCTTGCATTGGCGAATATGTTCCCTTAACACTTCGGGATACATGCTGCCCGCACCTATCAGGCCTAGTCCGCCGGCATTGCTCACAGCGCTTGCCAGTTTCCAGCCCGATGCCCAGATCATGCCGGCCTGCACAATAGGGTATTGAATATGAAATAATTCAGTGATCCTGTTTGAGAACATACGTAAAAATAAATGAGCGTTTTCAATATTGCCCACATATACCTGGCTATATGATCGCAGTAAATATCAGCCCAGGTCAATATCGGTGTTATCACCAATATTCAATGACCTGGTCTCTCCCCTGATGGTAGTATCGCTGCCAATAAGAGAATCATCCAGCACTATATCAAAAAGATTGGAGAAGGATCCTATAATGGAGTTCTTGACAATGGAAAAGTCAATGGTCGTATCGTCACCAATAGTAGCATTGGGGCCTACAATAGAATTTTTAATAGTGCATCCCTTGCCAATGCTCACCGGCTGTATCAACACCGTATTCTCATATTCAGGTCGTAGTTCTGCCTTCGCGCCAAATTTTTTCAACAAAGTGGCATTAGATTCCAGCAGGCTTTCCCGCTTGCCGCAGTCAAACCAGCTGTCCACCTTGAAGGCATTGACCTGTGCCCCATTTTGTATCATGCAATCCAGGGCATCTGTTATACTGTATTCACCGTGTGTTTTAATACCCTGCTTGATGTTCGCCTCCAGGCATTGAAACAGCATCTCCGTTTCTTTGATCTTGTATATCCCTACCAGGGCCATATTGGATTTGGGAATATGTGGCTTTTCTACCAGGTGGGTAATGTTGGCGTCGCAATCTATTTCCGCCACACCAAAGTTCCGGGGGTCATCCACTTTTCGCACACCTATCATAGAAGTATTGCTGTTGATCACTGCCCGCACATTATAATCGCATATTGTATCTCCCAACACGATCAGTATTTCATCGTTATCCACGATGTTGCGTGTCAGACGCACCGCATGTCCTATACCCTGCCTGTCGTTCTGATATACAAAGTGAGCAGTGATCGTGGGATAGTTGGCCTTTACGTAATCCTGAATCTTTTCACCCAGGTAGCCAACGATGAAGATAAATTCATTGATCCCTGCTTCTTTTAACTGGTCCACTATGATACTCAGTACTGTCTTCCCGGCCAGGGGTATCAGGGCTTTGGGCTGAGTATAAGTATGAGGCCTTAATTTAGTGCCAGCACCTGCTAACGGAATAATTGCTTTCATTGATAATTTTTTTGGTGGGCATTATGCACCGCTCCAAACACTTCCACCATTTTTCATTGATTATACAACAAAAAGAAGCGGTCGAAATTACTGATTTTATATTAAACCAATCAAATGCCTTTACTTGGCAGCACACACTTATTTTTGCACCATATAACTGGTGATAAAACGGTTTACAGGCCATTAAATTTTGTTGTTTCACCTCCTTGAACAAAAGAACCATAATCAATCAGCATGCAAAGAGATCAACTTGTTTTTGACATTATTCAAAAGGAATTACAACGTCAGCGCAACGGGATAGAATTGATCGCCTCTGAAAACTTTACCTCTCTGCAAGTGATGCAGGCCATGGGTAATGTAATGACCAATAAATATGCAGAAGGCTATCCGGGCAGAAGGTATTACGGTGGTTGTGAATTTGTGGATGAAACAGAGCAACTGGCCATAGACCGCATCAAGCAGGTGTTCAATTGCGAATATGCCAATGTGCAACCGCATAGCGGGGCACAGGCCAATGCAGCGGTGCTGCTTGCGGTATTGAAGCCGGGCGATAAGATCCTGGGCCTCGACCTGAGCATGGGTGGTCACCTCACGCATGGTTCTCCTGTAAACTTTAGTGGCAAGCTATACCAGCCTTTCTTTTATGGTGTGCACCAGGATACAGGCCTGGTGAATTATGAGCAGCTTGAAGAAGTGGCCCGCAAGGAACAACCCAAACTGATCATCTGCGGAGCTTCAGCTTATAGCCGCGACTGGGACTATGCCCGCATTCGCAAAGTAGCTGACGAAGTAGGCGCTTTTGTAATGGCAGATATTGCCCATCCTGCAGGCCTTATTGCCAAGGGATTGCTGGCATCACCATTTGACCATTGCCATTTTGTTACCTCTACCACGCACAAAACATTAAGAGGCCCCAGGGGCGGCATCATCCTGATGGGTAAAGATTTTGAAAACCCCTTTGGCGTAAAGGATCCAAAAGGAAATATCCGCATGATGAGCCACCTGATGGATATGGCGGTATTCCCCGGTATCCAGGGCGGGCCATTGGAACATGTGATCGCTTCCAAGGCCATAGCCTTTGGCGAAATATTAAGCGATGAATTTACCAGCTATGCCCGCCAGGTGCAGTCCAACGCACAGGCCATGGCTAAGGCACTTGTAGCTAAAGACTACAATATCATCAGTGGTGGCACTGACAATCACCTGATGCTGATCGATTTGCGCAATAAGAATATAACAGGTAAAAAAGCGCAGGAAACATTGGATAAGGCGCACATCACCTTAAATAAGAATGCGGTGCCTTTTGACGATAAAAGCCCCTTTGTTACCTCAGGTATCCGTGTGGGCGTGCCGGCTATTACCACCAGGGGCATGAAAGAAACCCATATGCAAACAGTGGTTGACCTTATTGATAGGGTGCTTATGAATATTGATGATGCGCAAACTGTAAGCTCTGTATCCAAAGAAGTGCATGAGTTCATGCAGCAGTTTCCACTTTACCCTGAATTAAGCTAAACTGACATATATGATCCAAAGAATTCAAAGCATTTGGTTATTACTGGTGGCTGCTTTTTGTGCCATCACCTTCCGCTTTCCTTTTGCCAATGGCGATTATTTGAAAGATGCTGTACCTACGAGTGTTCCGCTGGATGCCACCACCACTATCTGGTTAAGTATTATTACCGTAGTTACAGGCGCCCTGGGCTTTGTTACCATTTTTCTTTATGACAACAGGAAGCTGCAATTAAAGCTTTGCTACCTGGGCATATTTCTTACCATTATTCTATTGGCCATGTACTTTATGGAGATGACCAATTTTGGCAATAGTGTCATTGCCTTATGGTGCATCTTTCATTTTGCCGTGCTGGGGAGTTATATCCTGGCTGCCCGGGGCATCTGGAAGGATGAAAAACTGATTAAAAGCATGGACCGGCTTCGATAAGACCTTTCCATTCACCATCAAAAAAGGCTGTTTCGTTACCTACGAAACAGCCTTTTTTTTATGCTTCCTGCTGCCTGCTTCGTTATCATATCCAGCACAGCATGTATATATCCTATAGTGCAGCCGCATTTAATTACAGCAAAGACTATATAAAGACGCAGGATTTGAATGATTAAGTTAAAGATCCTCCCTGGTTATTCCAGGATTATCGCAAGGATGTCCCGAGGATATTCCAGGGATGTTCCAACCCTATAAGCGTTGGAATATCTATGGGATATCTATGTAATATCTATGGAATATCTATTGTTTATCTATAAAGGAACCTGGCCTTTTTCCCAGGCCTTTGGAAGACTATCCATGTGATCTGAAATGGCTGAAAAGGATAATTAAATAGCCTCACACAGGCACTATTCAATTATTAAGCTTGTAATAAGTAATGAGACAATTGCCAACAAAAAGGCCGGAGACTATGTTAACCATAGTCTC
The DNA here is from genome assembly GCA_023415275.1 of Bacteroidota bacterium. Taxonomy (GTDB): domain Bacteria; phylum Bacteroidota; class Bacteroidia; order Chitinophagales; family Chitinophagaceae; genus Flavisolibacter. Next base: position 88,689 of record JAEZLJ010000086.1, read on the forward strand.
CGGCCTTTGGTATAAAGATATTCAGCTTATTGCTTGATTACTTTCAGGGTTTCTGCACCACCGATACCGTTTTCAAAGCGCACGAGGTAAAGACCTGGCTTAGCTGTTGAAAGATCTACCAGTGTTTGCTGGCTGCCTGAGTTGGGAACCATTGATTTCACCAACCTGCCATCAGCAGAACTGATGCTTAACAAGCTGCCACTTACAGCTTCATTATGCTGTACGGTCATTGTGTTCTTTGATGACATGTAAGCTTTTAAAGGAACGGCAAACTGACCGCCTTTGTAAACCACCACGATGCTGTACATGTATTTGCCATCGTTATCTACGGATTTGATCCTGTAAAATCCGGTAGATAAAGGTTTGCTATCCACATAGCTATAGGATTTTTCAAAACCTGCAGCTACAAAGCCAATTGTAGTAAAGCCACGGCCATCACCACTTCTTTGGATCTCGTAACCCTTTACGTTATCTTCCATATCAATAGCCCATGTCAATCCCACACCGCCATTAACCGCTTTCACATCAAAACGGCCAAAATGTACAGGCAGAGGCTGCGCAGCTGCTATCACATTGGTAAGCGCATAGTTGTCAAAGTTCAGGGTGCCACGACCATCAGTTCCTGCATCGGTGGTGAAATTGATCACGAAACGGAAGGTTTGATTAAAAACGCTCCAGTTGTTGATCTGGAGGCATTGATCGCCTGTTACTCCGTTAGATCCATGAGAAACAGTACCCAACAAGGTAGTAGAGGTAGCTGTCTGAACATAAATAGAGTAAGAGGAAACTTTAGAACTACCCGAAATATTGAATTTCAGGTTCAGTGTGTTGGCAAACGTTGTATAAGAACGTGTGGTTAACGAATAAGTAGTTCCTTCTGTGGCCGCTGGAACGCTTATGTACTCGTTTGATCCCTGTATAACTTTTGTCCATCCTGTTCCGAAAAAACCTGATAAACTGGTAGTAGAACCATTGTTGAAATTCTCGCTTTCAGCCCCTGTAAAATTGATGTAGTTACAAGCAGTGTTGCTTAATTCATTAAGTGTCTGACTGTAACCTTTTACAGTTACAAAAGAACATGCGAGTGCTAAAGAGTAAGTAAAGATCCTTCTCATGGAAATGCGTTTAAGTTTAAAAAATCAGTTAAACGGCTGTCAGAGGAAAATTGGGTGAGGATTTCGAGAAGGTATTGTAATTCAGAAGGTCATTTCCAAGGGATATGAGAGGATTGTACAAACATAAAATGAATTTTCAAACATTGCAATAGGGGCTCAACAAATTCTTTCAATATTTTTTATGATAGCTGTCATAAGAACTGGCCGGTCCTGCTCTCCTTGATCTTTTTCAGGTCGGCAGGCTTTCCTTCAAACACAAGATGACCTCCACCTGCTCCTGCTTCGGGACCCAGGTCTATCACCCAGTCTGCACTCTTTATTACGTCGGTATTGTGTTCTATTACAATAATGGAATGGCCCTGGTCAATAAGGGCATTAAAGGATGCCAGCAACTTTTTAATATCATGAAAATGCAGCCCTGTGGTTGGTTCGTCAAATATGAAGAGGATCTTGCCAAGGCTTTTTCCTTTACCCAGGAATGAAGCCAGCTTCACCCTTTGTGCCTCACCACCGGAAAGGGTATCCGAAGATTGGCCCAGTTTCACATAACCCAGCCCTACATCACTCAATGGCTTGATGCATCCGCTGATATTTTTTTCATCCTTAAAAAACTCGATGGCTTCATCCACACTCATTTCCAATACTTCATACACATTTTTGCCTTTGTATTGCACTTCCAGCACTTCCTCCTTGAATTTCTTTCCATGACAGACCTCGCATGTCAGGTGTACATCGGCTAAAAATTGCATTTCCACTATTTTCTCTCCTTCTCCCTTACAGGCATCACAGCGGCCACCATCAACATTGAAAGAAAAATGCTTGGGCTGAAAACCACGCATTTTACTCAAAGGCTGGGATGAGAACAGGTCGCGGATATTGTCCCAGGCTTTTATATAAGTAACAGGATTGCTGCGGGAAGATTTACCGATAGGATTCTGATCTACCATTTCCACGCTGGAAATGGAATCTGTATTTCCTTTCAAATTCCTGTGAAAGCCGACTTTATCCGCTGCTTCTCCCTGCAACTTTTTAAGGGCAGGGTAAAGTATATGCTTGATCAGGGTGGTTTTACCGCTGCCGCTCACGCCACTGACTACGCAAAGTACGTTCAGTGGGAATTCAACCGTGATATCTTTCAGGTTATGCTGCCGGGCACCTTCTACAATGATCGATTCATTCCATTTTCTTACCCTGGCAGGTGCGTCAATACTGAGCTCTCCTTTTAAATATTTTCCAGTCAGGCTTTCAGGATTCTTCACGATGGCCTGGTAGTCACCTTCAGCGATCACTTCTCCTCCCAGGTGCGAGGCCAGTGGACCCATATCTATGATGTGGTCCGCCTCCCTCATCATCATCTCATCATGCTCTACTACTACAACTGTATTGCCAAGATCGCGTAATTCTTTCAGCACGCTGATCAAGTTGTGGGTATCACGGGGATGCAGGCCAATGGAAGGCTCGTCAAGTATGTACAATGAATTAGTAAGGTTGCTGCCCAGGCTGCGGGTAAGCTGTATGCGCTGGCTTTCCCCTCCACTGAGTGTATTGGCTAAGCGATTAAGCGACAGGTATCCAAGGCCCACACTTAACATGGTATCAATGCGGTGATTGATCTCTATAAGTATTCTTTTAGCCACCTGGGCTTCGTAGGGTGTAAATTCTTTAGAAGCATGGTCAAACCATACGCGGAGATCACGAATGGGCATTTCACTCAGTTCACCTATATGCTTTCCGTTTATTTTGATGTAAAGGGCTTCTTTGCGAAGCCTGTAGCCATGGCAATCAGGACAAAGGGTCCTGCCCCTGTAGCGGCTTAGAATAACCCTGTACTGAACCTTATAAAGGTTTTGCTCCACTTCTTTAAAAAAGTCATTAATGCCGTAAACAAACTGGTTTCCTTCCCATAAAATCCTGTATTGTTCGGCCGTAAGATCGGCAATAGCCTTATGAACAGGAAAATCGAACTTGCGGGCATTGCGTATAAAGTCTTCTTTCCACTTGCCTAGCTTTTCTCCTTTCCAGGGAGCCACGGCACCTTCATACACACTCAAAAGTTTATTGGGTATCACCAGGTCATCATCAATTCCCAGCACCAGGGAGAATCCCTCGCAGGTGGGACAGGCGCCATAAGGATTGTTGAATGATAACAAATTGGGAGAAGGCTCCTCAAAGCTGATGCCGTCAAGCTCAAACCTGTTATTGAAAGAGATCAGCTTTTCTCCATCCACCTCCAGGTACACATCTCCCTCCCCTTCATAAAATGCAGTGCCAATGGAATCGGAAAGCCTGTGAATATCATCTTCATCAAAATCTTTGACCACAATGCGGTCTATCAGCACATATACATTCTCAGGATAGGCAAAGGCAGCCATAAAATCTTCAGGGGAAGACAGCAGTTCTTCAATATGGTATGTTTTGCCTTGTTTCACAGGGTTTTCCTTTTGAACATGGGAAAAAGGGGAAACATAAATGCGGCTAAAACCCTTTTGCATCAATATGTTCAATTCCTCTCTTTCATCCCTGTTGCGATGCTGTTTAAAAGCGGAAAGAATAAAAGCCTTGCTACCTGCTTTCAGGTGGGTGATCTGGTCCAGCACATCTTTCACATCATCCTTTTTCACCACGCGGCCTGAAACTGGAGAAATGGTTTTGCCGGCCCGGGCAAAAAGCAGTCGTAAGTAATCATAGATCTCCGTCATGCTGCCCACTGTGCTGCGG
>JAEZLJ010000108.1 GCA_023415275.1 Bacteroidota bacterium
ACCCTGGGTCGGGGAGGGTCTGACTACACCGCAGCTCTTGTTGGTGCTGCCGTCAGTGCTGCGTCTGTTGAAATCTGGACCGATGTTCCCGGAATGATGACGGCCGATCCAAGGCTCGTTCCCCATGCCAGGACCATTGATAATATTTCTTTCCAGGAAGCTATGGAGCTTTCGCATTTTGGCGCCAAGGTTATATATCCACCTACCATACAGCCCTTACTCAATAAAAACCTGTCGGTTTGGGTAAAGAATACTTTTGAACCGGATTTACATGGTACACTCATTCAATCCGATACCCAATCAGACGGCAGCATCATACGTGGCATATCCAGCATAAGCAAAGTGGCCCTTTGCAGCCTGGAAGGTAGTGGCATGATAGGTATACCGGGTTTTTCCAAAAGATTGTTTGATGCCCTCGCCCGTCAGTCTATCAATGTCATCTTTATTACCCAGGCTTCATCTGAACATACCATTTGTGTGGGTATTGAGGAAGGGACTGCGCGCCATGCCAAGGCTATTGTGGATGATGAATTTAGAACTGAGATCAGGGAGGGCCGGCTCAATCCTTTAGACATAGAGACAGGCCTTGCTATCGTGGCCCTGGTCGGGGATCATATGAAAAGTCATACCGGTATCAGTGGAAAGATGTTTGGGGCCCTGGGTCGTAATGGTATTAATATCAGGGCCATTGCACAGGGATCCTCTGAAAGGAATATTTCCACTGTTATCAATGCATCCGATGTGCGTAAAGCCATTAACGTGCTACATGAAGATTTTTTTGAAACCACCTATAAGCAGATCAATTTATTTATAGTAGGCACAGGAAATGTGGGCAAAAAGCTATTGAACCAGTTAGAACAACAGTTTCACTACCTGCAAAAACATTTGCGGTTACAGGTGCGGGTGATAGGCCTGGCCAACAGCCGTAAAATGGCTTTTGAAGATAAAGGAATAAAGCTCTCACAATGGGCAGAAACCCTCGATAGTGGGTCACCCATGAATCTTGAGGAGTTCATTCAAAAAATACAATCCAAGAATCTACGTAACTCCATATTTGTAGATGTGACTGCCAATGATTCTGTTTCAAGGTCCTATGAATCCCTTTTCAGAAAAAGTATTTCGGTAGTGGCTTGCAATAAGATAGCGGCATCCTCCTCTTTGGAAAATTACCAGCAACTGAAAGACCTGGCAAGGGAGTACAATGCCTTATTCCTTTTTGAGACCAATGTAGGAGCTGGTCTACCAGTGATCAATACTTTAAATGATCTTGTAAGCAGCGGCGATACTGTTCAAACCATTGAAGCTGTATTGAGCGGAACGCTCAATTTTGTCTTTAACCATTATAATGGCGAAAAAAGCTTCTCCAGTGTGGTAAGACAAGCACAGACAGAAGGATATACAGAGCCCGATCCCAGGCTGGACCTCAGTGGCACTGACGTTATGCGAAAGATCCTCATTCTTGCCCGTGAAGCCGGTTATCCCCTGGAAATGGAAGATATTTCCAATAACCCTTTTTTGCCGGCATCGTGCATGAATGGCAGTGTAGAAGATTTTTATAACGAAATGGAAAAGCAGGAAGCTCATTTTCGCCAGATTTATGAGCAGGCTTCCCGTGAAAATAAAAAGCTGAAATATGTTGCTTCCTTTAAGGATGGAAAGGCGTCTGTAGGCTTGCAGCATATCGATGCAGCTCACAACCTGTATCATTTATATGGTAAGGACAACGTGGTGCTGTTTTATACCAACCGCTACCCGGAACAGCCTTTAGTGGTGAAAGGGGCAGGTGCCGGAGCTGATGTAACTGCTTCCGGTGTGTTTGCAGATATTGTCAGGGCAGCACGGATATAATTGGGTTTTCTCACTTCTCATAGATTCAAAAGGACTGATATGCATGGATCAATGGATTTAAATAAGACTGTTACTGTTCAATCTCCTGGCACTATTGCCAACCTGGTATGTGGTTTTGATATACTGGGCCTTGCCTTGAATCAACCATATGATTGCCTCACACTACGACTGACTGATCGCCCTGCGGTAACAATATGGAATAAGGATGATTTTGGTCTTCCGGTGGATCCTGCCAGGAATGTGTCTGGTGTAGTGCTGCTTTCCATAATGGAAAATCTCAATAATGGAATAGGCTTTGAATTGATCTCCGAAAAGAAGATAAAGCCAGGCAGTGGCATAGGCTCCAGTGCGGCCAGTGCGGCTGGTGCAGCTATGGCTGCAAACATGCTTTTGGGAAACATTTACAGCAAGGAGGATTTGGTTCAATTTGCCATGAACGGTGAAAAGTTAGCTTCCGGTGTAAAGCATGCTGATAATATAGCGCCATGTATTTATGGTGGTATTACACTCGTCAGATCGATTTTTCCCCTGGATATTGTATCCATTCCGGCACCGGAATTATTCGTTACAGTTGTGCATCCACAGATAGAAGTGAAAACTGCAGATGCCAGGCAGATCCTGAAAAAAGAGATCCTGTTAAAAAATGCCATCAGGCAATGGGGTAACGTGGCGGGCCTGGTAGCGGGCTTTTTTAAAAACGATCATGCACTGATCAGCCGCTCACTGGAGGATGTAGTTATAGAGCCTTTGAGAAGTATTCTTATTCCCGGCTTTGATGAAGTAAAACAACTTAGCAAGGCTGCCGGCTCTTTAGGTGGCGGAATTTCTGGTTCAGGGCCTTCCATCTTTATGCTGAGTGCTACACAACAGGTAGCCAACGAGGTGGCCAACCTGATGTCGGAGGTGTACACCCGCCTCGGCATCGATTTTCATACCTATGTAACCACTATCAATCCAAAAGGAATTATTCAATCAGATCTACAATAATATGCAGTACTATAGCCTAAATGGACAATCACCGCTGGTGGATTTCAGGGAAGCTACCATAAAAGGTCAGGCACCTGATAAAGGCCTGTATTTTCCAGGTCACATTGTAAAATTGCCCCATGAACTTGTAGAGAATATTGAAGCATATTCTAATGAGGAAATTGCCTATGAAATGCTTCATCCTTATGTTGGAAATACTATAGCACCGGATGTGCTAAAAAATATCATCAGGGAGACTATCAACTTTCCCATACCATTAAAAGAAGTGGCGCCTGGAACCTTTGTGCTGGAACTTTTTCACGGGCCTACAATGGCCTTTAAAGATGTAGGTGCCCGGTTTATGAGCCGGTGCTTATCATGGTTTGCCAAGGATAGTACTCAAAAAGTGATCGTTTTGGTGGCTACATCAGGTGATACTGGTGGAGCGGTGGCCAATAGCTTTTACAAGGTGCCTAATGTAGATGTGGTTATTCTATACCCTTCCGGAAAAGTAAGCCCGGTACAGGAAAAGCAATTAACCACGCTAGGGGGCAATATACATGCCCTGGAGGTAGCCGGAGACTTTGATGACTGCCAGGCCCTTGTTAAGAAAGCCTTTGCTGATAATCAGCTTACAAGCAAATTATTTCTTACTTCTGCCAATTCTATTAACGTAGCCAGGTGGTTGCCACAGCAGGTGTACTATGCTCTTGCCTGGAAATACTGGCCGTTCAGGAATGAACCCCCTGTTGTTACAGTGCCCAGCGGCAACTTTGGTAATATCTGTGCCGGGATCCTGGCCAACCATTCCGGAATACCGGTAAAACGGTTTATTGCGGCCTGTAATGCCAATGATATCATACCCTCTTATTTTCAATCCGGGCAATGGGTTTCCAAGCCTGCCATAGCTACTGCATCAAATGCAATGGATGTAGCTGATCCAAGTAATTTTATCCGCATCATGGAATTGTTCCAGGGAAAGCTGGAAAACGTAAAGACCATAGTGAATGCGGTGGCTTGCAATGACCAGGAAACTGCCACTACTATCAGGGAAGTATTTTCAAAATATGGTTATGTGCTGGATCCTCACACAGCTGTAGCCTGGCATGCCTGGGAAAAGGAGCGCAGGCAGGCAGAGAAAGGAATTGTGGTAAGTACTGCTCATCCAATAAAATTTCCAGAATTCGTAGAATCAAATACAGGCAGTAAAATGAGTTATCCCTTGAATGTATCATCCATTCTTTCCAAACCTTCTATCAAAACATCAATGAAAGTAAATTATGATCATTTAAAAGCGTTTTTATTAACTGTATAGAATGGCTTTCGGCCTAATTACTTCGTATCATTTCTAATTATTGCGAGCTGTTAATAGTATAAACACCTAAGTGTTTTTTTTATAACGGTTATGCCTGATTCAGTCATCTAAATCATATATTCGTATTACGGAAACATACGATACTATGACACACCAATTCGAACCATTTACACCTGAGTTGTTTAAACAAATGACAGGTATGAATGCTCATGAAAATGAGGCTATCTACCTTCGCTGGGTCAATTCCCAGATCAATTATGCCAACTATGAAAATATGCAGGAAATGAACCGGTCACTTAAAGAAATTATTTCCTTATTAAGAGAAGGTGCGCTTGTAAATGCAAAGTCTAGCGATTGACCTTATCTCATTGACAATAGCATCTTCGCTGCGTTATCTTTTTTGCTCTAAAAACTCCTTTTTATGTTGCAGGTAGCTGTCACCCGGAAATAGACGTAAGGCACTATCCACCAATATCCGCATCCTCGTTGTGTCATGGGGGAGGTCATATAAATAATTCAGGTACTCATTCCATGCCCACGATTCACTTCGGTATTGATTGAAAGTTGAAAATGCCTCGTTAAGTGTTGCTGTGTCTTTAGCCCCAAAGCTGGCAGCATTCAGTTGCTGATATAAGGCGGCACTCTTAGGACGCTTTTCAAACCCCTGCTTCGCGTAAAACAATGCACTGTCTGAACGATTTCTTTCCTTGTAGATCTTAGATAAAAGCAGGTCATCATATGGTAGGTAAGGATTTGCTTTTTGCCCTTCTTTGATCAAAGCAAGCGCCTTGTCAAACTGCTTCTCTCTAAACAGGTAGTTGGCCTTGATGATAGCCACAGGCATGCAAAAACTATTCAGATTA
>JAEZLJ010000155.1 GCA_023415275.1 Bacteroidota bacterium
GATGGGGGCGTAGCGATGTACACCAATTCTATACGTTTGTCATCCAACAGGTCTTGGTATTGATTATAGAAGGTAGCAGATAGCTGTTCCGCCAGGTGATTGCCCGCGACTGTAGATATATCTGATACTGCCAGGATGTTCACTCCATCCACTTCCCGGAATGCCCTGGCTGCAAATGCGGCAAAGCTTCCGGCCCCAATCATTCCTATATTTAATTCTTTTTCCAAATGCTTATGGGTTGTGGACTTCTTTACTTAATAAAATATTTACCGCCGCTGCGGCATCATTGATCGCCTTTTCCGGTGTCTTTTTTCCATAGATCACACAAGCCTCATATTCCTGCGAAATGATATCCAATACCTCCACGATCACTTCACAATTATCAATTCCTTTTACATACGGTACCTGCCTGGCAAATAGCCGCATACCAGGATTTTGATTGAAATAGCTATTGTAAAATGAATCTGTATCCAAAGCTTTCCTGCGAGGTAATTGGCCTGTTACTTCCAATAATTCAAGATCTCCTTCTTTATCTACCAGGGTTTTAATAAACTCCCAGGCGGCAGTAGGGTTTGAGCAGGTATTGAATATGACTATGTTCTTTGGATCTGCGTATGTATAAACAGGCCCGGTATGCCCATCAGGAACTATGGGTGGGAAATAATCATAATCAAATCCACGGTTAGGTATATTATTCAGGTAGGGTATTTCCCAGGGACCGGTCCATTTGGTAGCGATGGTTTGAATCACAAAGGGATCACTGGATGCGGCCATATTTTCCCTGGAGAAATAGTTGTTGGAATAAAGAGACTGTAAAAAACGGAACACCTGAACTGAATATTGATTGTCAAATGCAGCCTTGTTATTTCTAATCAGGGGCATGCCACCCGAAGCAGCCAGGTAGAGTGGGTAATAATTAAACAATCTTTCATACCATATTGCTTTTACGGCCGTGTAGCCAAATCGTTTATCGGTATTTGTATAATGGCTTTTGTATTGGGCTGCTGCATCCAGGTAAGCTGAATAGGTAAGCGGAAGCTGGTTGATGCCCACTTCCCTGAAAGCCGTTTTATTGTAAATGGTCATGATGGGATTCACTTTCCATGGCACCTGGTAAATATGTCCATCTGAAGAAGTGATTTCTTTAATTACCGAGCTGTCACACCTTTCTTTAATAAAATCCATAAAGCCCCGGATGGTATCCAGTGGTACCAACACGCCTGCATGCGCATACATCTCTACATTGCCCTGCCACATATTGGCATAAATGTCAGGAGTAGATTTGCCTACTACCGCAGCTAATATCACTTCCTCACTGGACTGACCTTCGGGGATCGGTTGCATATGCACGGGGGTGCCTGTATATTTTACATTCCATTTGCTGGTTATAGCCTGGCACAATTTGATCTCCTGGTTGTTGTTCGAACACCAGAATAGCATTTCTGTATGCGACACTCTGTTGTTCCTGCAAGACAGAAATAACAGAATGAGCAGGTAGAATAAATATTTGTTTGCAGGCATCACCAGTAAATATGGTTAGAAAGTTTTGTAAAAAGAACCCCGCAGCTCAACTGCGAGGTTCTTTTTCGTTTAACAATTATACCTATACTACAAGGCTGATCATAAAGTTTTCTGGTTGTTGTAAATAGATTTCACCTGTGTGGCATCCAGTGCTACATTGTAAAACATTACATCATCCAGTTCTCCTGTCCAGAAACCTCCCCATGCCACCTGGAAATCATCATCTACTGTATGATATTTGCTGGTAGGCAAATCCTGTCCAATAACAAAATTCATTGGATTGGGTAAAGTTATCGGGGTATAAGGCGTGTTATCCCATGATTTAACAAGATCACCGTTTACATAAAAATTCATTTGACCTGCCTTGTAGGTAACCACCCCATGATACCAGGTTTCATTATCCATTACTGCTGTTTCATCATCCCTGTCATATATAGTTGTATCTGTACCATTGTTTGCTTTAATAGTGAAGAAAAGCTTATTTGCAGATTGTAACTGAAACTTATATCCATTCCAACGGTTTAAGGCAACCATTGTATATGTATCTGTATTTACTGTTCTTCCATCTACTGTCTTCCTGAACCATAAGGAGATCGTTAATTGTTGAGGGTTAAGTGCTGTACTGTAAGGCACTTCTATATTACCGCCCTTATCAAAGTGGTAAGCCATATTAGCGCGACCAAAACGGTCAGTAGTCAATGTAGGCATACCAGCACCAAAATAAGCATGGCCTGCAGTCAATACGCCATTATTTCCTTTGCCTGAAGAATCTGCAGGATTGCCATTCATTTTCCAGAAACCTATCAGGTTGGCCGAGGCTATTTCTTTGATCAGGTGTGTTTTGAAAGTATCCATAGCTGCCTGCAACTGCGCCAGGGCATTAGTTACAGCAGTTTGAGTGGCACTGGCATCGGCCAACACTGCCTTGGCAGCATTCAACACGGTTTGAAAGCTGGCTTTTGCTCCTGCTTCATACTGGCCAGGCTTCGTGCCTTCTACTGCCCCATCATATAAGGCCTGGGCCTCGGTTACTTTGGCCTGCAGGGCGGTCTTGTCTGCCGGTGTTGGAGCAGGGGTTGATGAATCTTTCTTGCAGGATGCAAGCACCAGCACAAACGTCAAGCTTAATAATACCAGTTTTTGAAAAAAGGCATTATTGATTTTTGGTAATAGCATAATGTATTTAATTTTTGTTGTGAAAAAATGAACTGTTTATATTAATAATGAAGCGCCTTGTTTCTGTCCCTCTCACTCTGTGGAATAGGAAAGTGCTTGTTGATGGCATAATTGAAATCCGGCCTGTCCTGGAGGGCTTGTTTGGCATAATCCTCACCCCAGCGTATCAGGTCAAAATAGCGGTGGAATTCAAAACCCAGCTCCACCCTTCTTTCATGCTGTATGGCTTTTCGCACAGTGGCCTGGTCGGTACTTTGAATATCTGGTAACAGGTTATCAGGAATATCCGGATATCCAGGAAGTGTATTATCATACATATAACTTTCCCTGGCCCTCTTGCGCACCTGGTTCAGTGGTACCAATGCTTCTGCAGTGCGGCCCGATTCATTGAGCGCCTCGGCATACCAAAGCAATACATCTGCATACCGGATGGCTATGTAGTCAATACTGGCGTCTCCTTTCAGGGGTTTGGGTATCTCTGATAAAGGTTGCTGGTGCTTTTTAGTCAGGTAGCCCGTTTCCGGCGACCAGTCCTTACTGAATATTTCACCATTGTACCAGGGCATGGTATCCCTTCCTACTGTATAATCAAGTCTTGGATCATACACACCATTGGCTGTTATTTCAAACTCGTTGACAAAACTCTGTGTTGGCGCATTAAAGAAATAGCCACCATCTACCTGCGGAGCAAAGTATTGATTAAGCTGGTTACCCGTTTGTGGATCCTGGCCTGTCAGGTGCTGTATCTCGAATATAGATTCAGGATTGGCATTGTTCTTATAATTGGCATTGAAGTTTCGGCTATATACCTGGTTCAGGCTGTACAAATTGCTATTGATCACCTTCGCGGCAGTAGTAGCAGCCAGGTCCCATTTGCCCTGGAACAGGTAAGCCTTGGCCAGCAAAGCGGTAGCCGCTCCTTTGGTAACCCTGCCTACATCTGCACCCGAATATTTATCAGGCAATCGTGTAGCGGCATCGGCCAGGTCAGCTTCGATCACATTTTGAAAAATATCCGCAACGGGTGATTGTGTGATCTGCAGTTCAGCTGCATTCTTAGGCTCCAGTATTACAGGCACATCGCCAAAAATGTTCACCAGGGTAAAATAATACCATGCTCTTAAGAACCTGGCTTCCCCGAGTATCCTTGACTGCAAGGCGGCATCCATGCTGATAGATGGCACCTTAGCCAGCACAATATTGCAACGGGTGATGCCTTCATATAATAATCCCCACATAGCTTCCAGGTTGCCATTGATAGGTGTTACGTTGAATTTGTCTATCAATTCTATATCGGCCTGGTCGCCGGCAATGCCACCCTTCACCGCATCGTCAGAGGCTACATCCCCAAACACCCATAGCCTGTTGTTGTTGGCATTGGTAAATGCCAATGGCTGGTAAGCTGCATTGATAGCCAGTATAGCCTGTGCCTGCGTCTTATAAAACTGGCTTTCAGGATAATCTCCTACAATCTCCTTCGTGATGAATTTTTTACAACCGGTGTTAGGCAGGTAGACTGCCATAATGAAAAGAACCGGGATGATATATTTTTTCATATGAAGCAATTCGTTTTTATTAATAACAATGCACTATTGCATTGCATGTATCAGAAATTCAGATTGATGCCTGCTATAAAGCTCCTCGCACTTGGATAGGTGCCCCAGTCTATACCTGCGGCTACATCTCCCCGGTATTTCTCTGCATTCAGGTTATCACTGGTATTCATCTCGGGATCCAAACCTGTGTAATTGGTAAGTGTCCACAGGTTCAAACCTGTTACGTAGATCCTTAAATTCTTAATGCGCCATCTGTTCACCAGCTTCTGAGGAAGGTTATAACCTATTTGCAGGTTCTTCAATCGCAGGTAGGAGCCATCTTCCAAAAAGCGGCTGGATGGTGTTTTGTTATTAGCAGAGCCCAGCCATGATACCCGGGGCATGGTATTGCTGGAGCCTTTGCCCGTCCAGCGTTCATCATATACCCTTTGCGTTACATTAAATGCCCTGTAAAAACCCTCAATGTCCTGGTTCACCTGCAAGTACAGTTTATTGCCATAGACACCCTGGAAGAATACAGACAGGTCGAAATTGGAATATTGCAAATTGCCAGTAAAGCCATAGGTGTATTTAGGAATGGCACTGCCTAAGAATGTCCTATCCTTTTCATTGATAAATCCATCGCCATTCACATCCCTGAACTTTACATCTCCCGGCCGGATGTTATTACCCTGGTAGGCACTGGAAATAATGTCCGACTGGTCCTGGAAGATGCCTTCCATCTGGTATAAGTAGAAAGAGCCTATAGGTTGGCCAACAGTCGTCAGCGTGGCATAGATACCATTGTCAATTCTTCCGCCCGGAATGGGTTCCCCATTGCTCAGTGAAAGCACTTTGTTGGACAGCGTGGCAGCATTGACATTGAGGTTGTATTTTAATTTATTGCTGTTATTGGCATAATTCAGTTCCACCTCCAGTCCCCGGTTCTCTACCTCACCAGCATTCACAAAAGGAGTGGAGGCACTGCCCCCGATCAGGGGTAGTGGAATGGGTATCAGCATGTCGGAGGTCCTTTTCACAAAATAGTCCACGATCACGCTTAGTTTATCCTGCCAAAGACCAAGGTCCAGTCCTGCATCTGCCTGTTTGGAAGATTCCCATTTTACCTTGTCATTGCCTCTGGTAGATACCGTATAGCCAGGATTACTGGTGGGCGTTTCTCCAAAAACAGTATTATAACCACGGCCAATAATAGACGCAAAAGCATAGTTGCCTATATCCTGGTTGCCCAATTGTCCGTAGCTGCCCCTCAGCTTGATCTTTGAAAAGAAGGGCAGGAGGTCCTGCGCCCATTTTTCATTGTGAATGTTCCATCCGAAAGAACCTGAATAAAAATTACCATACTTATTGTTCTCTCCAAACCTGGATGAACCATCCCGGCGGGCGTTTACAGAAAACAGGTATTTATTCTGGTAGCTGTAATTGATATTGCCGAATATGGAAAACAACGACCATTCCTGCTGTCCTTCAAATACAGTCTTTGAAAGACTCAGGCCATTGTTCAGGTACCTGAGGCTGGGAATCTGGTCTGGAAATGTATTATCCGAAGCTCCATGTATTTTGGTCTGGTTGGTAATGGCTTCCGTTCCAATCACCGCATTAAAATTGTGCACCTGGCGGAATACATTATTATACCGCAGGGTATTATTCCATACCAGGTTGAAATTGGTGGCTGTGCTTTGCGATAGCCTGTTTGGGCTGTTGATGCGCAGGTTGGTGCCATAGTTCTCATCAAAGCGTTTATTATTGGTAATGATCGCATCGAGGCCGCCATCTGTTCTGAACCGTATATTACTGGTGACCTTGTATTCTGCGTTCAGGTTGGTAAATACCCTGTACTGTTTCTCCTTATTATCTGTTTTGTTGGCCAGTGCCACAGGATTGTATCCATCTCCAAAAAAGTTGGGGTAGGCTGGAAGATCAGAATATACTCCCACACTGTCATATACCGGTATGGCAGGCGTACGAAACAGGGCATACCTTATCACACTGCCACCATTACCTCCATAGCCATCGCCCGAGCTGCCTATGCGGTTTCTGTTGGAATAAGATAGGTTGATACTGTTGCCAAGCGATAACCTGTCAGTGAGGTTGAGATTCAATTTAGAAAGTAGTGAATATCGCTCATACCATGAGTTCAGGATGATACCATTCTGTTTGGAATAGTTGCCTGAAATATAATACAGGGTCTTGTCATTGCCCCCGCTTACTGACAACTGGTGGTTTTGTATCGGTGCCGTGCGGAAGATCTCATCCAGCCAGTCGGTATTGGCCATAGGCATATCCGCTGGTATAGGTTTTCTCTTTAACGCAGGATTGGTGATTTCGGCATTGTCATTATTCACTGCTTCATTATAAATCTCTACATATTGTTTGGTATTGAGCATCTTGGGCAGGTCGCCATGCACCTGCACACCTGCATACCCTGAATAGTTGAATTGGGGTGTTCCTCTTTTACCGGCCTTGGTAGTGATCAGGATCACACCATTGGAAGCTCTTGCACCATATATCGCTGCAGAAGATGCATCCTTCAATACCACCAGCGACTCTATATCATTAGGTGAAAGAAAATTGATCCCGTCCTTGGTAGGTACTCCATCTATAATGAACAATGGATTGTTATCGTTAATGGTGCCTACACCTCTCACTCTTACTACTACTCCTTCGCCGGGCTGCCCGGTATTCTGGGTAATGCGAACCCCCGGGGCTTTGCCTTGCAATGCCTGGTCCACATTCAATACGGGCAACTTGGCCATGCCTCCTACATTTACTACAGACACTGCACCGGAAAGGTCAGAGCGCCGGCGGGCCTGGTAGCCTACCACCACTATCTGCACATCATCCATTTTATTTTCACTCTTAAGCAGGGTAATGTTTATCATGTCATTTTCCCGGGCCGTAACCGTTTGTGTTTGAAAACCCACAAAGGATATTTCAATAGCAGCATTTTCATTAACACCTTTCAGGCTGAAAAAACCATTGGCATCGGTGGTGGTTCCGATGCTGGTGCCTTTTACTTTTACAGAGGCCCCCGACAGGGCGTTACCCTGGTCGTCTGTTACCTTACCTGAAATATCTATAGGTGGGGGCAGATTTCGTGCGGCTGACGTTTCCACGTTGGGGCCTTTCACCCGGGGTTTGATCACTATCGTCTTGTCAAGGATTAGATAAGTAAGATCTGTACCCTTCAGGCAGATCTCTAAAGCCTGCTCCAGGGTAGCATTCCTTACCTGCACCGATACCTTGCCTGCTTTTTCTAAAAGCTCGTAAGTGCAGAGAAAGTCATAACCGGTTTGTTTTTGAATTTCCCTGAAAACTTTTTGTAGCGGTACATTCTTTTCAGAGAGGGTGATAGGGGTATCTGTTCTTTTCGCACTTACCTGCAGGCATAGCAGGAGCAAAGCAGTGAAAAAAGCACCAGGCAGTCCGAAGGTGACAAATGATAACCTTCCCTGATGGCATGACCTGGAAAATGTCTTTAACAGCATAGCATCGTTTTAGTCTGGTGAATAATAGCAGTCAGAACTATGATATTGGATACCGGCGTTTAATAGGGTAAGACTTATTCTTTAGTATGATGGGGTCTGTTACAGACCATATATTGGACTTTTGTTAAGGCATCACCAATACCTTATTCCCTTGCAGGCTGAACTTCACTCCACCGGTGCTTTCTATTTTATGCAGCAACTGCGAAACGTTCACATCCCGCGATACGGAACCCCAGAAGTGCTGGTTCACTTTTCCTTTGTATTCTACTTCCACATTATACCAGCGGCCCACCTGTTTCATTATGGTTTCAATGCTGGTATTTTCTCCGAACTGGAATTTCCCGTTCTTCCAGGCCATTACTTCATCCAGGTCTATATCATTCAATAGCTGCATGCTGCCAGCATCTATTCTTGCCTGCTGCCCCGGTCTGAGCAAAGTTTGTTTGCCTCCATTCTCCACCTTTACCGATCCTTCCAGCAAGGTCACCTTGGCGGGCTCTCCATCTTCATAAGTATTCACATTGAAATGAGTGCCTAACACTTTTATTTCCATGTCTCCTTTAGTTACATAAAAGGGCCTGGAAGCATCATGTGCTACTTCAAAATAGGCCTCGCCGGTTATTTCCACCCTGCGATCTTTTCCGGTGAAGGCTGTAGGGTAACGTAGGCTGGTCTCTGCATTCAGCCATACCCTGGTACCATCACCCAGGCTGATAGTTACCACCTTGCTGCCCCTTGGATTGATCAGCGTATTATACAGGGTTTCATTTCCTTTCCCCTGGTAGGTTATTTGACCATCTGCTGTTTTAATCACATGTACCTGGCCCTGCACGGCCAGCGATCCGTTTTCTGCATTGTCCAGGTTCACCTCTCTTCCATCAGCCAGGCGCAAAGTGGCTCGCACCAGGGAAGGGGCTGGAATGTCCTTCACTGGAACTGATTGTACAATAACTGGTTGGGGTGTGACGCCAGTCCTTGTAAAAAAGTAGGTACCAAGTACCAGTAAGCCAAATACCGCGGCGGCGACTGCCCATTGCCATTTTCGCCAGCCTGTGCTTCTGACCAATCCTTTTTGTTGATCAATGGTCCATAATATCTGCTGCAGGCTCTGATCCAGCTTTTCATATAGTAATGGATCTGCCAGGGCCATGGCGGTATGGCTGGCCTGGAGCTGGCTATTGATCAATGACTCCCTGGTCTCTTTATGCTCTTCCTGGTCCAGGAGCATAAAAAGACTTTCCACCTCTTCCGGTGAACATTGGTTATCCAGGTATTTCCTGAAAAGTGACTCTATGGTAGATGGCTGTGGCAATTGGTATTTATAATAAGACGCACGAAGTGAAAAGATCATCTGCTCTGGCAGAAAAAAAATTTAAATGATCCTATAATCAGTTCAGAGTTCTTTGATCAACAGGAACAATACCAGGGAGGCGGAGCATTGCTGGTGGTTATACAGGAATTCCCGGATGGTCTTTGTTCCCTTTACAATATGGTCGTTGATGGTAGCAGGGGAAATGCCTAATTGGGTACTTACTTCATGATAAGTTTTACCCTGCAGTTTACATAGCTCAAAAATTTGCCTTCTTTGTGGAGGCAATGTATCAATGGCTTTTTTAATCATCGATGCATCTTCCCTGGAAATAATGTCTTCTTCTATATAGCTGTAATGTTCAGATGCAATTTTCTGTATGGTAGAAAGTAAATGCTTGTTCCTATTCACCCGGCGGTAAAAATCCATTACTTTATTTTCCGCTACCCGAAACAGGTAGGCGCGAAGGCTGGACTTTATCTCAATGGTATGCCGCTTTTCCCAGATGATGACGAAGATCTCCTGGAGCATTTCTGTAGCTATATCTTCCGATTTTACCAGCTTCACCAGGTTCAGGTACAGTGTATTACTGTACAGTTTGTAGAGTTCCGTAAATGCTTGCTTGTCTCCATTTTGAAACCTGGCAATAAGGGCTATATCTTCCTTTGTTGGGTTCATGCAGTCAGGTTGATCAAATGCCTGGCAATTAAGGGTTAATGTATTGGTGATTCAAGGTCAACTGGTAACTAAATATAAGATTTTTTAAAGAATACCGAATCGGGAATGTAATGGTGAGAGTGGGAATCAAAAAGATTATGATTATACTTTTCCCTTACAAAGTTTTTTTACCAGATCAAAGGGAAAGGTTCATTCAAAGAATGTCTTACAGTACATGTTTTATAATAAAAAGTGCAGGACCTGCCGGCCTGCACCCTGTTATGAGGAATAAGGATTATGATCCATAGGATACATAAGGGTAGGCTGTTTCCGGGGTCTCTATTATTTTCCAGGGTTGGATTTAAGGGTTTAGTTCAAATCCAGCTTCTTTTTGCGCCTGGTATAGGCAATAGGTTCCCCCACCTTTATTGCATGAGAGAAACTGTTTTCAGGGATCAACGCCTGCATTTTGTGTAAATGCCTGGCTACATCATTCAGATCCCGCATATCAAAATAGTGCCCGCATTCACATTTCATATAATGATGTCTTTCATGGGTAGCTATATATTTCAGTGTTTTCATCCGTACTGTCATTTAGTTTAAGATGCTTTCTTGCTGGGCGCTTTCAGGCTGGCCTTCAGCTTGGCCATAAGGTCCTCCGTAGTGGCTGAATGCACCACTTTCAATGGCTTGGCAGTGGCTCCCTTGCCCTTGGCCTTGGCTTCTATTACCTTCAACAATTTGTCGGTGTATTCGTCCTTGAACTGCTCAGGTTTGAAAGGTTTGGTCAATTGGCTGATCAGCATGGAGGCCATTTTTAATTCGTCAGATTTAAGATCTGCTTTGGGCACCACCAATCCTTCTGTTGACCTGATCTCCTCGGCAAAACGCAGGCGGTGCAGCACCAGGAATTCATCCAATGGCTTTACCAGGCATATCCATTCCCTCTTATTGTATACCAATGGGCCCAGGGCAGCCTTTCCTTCTTTTTTCAGTGCATCTCTTAATAAGCCATATGCCTTGGCTGCATTCTTTTCCGGTTCCAGGTAGTAGGGCTTTTCAAAATATACGGCGTCGATC
>JAEZLJ010000159.1 GCA_023415275.1 Bacteroidota bacterium
CTCCGAGCCTGCTCATTTTACTTTGCAGTTGAAGCTCCTGGTCCTGGAGTTGTTGTTTCGCCTTTTTCTCTACATCATAAAAAGCATCAATACGGCTTTTTGATTTGGTGGTCCGGGCTTTGGGCTGTTTCCTCATCCATTCCAATTCCTTTCGATAGAGATTGCGGGCCTTATCCACACTTGCGGCTTCACTTTCTTCCCTCATGGCCTTTTTTTCCAGGTAATTTTCATAATCACCTGTATGCTCGTACAGGTTACCATCAGAAAGTTCCCAAACTTCATTACAAATGGCATCCAAAAAATAACGGTCGTGGGTCACTAAAAGCAATGTGACATTTTCTTTGTTAAGATAATGCTCCAGCCATTCCACCATACTTACATCCAGGTGGTTGGTGGGTTCATCCATGATCAGTAATACATGCTTATGCTCAAATCCAATATCAATCAGCACCCTGGCTAATGCTATGCGTTTCTTTTGACCACCACTTAATGTAGATACCTGCTGTTGCAGGTTGTGTATATTCAGCTTGCCCAGGATCTGTTTTACTTTAGATTCAAAATCCCAGGCACCCAGTTCATCCATTTTTACAAGTGAACTGCTGATCAATGCCTCATTGTTTGACTCGACAGCTGATTCATATTCCTTGATCACCGCCATAACAGGATGGTTGACATGGAAGATGTTATCTAGAACTGATGCATGTTCGGTTAATTTGGGTTCCTGTTCAAACAGGGCCACCTCCACATTTTTGTTGATCCATATTTTACCATTGTCTGGAACTTCACTCCCTGAAATGATCTTTAATAAAGTAGATTTCCCAGAACCGTTCCTGGCTACTATGGCTATCTTATCGCCTTCTGAAATATGAAAGGAAATATTTTCGAAAAGAGGTTTAACTCCGTAAGCTTTACCAAGGTTCTCTGCTGAGACATAATGCATCGTGTAAAGGTAAAGCCATGACCATTAATGTACTTACAATGATTTACTAAAAGGAAATGGCCAGGTGAAATGCTGAAGTAGATCTTTATTCAGCCAGGCATTCAAAAACTTAAATAAAAAGGTTTTCCAATTATGGAAAACCTTTTCAATTTTTAACGACCTAATGACCTTATCCAGCTGATCACTTCATCTTTGGTCTTTCCCAACTTATTTTGCATGCGGCCAAAAAACTCTTCATCTTTTCCTTCTTCCCATCTCACATCATCATCTGTAAGGTCGCCATGAGCTTGCTTGGCTTTGCCTTTGAGCTCGTGCCATTTACCTCTTAATTCTAATTCATCCATGGTTATATATTTTGTATTTGTAGAATAAATTTTTATGCCAGCTCTACCTCTATATTTTTTGTAACGGGCAACATGATATGAATGGCGCCTGGAATTATCCTTGCTTTCACGGTACTTATCTTGCCTTTATATTCGCCGTCTACCTGGAAATATGCTTTCCGGTGAATATTCATTTCTACATTGGTGGTGGGGAAAACCTCGATGCGGTCAGGATGAAAGGAACGGTCGGTAAATATGGCTTTGATGATCTCGAATACATTCAGTTTGCGAACCACTATGACCTCGAACCTGCCATCAGAAACATTACCATCCGGGTTAATATTGGCTCCTGTACCATATTTACGTGCGTTGGCTAAAGCTACCATATAGGCTTTACGCTTATGGGTGCCTTCATCTATAGTGATGGTTACCCTCATTTTTTGTTTTTCCCACAGCACCCTGAAAATAGCCTTGCCATAACCCCACATGCCGCGGTTCTTTGAAGTTTCGAAATACTTTACCAGCATGGCATTCAATCCTATATCACTTAGGTGAATGCATATCTCTTCCTCATTGATTCTGATAATATCTACTTTTTCAGAACTCCCTTCCACTATGATCTTCAGGGCTTCTTCTATGGAATCCGGTATAGCTAATTCTTTGGCCATGCCATTTGCTGAGCCAGCGGGAATAATACCTAAGGAAATGGTGGTTTCTTTAACCAGTTCGGCAACCATTTTCACAGTACCATCTCCACCAACCGCAACCACCCTATCTGGTGACAATGAATCTATATAATGTTGCAGGGATCTTTTATCATTCTCTCCATTCAACAAATAAAATTCCGCCGAATGCGGGCTTTCTTTAAAATAGTCCCGTATGGAAGCCTCCCAATTATGTTTCTCCTTACCTCCGGACACAGGGTTGATTACAAATAACAATTTCAAAGGTTCTTGATTGTGCATACTTATTGTATAGTTAATCTTACTATGCAAACCATTTACCAGCCAACCGGGAAAGGATGGGTTTCCCGTTTATTACATTGGATGGGGTTTACCAATGAACCAACCATTAGGGTTTATCATGGGTATGGCCAGGGAGACCAGTTGATAATCCATGGCCATGTGTTGAAACTAGCCCCCTTACCAAGAAAAAAATACAGGAAAAGCATCATTCACAATACGCTCGCCTTGCTTCGATTATTCATTGTCAAGCCTATGGCAGGCGTAGAATTAACTATGGAATGGGAACATGAAACTTATTATACCCAAACGGGAGCAGATGGCTTTTTCAGCTTTACCTGGAAAGACAAACCACCCCTGCCAAGAGGTTGGAATACTGTCAATGTAAAAGCATTTTCGCAGGGTAAAATAATAGCTGAATCAACAGGCACTGTTTATGTACCATTTGAAACACAGTATGGCTTCATCTCTGATATTGATGACACTTTTTTGATTTCTCATTCAGCCAATATGCGCAAAAGGCTCTTTGTATTATTTACTGAAAACGCCCGTAGCAGGCAACCTTTTAAAGATGCAGTTAAACATTACCAGCTGTTAGCCGGAAGTCATACTAATGCAGATGCTCCTAATCCCTTTTTTTATGTTTCGAGCAGCGAATGGAATTTATATGATTATATCCTGGAGTTTACTATTGTGAACGAAATGCCTAAAGGTGTGTTTCTACTTAATCAATTAAAATTATTCAGCCAGTTATTGAAAACCGGGCAAAATAACCATCAAACTAAATTTACCAGGATAGCCAGGATATTGGAGAGTTTCCCAAAACAAAGATTTGTGTTGCTTGGAGATAGTTCTCAACACGATCCTTACATCTATGAATCCATAGTAACTCATTTTCCCAAACAGATACATGCAGTGTACATCCGTGACATTCACCGAGAGAATCAACAAAAAGTAAAAGATGTGCTTATTAAAATAGAGAACGCCGGCGTGCCTTGCTGCTTCTTCGAACATAGTTCAGATGCTATTCTGCATTCCAGGAAAATAGGCCTGATTTCAGAAAAACAAACTGTTGCGGAATTAGAAAAGAACTGATTAAAAATATTTATGGCATATTATTTTGAGCAATGATCATCTAAATGAAATGTTATGGAAAAAGACCTTCATAATGAAGAAGCCGCTAAAAAGTTTAAAAAGTTAGTTACTGATATAAATGTGTGTATGTTCATTACCAATCATGAAAAAGATGAGCATACCCGGCCTATGGCCACTATTGAAGTGGAAGACAATGGAACACTATGGTTCTTTACAGATATCAGGTCCATTAAAGTAGAGGAAGTAAGTGTGGAGAAAACCGTTCATCTTGTATACGCTCATCCAGGAAAAGAGAGCTATGTAGATGTTTGGGGAAAGGCAAATGTGCTGACTGACAGAAAGCTTATCAAAGACAAATGGAAAACGATTGTCAAAGCCTGGTTCCCTAATGGTTCAGATGACCCCAACCTTGCTTTATTGAAAGTAACCCCTTCCAATATTTACTATTGGGATGCTGAAACCGGAAAGATGGTTGCTTTTCTTAAGATGGCTGCATCAGTTGTTACCGGAAAACAATTGGCAGATGGAGCAGAAGGCAAATTAAAAGTGTAATGTCTTATGGAGGAAAAAGAAATCGTACCGCCTCATGTTTCAGGGGTTCAAACCAACACGGAAAGCTTTAAAGAATTTAAAACTGAGCAGGAGGCAAAGGATTTTTATCTTATTGCACGTGAACGGCTACTTGATATCAACCATTGGCAGGATATAGCAGGTAAGGCTACAGCCTCCTTCCAGGTAACGGACAGAAACGGAAAGGCAGTAACCAGGGAAGTGCAAAAAGGAGATCATCTAAAAATTGATATACCAGGACCGGGTTCAGCCTCCGGTGAAGGTTATGATTGGGTGAAAGTAGAAGCAGTGGAAAATAATAATACTGCTGATAGCCAATGGACAGCCATCCGGGTACGTTCTGCTACCAATCCATTAAATGATAATAATGATGTAGCTCATTTTTTTAGTGACGAGACCACTTCAACTTTTATTGTATGGCAGGAAGGAATGAAAGTGACGGCGGCAGTATATGGCAGAAATGAAAAGCCTAATACAGATACCCAGGCATCGATAGATACAATAAGAAATTCTGCCATCGCTGCCGGGGCCATTTCAGGTTTTTCGAAAGTGCAATGGAAAAGCCTCGTCAATGGGCTGGTGGCAAAAGAATAAAATTCAATTATAATTTTTTGATGTTAGAAGCTTCTGATACAGGGCTATTCATATCTGCATTTCCCCTACTGGTTTTTTCTTCAAAAAGCGTCACATATAAGGGGCTTTCCGTTCTTTTCCATTTATCCCAAAAAGTGAAGTATAACCCATAATTATATTTGAATTGCTTGTGATGCAAGGAATGGTGAGAGGCTCCTATTAACCATTTTCCAATAGCATGCTTATAAAAATTACTGGGATAAATCTCTATATCCAGGTGATTAATGACACTACTTAAGGTCATTATTGTCAGTTGAAAGATCAGTACATACAGGTGCATGGGTAAGATCAATATCAACACCGGCAGAAAAATAGCCTGCAGCATGCCTTCATATGGGTGGAAAGAAAAAGCGGTCCAGGGTGATGTGATATTGCTTTCGTGATGGACCTTGTGAACGATCTTAAAAATACCGGGCACATGCATCCACCTATGAAGCCAGTAATAATAACTTTCATGGATCAATAAAGAAATGAACAAACTGACTGGTATCCACCATAAGGGGAAGTCATTCCAGTTCATATAAATTTTGGTATACCCTTTTTGCCAGAGTATAAGGGTAATAGCTCCGGATAGTGAGAAAATAAGAGCTGTAATGCAACTCCAGGTAACCTCCTTTTTGAACTGGCCTTCCTTATATGTTTTTTGATTGATCTTCCTTGAAACCCATTTGTGTGGGTACCACCTATAAAAAACAAAATAAAACAGCCCTGCGACAATAAAGTACCTCCCTATAATTATAAAGAATATTATAAGTGTTGCCGTAATAAACCATATTGGGCTACTAAAGTTGGGTATGTTCATAGAGGCGAGCTTTAGGAAGGTAACAATTCTTATAGTTTAATTGTTAAATTATTTGATTGATATATCAATATTTGATAAATCTGTATATCTTAGCAAAAGAATTATGGAAAGATTAGATAGGGTTATTTTTTATTCTTTGGATAAATCGATTAAAACATACAGGCAATTCGCTCAAAAAAGGTTCTTTGAACAAGGTCTGGATATTACGGTGGATCAGTGGTTGGTACTCAACGCTATTTACGAGAAACCGGACATTACCCAGCTGGACATCGCTGGAAAGGTGTTTAAAGATACCGCCAGTGTCACCCGAATTATTGAGTTGCTGATAAAAAAAGGCTTTTTAATAAGAGAAACTCATAGTACAGACAGGAGACGATTTACTCATGAACTCACCCCAGAAGGCAAAAAGCTGATGAATAAAATCACTGATGTGGTAGAACAGAACCGGGCTATAGCACTCCAGGGAATTTCAGATAACGACTTATTTCGGATGAAAGAAACTTTGAATCATATCATTAATAATTGTAAAAATGTTTTATGAGACAAGTTATTACTAAATCATTACTGCTATTAGTTGCTGTATGTTTTTTAATGGTATTTGGCCTTGTCAACTCCAATGCATGTGATCATAACAAATTAACAAAATGTGTGATAGGTGTAAAGAAAGCTACTTCAAATGCTACTAAAAAGGTTGAACTGAATGCAGAGCTAACGGATTTTATATTTACCCAATCGTTATTGCGTTTTTAATTCTATCGCTAGGTTTAATTTTATTAAAGTAAAAAGACGCGAATCAGATTTTACATTACATATGCTAACTCCCTTATTTACAGCATCTTAGCGAGTTCATCATTTCTTTAACAAATTCTTTTCTATTACAATTTCACTTGGCATCTTTTTTCCAGTCAAATTGAGCATAAATAACTTCTATGAAAAGATTACTTACCCTTTTGATTGCAGTGGGTACGCTAGCAACTGTTCAGGCACAAACTTCAAGGGATGAAGCAAGGCGTGTAATTTTGGGCCAGCCTAAGAATGCTCCCAGTACATCCAACCCAAGAGATGTGATCCTGGGTGGGGGAAACAACAATGGCAATTATCCCAATACTTATCCAGGAAACTATCCTTCCGGGTCACGCCAGGCACAAGTAGACCAGGTGAACAGGGAATATGATTCCAAGATACAATCCATACGTAACAACCCTTACCTGACCCAGGCGGAAAAAGACAGGGCCATACGCCAATTAGAAAATGACCGTAACAGGCGCATACGGGAGATCAATGGCCAAAACGGCAATTACTCACGTAAAAAGGGCAAAAAATACGATGATGATGATGACAGGTATGAAGGCCGCCATGACAATGGCAAACATTTAGGCTGGGAAAAAGGAAAAGGTAATCCTCATAAAAATGGAGGAAAAGGAAAATTCAAAAATTAATGTCAAGTCATTTATAATAAAAAAACCCGGCTCATTGGCCGGGCTTTTTTATTATTTAAGCTGGAATCCTTCCAGGAACTTGGTATTAAAATCACCTGCTCTGAATCTTTCATCCTGCATCAATTGCAAATGAAAGGGAATTGTTGTTTTAATGCCTTCAATCACATATTCACTTAATGCCCTGTACATAGTATCAATAGCTTCTTCTCTTGTTCTGGCTACGGTAATCAACTTCCCTATCATAGAATCATAATAAGGTGGGATCACATAACCTGCATATACATGGCTATCTACCCTAACCC
>JAEZLJ010000080.1 GCA_023415275.1 Bacteroidota bacterium
GCACATGGCTATAGGCATTGTCATTGCAGCTATTTTTATAGTTTCGGACAGGTTCTCCACCACTTTTTCTGTAAAAGGCAACCTTCCCCCCTTCCTGGCTGCCTGGATTCCCAACGTGGTATTTTCATTTGTAGCCTATTATCTCTATAAAAAAGCGCCTAAATAAGCTCCTGTCACAATATAAATAGGTATAGTTCTTAGCTATATGATTGGCCATTCCCTGTCTTTGGCCTTTATCACTTACCCTGCTAACCATCTCATGGCAACGAGCGGGCTACTCCCTACCTCCTGCCTATGAACTCCCTACCTGCAGTATAGATACTGCGTGATCATCACGCAGTATCTATACCGTAAATAGGGGGTTGATAGGGCGATGCTATACCGGAAACAGTGCTAAAGGCCCTTGGACCGCCAGGATTGGATAGGACCTCTAAGGATAATGAAGGCAGATGAATTAATATCAGTTTTAGCTGATGGCTAGCTTTCTTATGGATCGGGCAATCCACATCTATAAAATAAGAGATGATGGGTAACAGTTTAGAAGATGGGAAATTATATCTCTCAATAAGTACAGGCAATTACGCTTTGTCCATCAAAGGATTAGTTAATTGATTTTCTTTCCATGACAATTCTCCCTGTTTAGGGAAATTATAGCCTTGTCTTTAAAACAGGGATCATTTCTTCTTTCCAGGAAATGAAGTCGCCCTGGAGAATGTGCTTGCGGGCCTCCCGCACCAGCCAGAGGTAAAAAGCAAGGTTTTGAACCGAGGCAATGGTAAGCCCCAGGAGCTCGCCAGCCTTAAAAAGATGGCGGACATAGGCCTTACTGTAATAGTGGCTGAATTCAGCATCTAGGCCATCGTCAATGGGAGAAAAGTCATGCTCCCATTTTTTATTGTCAATATTGATGACGCCTTTAGTTGTAAAAAGCATGGCATTGCGGCCATTGCGGGTAGGCATTACACAGTCAAACATATCAATACCTAAGGAAATGCATTCCAGTATGTTCCATGGGGTGCCCACTCCCATCAGGTAGCGTGGTTTTGCCTTTGGCAGGTTTTCGCAGCATAGCTGGCAGATCTCGTACATTACGGGTTCGGGCTCGCCCACACTAAGGCCACCAATGGCATTGCCTGTGGCTTCTTTAGAAGCTATGTATTCACAGGAAGCTTTACGCAGGTCATGATACACCGCTCCCTGCACTATGGGAAAGAGGTTTTGAGTATGGCCATACCTGTCCTGCGTGCTGTTGAAATGAGTAAAGCACCTGTCCAGCCAGCGGTGCGTAAGGTTCATGGAATCCAGTGCATACTTATATTCTGAATTGGCGGGCGGACATTCATCAAATGCCATCATGATATCCGCGCCAATAGTACGCTCGATATCCATCACCTTTTCGGGGGTAAATAAATGCCGGCTGCCATCAATATGGCTTTGAAACATCACACCCTCTTCATTGATCTTCCTGTTGCCGGAAAGCGAAAACACCTGGAAGCCACCGCTATCGGTGAGTATAGGCCTATCCCAGTTCATGAACCGGTGCAATCCGCCCGCTGCCTCCAGGGTCTGCATGCCCGGGCGCAGGTACAGGTGATAGGTATTTCCCAGGATGATATGCGGATTGACTTCCGATTTTAGTTGCTGCTGCGATACTGCCTTTACACTGCCAATGGTACCGACGGGCATAAAGATGGGGGTTTCGATCTCCCCATGATCAGTGGTGATCTTCCCTGCGCGGGCCGCACTTCTATCATCGGTTTTCAGTAAATCAAAGGCTAAAGCAGGCATAGATTTAAAAAATTGGGCTGCAAGATAAGGGCAATGAGAATTATGGCAAATTTGTGAAGTGCAGACTGCGCTTGAAATGCAGCACTGTACTATCTTCGCGCCCATGCTTATGAGGTGGGAATTCCTTGTTTTTTATGCCCTGGTGGCAGTAACCCTTGTGCAACTATTTTACTACCTTTTTTTCTTCAGGCGTGTGGCCTTTTACAAGCCTGCGCCAAAAGTGCAATCCCAGGAACACCCGGTTTCAGTAGTGATCTGTGCACGGGATGAGGATGAGAATCTTGCGCGCCATTTGCCCGGTGTGCTGGTGCAGGAATATGCCAGCACCAACGAGGTAATTGTTGTGAATGATAATTCGCTTGACGATTCGAAATACATATTGGCAGAACTTCAGAAAACTTTCAGGAAACTTCAGGTAGTTGACCTGACACAGGAAGCCAAGATGATAGCTGGTAAAAAGTTTCCCCTGTCTATAGGCATTAAAGAAGCCAAACACGAGATAGTGCTTTTGACTGATGCTGACTGTGTGCCTGCCAGCGAACACTGGATGCATAAGATGCAGGATGCCTTCAGCAATGGTGTGGAAGTGGCATTGGGTTATGGGGCTTACACCAAAATGCCGGGTCTGTTGAATAAGATCATCAGGTTTGAAACCTTTCATACCGCCCTGCAATATTTCGGGTATGCTTTGGCTGGTAAACCCTATATGGGCGTGGGTAGAAACCTGGCTTACCGAAAGAATTTATTCTTTAGGAATAAGGGCTTTTCTTCCATCAATCACATACCAAGCGGAGATGACGACCTTTTTATCAATAAGGTAGCCAACAAACACAATACAACAGTGGTGCTGGATCCGGAGGCTTTTACTTTATCTAATCCCAAACGCACCTGGAAGGATTGGATGCGGCAAAAGAACCGGCATTACAGCACTGGTAAATTTTATAAGTCTTCGCATAAGTTCTTACTGGGATTGTACACTTTTTCATTTTTTCTTTTTTATCCCCTCTTCATAGCATCAGCGATAGCATTTGACTGGAGATGGAGTTTGATACCATTAGCTGTGCGACTGATCACGCAAGGCATCATCTGGAATAAGGCCATGAAAAGACTGGGCGAAAGCGATCTTTTCTCTTTATTCTTATTCTGGGACATCTGGATGTTCATTTATTATATCATTTTTGCTCCTGCATTATGGAAAAAGCCAAAGAAGACCTGGGACTAACCTGGTTGTCTTTGCCACTACACTGAATGCAGCCTAATAAGCATACCGGCATCACTGAAAGCCTGATCAATGGATATACTATTAAAATATTTTTCTGATTTCTCTGCTAGGCAGATAGAACAGTATCGGTCGCTGGAAGCCCTTTATAAAGACTGGAATGCTAAGATCAATGTGATATCAAGGAAGGATATTGATAGCCTTTATGAAAAGCATGTGCTGCATTCATTGGCCATTGCTGCTGCATTTGATTTTCCTCCTGGCCTCGAGATCGTTGATATCGGCACAGGTGGCGGTTTTCCCGGCATTCCCCTGGCCATATTTTTTCCCGAGGTAAAATTTCACCTGGTGGACAGCATAGGAAAGAAACTGAAGATAGTGGAAGCCGTGAAAGAAGCCACCGGGTTAAATAATGTGACCACCCAACATGGACGGGCGCAAGAGATCAAAAACAGGAAATTTGATTTTGCAGTAAGCCGCGCGGTAGCTCCTCTAAAAGACCTGTTGCAATGGAGCAGGCCTTTATTGAAGTCTTCATCCTACACCATGGAATCATTATCAGGCCAGGTGCTGCTACATTCAGGGCTCATTTGTTTAAAGGGTGGCGACCTTGCCCAGGAAATTTCTGACAGCGGGGCCAAGCCCAGGATGATCGAAATTTCAAGTTTGTTTGAAGAAGAATATTTTAAAGAAAAGTACCTGCTTTATGTAAAAAAGTAGGCCAGGCAATCACCTGGATCGTCATTATATATTTTATCGTTTGTCTAACACATAAGGACAAGATAAAGCCTCAACACTATACAGCGTTGAGGCTTTATCGTGAGATGAAATGCTATCGCATTACCATTTCAATTCGAGCAGGTTGTTCTTTCTTTCTACATCTGCCATTCTGAATGACGGATCAATTTCCACGGATGTTATATCTGTTAGCTTACGGGAAGATGTGATCTCATAAGTGGGGTGTGTCCACCTCCATTCTTCGTAAACTTTACGGCCCTCCTGCCCTTCTTCGGCAGACTTTTCACCAAACATCAGGGACATAGGAATGTAGTGCCATTCACTTGAACCATCCTTGAAAGTGACCTTTACATCTATAGGCATAGGCATCATGCCCACGTTGCGCAACCTTATATTGGTTCCGTTGCCTACTTCCCATAAGCTGTCAATAGCATAGTCAATTGTTTTTGTAGAACTGACCCAATACTCTTTATACCAGTCCAGCTGGATATTGCTTGCTTTCTCAGCCACCCTGATAAAATCACTTGCATTGGGATGCTTGAATCTCCATTGACGGTAATAATCCAGCAACACCTCGTCTCTTTTTTTAGCACCGATTATATAACCGAGTTGTTCCAGGAAAACAGCGCCCTTGGAATAGGCTGCATTGCTATAGGCAAAGTTGGTATTGTAATGGTCGGAATGTGTGCTCATGGCCTCTTCCTTTCCACTTTTCACCAGCCTGAAGTATCCATTATAATTGGGAGCCTGTAACAACGGTTTGATAGCAGCTACAGAATCTGATCTTTTCAATGCCTCGGGATTATTGGCCAGGTTCTTCCTGATCACCTGTTGGCGATAGTATTCTTCCACCTTGTTAGTGGCAAATTCAGTAAACCCTTCATCCATCCATGGGTATAAAGATTCGTTAGTGCCTAACATACCCTGGTACCAGCTATGCATCCATTCGTGAAAGGCTGTTCCGATGGAAGGTCCGGATATCATGGTGCAGTTGGGATATTCCATTCCACCATCGCCGCCATGAATAAAGGAATACTGCTTGTATGGATAATCGCCAAAGGTTTTCTTTATGTATGGAAATACTGTAACGGCCGCATTGGCTACATCTTCCCACAGTCCATCCCATTTTTGAGCATAGTTATTAAAATCATTCTTGTATCCTGCACGCGCAGCAGGGCTCATATCTTCCCATACATCACGAGAGGGCTGACCATTATATATCACATTAATGGTAGGCCCACCAGGCACCTGCTTTACAATATGTTTGTATTCAGGATCTGCAGCCCATGCAAAATCGTGCACATTAGGTGCTACAAAATGCCAGGTCAGCTTTTTTGCTTTTGAACCAGGACCTTTTGAGCCATTGGATCCATATCCCACTTCATTGGCATTGGCAATGGTACCAGAACCTCCCAGCATATAATTACCATCAATATTGATCTTTACATCATAGTCGCCCCAAACACCATAAAACTCCCTGGCAATGTAGGGTGTGGGATGCCATCCTTCATAATCATACTCTACTAGTTTGGGATACCACTGTGTCATGGTATAACGGACAAGTGTAGATGGATTATCACGGCCACTTCTGCGCACCTGCAATGGCACCTGTGCATCCCATTCCATATCAAATACCACCTTTGATTTAGGAAGGATTGGCTTATCAAGCATTACTTCCAGGATGGTCTCATGTAATTTAGTTTTTTGCTCACGGCCATTCATCTTTATAGACGAGACCTTTTCATACCCGATTTCTTCAGGAGTAAGATTAACGATGCGGTCTTCCACCCTTGGATCCCAATCGCCGATCTCATTTCCATTCCTGTCTTTTCCCAGTATGATACCACCCTGCCGGCGGCTGCGTACATCCATCATACTATTGGGTTGAAAGGCATTCCAATACAAATGAAAGAATACACGGTTGAGTGTGTCGGGTGAATTATTCCAGTATTCTATCTGCTGCTTGCCCTTGTATTGATTGTTCTGCACATTCATGTCAATGTTCATCGTGTATTTTACACGTTGCTGCCATCTGTCGGGTTGCGCAAAAAGGGTGAAGGAAGAAAAAAGAAAAAGGATAAAGAAATGAATAAAGGGTCTCTTCATGTTTTTAAATTGTCTGTTGATTAAACATAAGGTTTGATAGCGCCTGTGTAAACAGTGAAGCTTATAAGCAGGCAATAGCGGTAAATTTCGCCAAATGAGTGTTATAATAAAAATAAAAACCCTGCAATTGTGCAGGGTTTCACTAATTACGTAGAAAGTTAGAGGGCGATTGAATCTTCCACCAGTTGTCCTTTTTCATTAAAATACAGGTATTTCTTCTGTATATCATTCTTCCGCGTTTTCAGGCGGTAACGTTCTGTGCCCCCGGCCCTGTATATAATCTTTGTTTCTTCTACTTCACGGCCGGCGTATTTACTTTTAGCAAAGCCATCTTTTACTTCAGTCGGTAACCTGTCAAAAGACCAGTTCTTTTCAGTATTCTCCCACACACCCTTCTTGGTATAATTAGCTTTGAGTGTATCTCCATTATCGATAAAATTTACCCATACATTCAATAGATTATCCTTGTATTCGATGTTTTGGGCATTGGGATATTGTTTGGAAAAGGTTTCTTTCACGGCCTGGGGTACATTATCACTTTGGGCATATCCATTGAGGAAACATAGTACCATTCCGAGGACCAGCATCATAAAATTCTTTTTCATAGTTTATTTTTCTTATCCTATGAAATTTTGATGCCATTATGCAGGACTGCCTTCAACAATGATCACAATCTCCCCTTTCACTGTTTTGGACTGGAAGTGATCGTGCACCTCCTGCAAGGAACCCCTTGCATTTTCTTCGAACATTTTGGTTAGCTCCCTGCTTACTGAACATTGCCGGGAAGCTCCAAAATAAGTAATGAGATCAGCCAGGGTTTTTACCAGCCTTAGGGGTGATTCATAAAAGATCATGGTCCTTTCCTCAGTGGCCAGTTTTGTAAGCAAGGTATGCCTGCCTTTCTTTAAGGGTAAAAACCCTTCGAAGGAAAAACGGTTGGTAGTCAACCCGCTGTTTACAAGAGCAGGTACAAAAGCTGTAGCGCCAGGAAGGGTTTCCACCTTTATACCATTGCGAATACACTCTCTCACCAATAAAAAAGCAGGATCGGAAATGCCCGGTGTTCCGGCATCTGTGATCACGGCCATCGTTTTGCCTGCAGATAATTGGTCAACCAGGTGCTGCAGTATCTTATGTTCATTATGCTGATGGTATGGCGAAAGAGGTTTGCTGATCTGGTAATGGTTCAACAATTTGGAAGAAGTGCGGGTATCCTCTGCAAGAATTACATCCACCTGTTGCAATACTTCCAGTGCTCTCAAGGTAATGTCCTTTAGATTGCCTATAGGGGTGGGTACCAGGTAAAGCATACCGCTTGTTGCCATTGCTTCCGAATTTGAATGAATGAATACTTACCAGGTAAATATCCAAATAGATGTGACACAGTGCGCCAGTATTAGTACACTATATGATTTGACATCAGAAAAGGTAATGAAGGAAGTTTGATCAGGAAGCTGTTATTTCAAAATATTCCATAACAGGATTTGCCAACAGCTTTTTGCTGGCCTCCTCGGCTATTTGTTTGGCCTCTTCTGCAGAATTAGCTTCAACCTGTAAACTGATATTTTTGCCAATACGTACATCTTCAATCGATTTCAGACCCAAATTACCAAGGCCGGTCATAACCGCTTTTCCCTGCGGATCGAGCAATTCTTTTAAAGGCATTACTTTAACCTGTACGTTAAACTTCATTTCTGAAAATATTTATCCGGCAAACCTAAGAAAAAGATCGGCTACTCTTTTGGATTGTATTACCAACTAAAGGCTTTGAAGTAAATAATAGCCAAGGGATCACACCGTAACATCAAGCGTTTGCCTGTGTACATCAGTGACCATTGGTGGCGGTTCTTTGGAAAACATGGAGAAAACCAGGTACAATACAAAGATGACAGGAACAGCCAGCCATTTCAGCAGAATGAGGCTTATCACTGATATGATCAATAAAATATACTTGACCGAATTGTTCTTAAAGGAGTAATCGGTGAATTTGAAGGCCATGAAGCTCCTGTTGCTGACCATTAAATAACTCACGGCAATGATGACAAAATACAGGAACCAGACATTAATAAAGAGTTGTTGCAGGCCCAAAGATTCGTACCAGATAATAAGGGGAAAAGAAGCGATCAGTAAACCTGCCGCAGGACATGGAACACCCTTAAAGCTATAAGTTTGATTGGTGCTGATATTGAACTTGGCCAGTCTCCAGGCTACGGCTGCAGAGAAAATGAAAGCAGGCAATAAGGCCAAAAATGAGACATCCAGTCCATTTTCCTCCCGCGCATAACCGATACGTAACAATTGGTATAAGATCATACCCGGAGCCACACCGAAACTTACCACATCGCATAATGAATCCAGTTGCTTGCCTTTTTCCGAATTGGCTTTCAGCATGCGGGCCAGGAAGCCGTCGAGGAAATCAATGACGGCAGCACCGAAAAGAAAAAGAGAGCCCTGCCAGATCTTTTCGGGCAAAGTAACTTGAGAAGCACCCATATTATCAAGCACCACGATGGTTTCACCGGTTTGAAGTATAAGCACTATGGCAATACAACCGAAAATGAGATTGATAAGTGTAAAAATATTAGGGATCTGTTTCATGCTCTTTCCCCGGCAGGGGTATATAATTAATCAACAAATATATAAGAAAGCCCCACTAAGATGGGGCTAATGCTTATTTAGCCATGGCAGCTTCAATTTCTTCCACCGTGATGGGAATCCCTTCAAAAAGGTCGACGTTTCCGTTTTCAGTGATCCATATATTGTTTTCGATCCTGATGCCCATACCTTCCTCTTCAATATAAATTCCGGGTTCCACTGTAAACAACATTCCTGCTTTAATGGGTTCTGTACGTGAGCCAAGGTCGTGCACATCTATGCCCAGGTGATGAGAAATACCATGATACAAGTATTTTCGGTAAGCCCTGTTGTCAGGGTCTTCGTTCTTCACATCACTTTCCTTCAACAATCCTATCTGGATAAATAACTTGGTAGCCTCATCCCCTACCTTTTCAGTATAATCCACTATGGAAATACCTGGCTTCAATAATGATTTAGCATAATTATGCAATTGAAGACAGGCGTTATACACTTCCTTTTGCCTTGGTGAGAATTTTCCATTTACAGGAATGGTGCGTGTGAGGTCGGCGTTGTAACCGCCATAGGAAGCTCCAAAATCCATTAGCACCAACTCACCATCCTTACATTCCTGGTTATTGGAAACGTAGTGCAGCGTACGTGCCCTGTCTCCACTGGCTATGATGCTGCCATAAGCTTCTCCCGTGGCTCTTTGAGAAAGAAAAGAATGAATGATCTCAGCTTCTATTTCATATTCCATAACACCGGGATGAATAAACTTCATGACCCGGAGAAATGCATTATGAGTGATCTCAACCGCTTTTTTAGTAACCTCTACTTCGTATTGCGTTTTTATACCTCTCAACTCCTTCATCAGCTTTGCAGCCCTTTCGTATTGGTGCAAAGGATAACGGCTTTTCATCTCATCCACAAAGCGGTAATCGCGGGAACGTACCAGGCTGGCCTTCCGGTCATTTTCATTAGTATCGAGGTAAATAGTATCTGCCAGGTGAATCCAGGTTTGCAGCAGGGCATCTATAGTATCGAGCCAAACTATGGTTTGAATACCACTCATTTCTATGGCTTCTTCCCTGCGCAGGCGTTTTCCATCCCATTTTTCCTTTAATTCCACCGGTCTAACCAGCACCAGCACCTCACGGAATTTTGGATCGGGGTTATCCGGAAATAAAACCACCATGGTATCTTCCTGGGTTATGCCACACAACCAGTACAGGTCACTGTTTTGCTTAAATGGGTGCAACGCATCACCATTACTGGGCACTTCATCATTGCTTACAAAAATGGCAATGGAAGCGGGCTTCATCTTTTCTATAAATCGGCGCCTGTTGGTTTTGAATAACACCGGGTTTAAAGGCAGATTTTTCATGTTCGTTTTATTTTAAACACGGGCAAAGTAACCGAAATGATGATACTTATTTGCTGACCGTATGCTTTTTTTTCATTTTCACAAGTGACAGACAACTGCTTTATGCCCTTAAAAATAAAGTGGAGGATTATTTTGCCGCCAACTGAGTAAAAGTTTCTGCATATTTTTTTAAGGGATACTGATAAGCTCAATGTGTATATAAGACACTTGTGAAAGGCATGAAATTATTATAGACTTAACTTTGTACTTTATTTAAAACGATTGCTATTATATGTCAGTACCTACTATTACTATCTCGAAAGAGAAGTTAGTGAGGCTTGGTTTGCACCAAACCGAAAGCGTTCACTACCAATCCACACCCGAAGAATTGATCCAGGATGCACTTAGATTAGGAGAAGGTCAATTAACAGATGCGGGAGCCCTGGCCATATGCACAGGGGAATTCACAGGACGATCACCTAACGACAAATTCACTGTAAAAGATGAGGTCACGGAGCACACGGTCCATTGGAACAACTTCAATATTCCAATTGAGGAGCAGTATTTTTTGATCATCCATAAGAAGATGATGGATTACCTGAATGGTAAGAAAGAAGTGTGGGTAAGAGATTGCTATGCCTGCGCAGACCCCCGCTACCGGTTGAACATCAGGGTGATCACGGAAAGACCTTCCACCAATTTATTTGCTTATAACATGTTTCTGCGGCCTACAGAGGAGGAACTGGATAATTTTAAACCAGAATGGCATGTGATCTCTGCACCCGACCTTCGACTGGACCCAAAGGAATGTGGTATCCGGCAATACAATGCAGTAATCGTTTCATTTAAACATAGAACTGTGTTGATAGCCGGCACCGGCTATACAGGTGAAACCAAAAAGGGAATTTTTGGAGTACTGAATTATATTTTACCCCAGGAAAAGAATGTATTAAGTATGCATTGCTC
This sequence comes from Bacteroidota bacterium, assembly GCA_023415275.1. Classification (GTDB taxonomy): domain Bacteria; phylum Bacteroidota; class Bacteroidia; order Chitinophagales; family Chitinophagaceae; genus Flavisolibacter. The sequence continues at coordinate 10,758 of JAEZLJ010000080.1, forward strand.
TGCCAATGTGGGTGAAGAGGGAGATACAGCCATATTTTTCGGGTTGAGCGGAACAGGCAAGACCACACTCAGTGCAGATCCTAATAGAAAGCTGATTGGCGATGATGAACATGGGTGGGCCGCCGATGGCGTGTTCAATTTTGAGGGTGGTTGTTACGCTAAGTTGATCAACCTGTCACCAAAGAATGAACCTGAGATCTATAATGCTATCAGACCAGGTGCTATTGTGGAAAATGTAAAATTCTACGAGGGTACCAATCAAATCAATTTTAGCGATGGGTCTATTACGGAAAATACCCGCGTGTCTTACCCTATCGAATTTATCAGTAATGCTAAAGAAGAATCCATAGGTGACATACCGAAGAACCTTTTCTTTTTGACCTGTGATGCCTATGGTGTACTGCCACCGATATCAAAACTGACCAAAGAGCAAGCCATGTATCAATTCATTTCAGGCTATACGGCAAAAGTGGCAGGGACTGAAGAAGGCGTAATAGAACCTAAACCCACATTCAGTGCTTGTTTTGGCGCCCCATTCTTACCACTTCATCCGGGTAAGTATGCTGAGATGCTTGGACAGAAAATGGAAAAGCATGATGTAAATGTGTGGTTAGTGAATACCGGTTGGAACGGTGGTCCGTACGGTATAGGCAAGCGCATGAAGCTGGCTTATACCCGGAGTATGATCACAGCCGCCATATCGGGAAACCTGGACCAGGTGGAAATGCAATCAGACCCTGTTTTTAATCTGGCTATACCCATGGAAGTACCTGGTGTGCCTTCAGAATTATTATTCCCAAGGAATACCTGGGCTGACAAGCATGCCTATGATGAAAAAGCCCTGTTCCTGGCCAACCTCTTTAAAAAGAATTTTGAAAAATATGCATCGGGGGTCAGTGGAGATGTAATAGCTGCAGGGCCTAATATTTAAATCTCTTATTTGGTTATAATGAAAACCCTCCTTTCCGGAGGGTTTTCTATTTGGCACCTGTTAAATTGGCTACTTTACCTGTTTTGAAACCATAGACAATAGTGACCGTGGAAGAAAGAAATGCATTTTCCCTAGTGAGAAACAATAAAAGTATCAACCCATTCATCTATAAAATAGAAGCATAGAACGATGACCGCCCATGGTTTCATCTTCATTTAACGTTGGATACAAATTCTCTTTTTTATTTTTATTTTAACCTATTAGGAATAAGCCCATCATAATTTTTAGAATCTGATAAGCGTTAGACCACTATGAGCCACCACCACCTAATTTTAATTTTAATCCTTGCTCTTAATTTTTCGGGCACACCAGGAACTACAGTTCCCGCAAAGAAGGTAGCAGCAGCTACTGAAAAGGTGATCACCCCACGGGAAGAAAATGAAGAATTTATTCCATGGACCATCACCCGCCGGCTGGAATGGGAAGATTTCTTATGTGCACCCAAGAACAATACGGATGCAGTAGCCTCTACCAGCACTTCTTTAGGTATAGCCTACCAGGTGGAAGATGGACAGCTTACTTATTCCATTAGCTGCAACTTTTCCAAGCACAAGTCGTGGGGATTACTGAAAACAGAATATATCTTATCCCACGAACAGGGGCATTTTGACATTACCGAGATCTTTGCCAGGAAGCTGTATAAAGCACTTTCCGAGTACCAGTTCAACCGCCGAACCTATCGCAAGGACGTCAACGATATCTATAAAGCGATAGTGGAGGAAAAGGAGAATATGCAGGCTGATTATGATGGAGAATCAGATCATAGCCGCAACAGGAGAATACAGTATGACTGGTTGCAAAAGATAGATCAAATGCTGGATGAGACTGCCCCCTATGCCAATTATCCTTAATCTTTACTGGTAGCCTAATAAAAAGTGTTTTAAAAAAGGCCATAAAGCTGGGCATCTATCTTACTCATGATAATGCCAAGGTCTTCTTCTTTTTCACCAAACTTATTTTCGTCCACATTTATAATTAAAAGAGGACCTTCTTTATAAGAATCAATCCATTTGGTGTAGTATTCATTCAAGCGCTTTAAATAGTCCAGCCTTATATTTTCTTCGTATTCCCTTCCTCTTTTTTGGATCTGGCCAACCAGGGTAGGTACAGAAGCCTGTAAATAAATAAGAAGATCCGGTGGCTGTACCATGGACTTCAGCGTTTGAAAGAAGCTATAATAATTTTCAAAATCCCTTTTACTCATCAAGCCCATTTCGTGCAGGTTCGGAGCAAAAATGTTGGCATCTTCATAGATGGTCCTGTCCTGGATAATGGTTTCGCTACCCCTGTGTATTTCTAACAACTGGTTGATACGGCTGTTTAAAAAATAGATCTGCAACTGGAAGCTCCAGCGGGGCATATCTTCATAAAAGTCATTCAGGTAAGGGTTATGATCGACATCCTCGAAATGAGGGATCCATTTATAGTGTTTACTAAGTAGTTGGGTAAGCGTGGTTTTTCCTGCACCAATATTTCCAGCTATTGCAATATGCTTTGGTTTTTTACTTTTTGCCATAAAAAAAGGTCGGGACTAACAATTTATTGGTTCGAGGCGCACAAAATAGAATTTAGTACCGAGATTTATAAGTAAAGTTTATTTTTTGCTTAATAGTATTTCAGCCCGGTTAACTCATTGGCTGCTTTGATAGTTTTTATAGAACTGATACGGGCTTTTTCCGTTCCCTCTTCCATGATCTTTTTCAGAAATTTTTCATCATTCCTGATATCAGTAGCCTTTTCGCGAATAGGCGCAATGAAGCGGACCATATCCTCAGCCAATTGCTTCTTCATATCGCCATACCGGATATTGGCTTTATCGAAATCTTCACGGAATTTAGTAACCGTTTGTTCCTCACTTACCAAACTCATGATCTGGAAGATGTTTTTTATGTAATCCGGCATTTCGGAGTTGGGTTCAGTAGGACCACTGTCTGTCTTGGCCTTCATTACCTTTTTGCGAATCAGGTCATCGTCATCTGCCAGGTATAATGTAGCATATTGGTTCTCGCTTTTACTCATTTTACCTGCACCGTCCAGGCTTGGAACTTTAACCAGTTCAGCTCCAAAATTAAAGGCCTGTGGTTCCGGGAAAAGCTCACCATACCTATGATTAAAGCGTTGGGCAAAGTTCCTGGCCATCTCCAGGTGCTGCTCCTGGTCTTTACCCACAGGCACATATTTAGCCTTATGAATCAATATATCCGCCGCCATGAGTACAGGATAGGTCAGCAAGCCTGTATTCACATTCTGAGGATTCAAACGCACTTTATCTTTAAAGGTCACGGTCTTTTCAAGCTCACCTTTATAGGACAGCATATTCAAGAGCAGATACAATTCAGCAATTTCAGGAATGGAACTTTGAACATACAGGCTCACTTTGTTGGGATCCAGTCCTGCTGCAATATTCTCAGCTATCACCCTTAACACGCTTTCCTTAAGCCCTTTGGTATCGGGATGTGTGGTGAGTGAATGCCAGTCGGCCACAAAGAAATAACATTCATAATCCTCCTGCATGCGAACATAATTGCGCATGGCACCAAAGTAATTTCCCAGGTGTAAAAAACCAGTGGGCCTGATCCCACTTACTACGATCTCTTTTGCAGCCATATTTGCCTTTTTCGGACCGCGAAGATAAGAAGTATGCCTAGTCAATGCAGCTTCTTTGGCCTTATCGTTCAGGAGTTTGTAGGAAGTATCATTGCAAAACCTGGCGAACTTGAATCAATAGCAGGCCATTTACAGTGCCGGCTATCCAAAAGCATAAATTCTAAACTGAATCTGTACTTATATTTGTTTCATGCAGGTAGATGACGCCCTTATTACTAAATTATCCCGTCTGGCAATGCTGGAATTTGATGAAGCAGAAAAAGAAGAGATCAAGGCAGATCTTGCAAAAATGATAGGATTTGTGGACAAGCTCAAGGAGTTGGACACTTCAGGTATTGAGCCATTGCTACATATGACAGCCAATAACAACATGCTTCGGGAAGATGAAGTAAAGAACATGCTTTCGCAGCAGGAGGCTTTGAAAAATGCCCCTTTGCACGACAACCAGTTCTTTAAAGTACCTAAAGTGATCAAAAAACCAGAATAACCTATTAGTAATGGAGGCGATCATACACCTTGAAAATATTAAGAAGAATTATTACCTGGGCAAACAAGTCATTGAAGTATTAAAAGGCATCTCATTTAATATATTAAAGAATGAGTATGTCGCTCTCATGGGGCCTTCGGGTTCAGGTAAGAGTACATTAATGAACATCCTTGGCTGCCTGGATACCCCGACAAGCGGAAAATATGTATTAAATGGGCACGATGTCAGCTCAATGGCTGATAACGACCTGGCCGATGTTAGAAATAAAGAGATAGGCTTTGTATTTCAACAGTTCAATTTACTTCCCCGGTTGACGGCGGCTGAAAACGTGGCACTTCCACTGGTTTACGCAGGTGTACCCCGCAAGCAAAGGTTAGAAAAAGCCCTGGAGGTACTTGCCCGGGTGAACCTGGCCGACAGGAGCCATCATAAGCCTAATGAAATGAGCGGTGGACAGAATCAAAGGGTAGCCATAGCACGGGCGCTGGTAAATGATCCCTCTATCATATTGGCAGATGAGCCCACAGGTAACCTGGATTCAAAAACCTCTTACGAGATCATGGAGATATTCAGTAAAATACATGCTGCAGGGAATACAGTGATTTTAGTAACCCATGAAGTGGATATTGCAGATTTTGCACACCGGATAGTACGTTTGAAGGATGGCATCATTGAAAGTGATGTAAAAAAAGAACAATTGCTGGTAAAACAATAAGTGTAAAATGGCATTCAAGATCTATACAAAGACGGGAGATAAAGGAAACACTTCGCTAATTGGTGGCACTAAGGTTCCCAAAAGCGATATCAGGATTGATACGTACGGCACGGTAGATGAATTAAATTCCTGGATAGGCCTGATTACCGACCAGTTACAGGATGAGACTTTGACAGGAGAATTAAGAGAAATACAAGACAGGCTTTTCACAATAGGTTCCCTGTTAGCTACCGATACTGAGAAGGCCACCAAAATGAAGTTGCCGGACCTGCACCAGGAAGATATTACGCTCCTTGAAAAAAGTATAGACAACATGACTTCCCAGCTGCCCGAGATGAAATCATTCATACTCCCGGGTGGCCACCCTATAGTTTCTTCCATTCATATTGGGCGATGTGTTTGCCGCCGGGCTGAAAGACTGGCTGTAAATATGCAGCAACATGAATTGATTGTTGATGAAAAAGTGATACAATACCTCAACCGGCTAAGTGATTATCTTTTTACGCTGGCCCGGTTCGCAGGTATGAAACTGGGGGTTGCTGAGATAAAATGGACAGCAAGGGTCGATCAATAGCTATTTCTCCAGATCCACTTCAGATACTATCTTACCATCTTTCATGGTAAGCTTGCGGTCGCTTAGCTGTGCCAGTTCTTCATTATGAGTGACTACCAGGAAGGTTTGATTGAACTCCTGCCTGAGCTTAAAGAATAATTGGTGGAGTTCCCGGGCATTGGCCGTATCCAGGTTGCCGGTTGGTTCATCAGCAAAAACAATATCGGGATTATTAATCAAGGCCCTGGCTACGGCTACTCTTTGCTGTTCTCCGCCTGATAGCGCTCCTGGCTTATTTTGAAGCCTGTGGCCCAGTCCGAGTAGATTTAATAGATCTTCTGCTCGTTTTTTAATCCCATTTTTATTGTTTCCGGAGATCCACCCCGGTATGCAAACATTCTCCAAAGCCGAAAACTCGGGCAGCAAATGATGAAACTGGAATACAAAGCCAATATGTTTATTGCGGAAATCTGCCAGCCTTTTACCGGCCAGGCCGGTTACATTGATATCATGCAACATTACCTCTCCCTTATCTGGTTTATCAAGTGTGCCCAGGATATGTAATAAAGTGGATTTACCAGAGCCGGAAGGGCCTACAATACTTACGATCTCCCCTGCATTGATTGAAATTTCCACACCTTTCAATACTTCAATTGTCCCGTACTTTTTATGTATATCCCTGGCTGTTAACATCTTTAGAATGGATCAAATATCTATAAACAATGCCGCCCGGCAAAGTTCAACCCCTGTTTTTAACCATATAATATTCAACATTTGGAAAATTGGTTATTACACCTACATTTGCGAAAAATTTGAGGGGTTCGGCATATCTGCCTGCTAATGGAAAATGGCATGAAAATTATACCTCACCTTTCAAATAAACCCATCAAAAATATACAAAGATGTTTTGGACGTTAGAATTAGCATCCTACCTGGAAGAAGCACCCTGGCCAGCTACTAAGGACGAATTGATTGATTACTCAATCCGTTCAGGAGCTCCCATTGAAGTAATTGAGAATCTCCAGGAACTTGAAGATGAAGGCGAAGTCTATGAAAGTATTGAGGATATCTGGCCTGACTACCCATCTCAGGATGATTTCCTTTTCAATGAAGATGAATATTAATCAATGCTTTTTTATAACCGAAAGCCACTCATTGAGAGTGGCTTTCTTATTTTAGGTCATTTTATAACATTTTTCCTTCCGACTTGATCTGTTCTATTTCTTGCTCTTTTTATAAGCATCTAGTCCACATTTCAACCAATCACTGAATTCACCTGGCGAAGGGGTATAGGCTTTGGTTTTGGTGAGTGCTACTTCATCTGCAGTTATAATAGCATATTGAGGTTGGGATACCGCATTGAAGTTTTCAGATTGGAAGGTAGCCCACTCATCTCCTACTGTAATAATGGGCTTCTGATTTCCTGATTTGGTGGTATATTCAAATTGCTCGGCAGCGGGAAGATTTTTGCGTTCATCAACATAAAGAGAAACTACTATAAAATCATTCTTCATCAACTCTTTCACCTGCTCGTTGGTCCATACATTTTCCTCCATTCTTCGGCAATTGACGCAGGCCCACCCGGTAAAGTCAATCAAAACAGGTTTATTTTGCTCCCTTGCCAGCTGCAAGGCTTTTTCATATTCATTATGCAAGGGTTCTACCCCAGTTTCATAATTCACAGGATGGCTATAAATACTATATCC
>JAEZLJ010000104.1 GCA_023415275.1 Bacteroidota bacterium
CCCCTGGAAAGATTCTTTACCGTTTTTGAACCTATGAAAAAAGTGATGGGACCCGTATTGATCCAGTTGCCGCCCTTCCTGCCCTTTCATTACGATGTAGCGGAATATTTTTACAAACTACTGGCTACTGTTTACAAGGATTACCGCTTCGTAATGGAGGTACGGCATATGACCTGGCTGGAAGAGGTAAGCCTGACCCTGATGACAAAGTATAATATCGGTTTTGTCATCTCTCAATCCGGACAACAATTTCCTTATTCAGAAATGGTGACCGCAGAAAACGTCTATGTCCGTTTTCATGGCCCTGCGGAATTATATGCTTCTTCTTATTCCGATGAAATGCTGCAGTTCTTTGCTGACAAGTTCCTTGCCTGGCTGCAGGAGGATCTGAATGTGTGGGCTTATTTCAATAATGATATTTTCGGCTATGCTCCTTCAGACGCCAAAAGGCTGAAAGCCATGCTACAAAAATAAAGAGCAATGAAGCTCATTTCATTGCTCTTTAAACACGAGACTGCGTTTTCACAGGTCATCCTCGTCCTCATCTTCATCGATATCATCATCTGTATCAATGATCAAATCGTCCTCGTCAATGTCATCTTCATCAGGATCCGCATCATCTAACTCTACTTCATACTCCGCCTCATCACCTTCCAGTTCGTCTTCATCTCCGAGTACTAAATCGTCTTCATCTTCATCATCCTCGTCTTCGTCATCATCAGGGTCGGCATAATTACCATTGATAGGTTTTGTTTCTTCTGAGTAGGGCCTGTCTATCTGAATTCCCTGTACCTTGTTTTTTAATAATTCCTGTTCATTCGTTTGAAGGACATCTTTTTCCATATCAACGTTTCTACCATTACTTAAAAAGGTGTGCCAAAAAATTAAGGCTTAATAACCCTTACACATTCAGTGCCTTACAAGGTTGAGATTAATTATATCTTATGCAAGTGAGGATTTTTTTGCCAGCAACAGGTCGCTGTAAGACTCTGCTATGAACTGCTCTTCCTGTAATTGGAATAATGCCTTGTATTCATCACATTGTTTTTTCAAGGTCTCCAGTCCTATGCTGCCATCTTTATCAATGGCTTCCACCTCCACAAAAGTGCCCAGCTCTTTTACAGTATCAAAATGAAATTTTACATTGTCTATAAAGTAGATCTTTCTTTGTTTGTCCACTATGGCTTTCACGCCAAGGGCTGTAAGCAGTATCTGTTTCAGTGATGGATCGGATGGATGTTGATACAATAGTACATTTGACTGTTTGGCACCGGCTACATTCGTCCTTTCATAATGGATCAGGGCATGCTCTATATTCCCTTCCCGGAGTTTCATCCGGCCATGGGCTACATTAAAATAAGTATCTACCTGGTGGTCCTCGCCTTTATACAATGGAGACAGTGAAGCTAATGTGGCCTCCAGGTCTGGTAGATTGTCTACCCTGGCCTTGAATTCATAATTGATATGCATAAGAATGACTTGAGGGTGTCAAAATAAAGCAAATCAATTTGTTCTTTTACCATAGCTTTTACATTTAGTTTTGTTACTTGCTTCAAAGCTTTTATTGAAACGCAAATACCTGTACATACCATTTTTACTGGCTTTCATCTTTACCCTTCTATCATTTACTGTGCAGGCACAATACAAGGTAAAAGGCACGGTCTATGACAGCTCCCGTATCTATCCCATTGAATCGGTTACTGTATTAAGCACCAATGGCAAGGGCACTGTCACTGACTCCCTTGGACGTTATTCACTGGATGTAAGCGATAAGGATTCTATATGGTTCTCCTTCCTGGGCAAACCCACACCTAAATACCCCATTGTAAAAATTACTGACATCACCCGCTTCGACATCGCCTTGCGTTTGAAGATGAATGTGATGCAGGAAGTAAGGGTGCGCAGCCATGTGTATAAAGAAGATTCCCTTCAAAACCGAAAGGATTATGCAAAGGCTTTCAATTTCAAAAGGCCTAATATATCAGACATGACCTCCATCAGCAGTTCAGGAGTAGGCATTGACCTGGACGAGGTGATCAGGGTATTCCAGTTCCGCAAGAACAAGTCCATGGAAAAGTTCAGGGAGAGATTGCTGGAACAGGAACGGCAGAAGTTTGTGGACCATAAATTCAACAGGCCTCTGGTGCGCAGGCTTACCCAGCTGCCCGAAGCAGACCTTGACAAATTCATGTTGAAATACAGGCCTACCTATGAATTTGCCTTATTTAGTTCTGAATACGATTTCCAATATTATATCAAGAAGGCTGGTGAAGAATACAACAAGGCCAAAACCTTTTAATGCCTCCACAGAATTACCTAAATTGATGGGATAATTCATTCTATGCGCCCTCATCTTTTATTATCTCTTTGCCTGGTAGCATGGCTCTCTTCATGCCAGTCATATAAAAAGATCCATAAGGAAGCTGTTTTGATAGATAGCCACAACGATGTGCTGTCTTCTGTTACCATGAATGGATTGAGCATTGAGCAGGACCTTACCGGCAAAGCGCATTCAGATATTGCCAGGTTTAAAAAAGGCGGTGTGGATGTGCAGGTTTTTTCCATATTCTGTGATGAGAAATTTGGTAAGGACACGGCCTTCAAATTTGCCAACATTGAAATTGATTCGCTATATGCCATTGTCAACCGCAACCCTCAAAAGATGATGATGGTAACCAATCCGGGGCAGTTACAGGAAGCGGTACGTCAGAAGAAACTGGGATGCATGATAGGTGTAGAGGGTGGACATATGATAGAAGATAAGTTGGCGAACCTGGACAGCCTGTATCAAAGAGGAGCACGCTACATGACACTGACCTGGAACAACTCCACCTCCTGGGCCACTTCGGCAGCGGATGAAAGCACCATGGCTACGGGTACACAACGCGGATTAACTCCTTTTGGCAGGCAGGTGGTCAATAGGATGAACCAGTTAGGCATGATGGTGGATCTTTCTCACGTGGGCATTCAAACCTTCTGGGATGCCATTAACACGTCCACCCGTCCGGTAATAGCTTCCCACAGCGACGCATATGCGCTTTGCCCTGTGCCACGCAACCTCAATGATGAGCAGATACTGGCCATAGCAAAAAAGGGCGGTATTATAGATCTTAATTTTTATTCAGGGTTTTTGGATAGTAATTATCAATCCAGGCAAACTGAATTTAATGCCAGGCACCAGCACGAAACAGATTCATTGAAAGCATTGCACTGGGATTCTTTCCAGGTTGAGGAATGGATGGCCGCCCACTACCCTGTAGAATACAGTGCATTGAGGCCTCCCTTGTCTGTATTGCTTGACCATCTTGATCATATAGTGAAGCTGTCAGGCGTAGATCATGTGGGTATAGGATCTGATTTCGATGGTATTCACTCAGCTCCACAACAACTGGATGATGTGAGTACCTTTCCCCTCCTTACCAAAGAGCTTTTGAAAAGAGGCTATAAGAAAGCAGATATCTTCAAGATCCTTGGTGGCAATTTTATCAGGGTATTTAAGGCATGCCAGGAAGGAACTCCAGGGGCTATGACTGACATAAAATAATTGATCAGTAATTTCGAACCAAACTAATCTAACCAGCAAAACCATATAAAGTATTTCCACATGGACCAGCTATCATTAGGCATTGGAACACGCCTGCAACATACACAACATGGACCCGGCGTAATAGTCGGTATCCGCTATGCTACCTACCTGATCTCTTTTATTTATCATGGCATCAAAGAGGTGGACAAGAATGATGCACACCTGGAAGAGATCATCCCTGAGAACGTGACAGAGGAAATTGAAACCCATTCGGATGTGGAAAGATCACTCCTTAAAATTTTAAGGCTATGGGGTGGCATTTCTGAGGTGGTTCCTTTGGGTGAAAGATGGCAGAAAGGTACCATGGTGTTGCAGCCGGCAGATAAAACACTGAAGCCTAAAGAGCTCCCCATTGAAGACTTCTTTCATAAAATAGTGATGCTGCGCGATAGGCTCAGGGTGATGGAGCAACAGATCAATGCCCACAAGGTATTGACCGATGAAGAGAAAGTAAACCTGCAGCAATACATTACCCGTATCTATGGTTCATTAACCACCTTCAATGTCCTTTTCAGAAACAAAGAGCAGTGGTTTGTGGGCGAAAGCACTAAATAACCATTAGGCTTTCCTGTCCTTATAGGAAATGTCACTATCCTTGAATTGCCGGGTATCTACATGCAGCAAAGAATACATAGGGCAACTGCCGGTAATGGCGGTGATGATAAATAATAAAGCCAATGCTATCAACACATAATTCCAGGGGGCGGCAAACCCGGGAGTGAATAATAATATTAACAATACAACACCTATTACCAGGCGCAGCAACCTGTCAAGGACAGCCATATTCTTTTTCATGAAGCAGTAATTTTTTCTAAGCTATCAAAGGCTACTAAATAATAGTATGATTCACGTCAGGTGTACCCTGGTTGGCTATCAACCAATTATCATTTTTAATAATTTCTTCTCATAAAATAGTTGTAGATTTAAAAACGACTTCCGCGTCCCTTTTTAAGCACATCCATATAATCTCTTTCCCTGCTAGAAGCAACCAAATAAAACTTTAATAAAACTTATTGTATGGAACAGGTACTAGCTGCGCCTCTTTCTCAAACCACTATCCCTTTAAAGAGAATTTCCTATCGTATAGAATCCATTGACCTGTTGAGAGGATTTGTCATGATCGTCATGGCGCTGGACCATGTCAGGGATTTTTTCCATATCACCAGCTGGACAGACGATCCTTTGAATATGGCTACCACTACCCCGGCCCTGTTCCTTACCCGTTGGATTACGCATTTCTGTGCGCCAGTGTTTGTGTTCCTGGCAGGCACCTCCGGCTGGTTTCAGCACCAGCGCAAAAGCACGAAGGAATTGAGCAGGTTTCTCATAACCCGTGGCTTATGGCTGGTATTGGTGGAAGTGTTGATCATCAACTTCGCTTTTTCTTTCGATCCTAACTATTCCTTTATAGGCCTTCAAACCATCTGGTCCATCGGCATCAGCATGATCATCCTGGGACTGGCCATCTGGCTGCCTTTTCCTATTATTTTGGCACTGGGGCTGTTGATCGTATTGGGCCACAACTCGCTTGATTTTTATGAGGCCCGCCATGTGCCTCCTTATGGGTTTATCTATTCCCTCCTGCACCACCAGGGCGGTTTTCCATTGTGGGGCAATCATGTGCTGTTCATAATGTATCCATTTCTGCCCTGGGCAGGACTGATGATGCTGGGATATTGCTTCGGAAAATTGTTCACCAGTTATTCGGGGGCGCAAAGAGCCAGGGTGTTGACGCTGCTTGGCACAGGGATCATCCTCTTTTTCATTGCCTTAAGAACCATCAACATCTATGGTAATCCCGAACCATGGACCGTGCAAAAGAACCAGCTGTTCACTTTCCTGTCTTTCATAGATACACATAAATACCCGCCCTCCCTTTTGTATATGTGCATGACCATTGGCCCTGCCATCCTGTTTGTGGCATGGGCAGGCCATATTAAAAACAGCTTCACCCGATTTGTTACAGTATTTGGGCGGGTACCCTTCTTTTATTATGTGTTGCACTTTTTCCTGATCCATATCATCAGCTCTTTGTTCTTTTTATCCCGCGGCCATACAGTGGCGGAGGGCATGCAGGGTGCAGCTAAAGGACTGCCCAATTTTGTGGCGCCTACTGAAGGCTATTCACTCTGGGTGGTATATGCTGTTTGGGTATTTGTCATACTCAGTTTATACCCGCTGTGCAAGTGGTTTAGTGAGTATAAACTTAGGCACAGGCAGTGGTGGCTGAGTTATTTATAGGATAGTTGTCCAGGATGGACCTTCATCATTTTGATATCTCGCGGATATGGTATTCCTGTATAAGGGCCGGTCGCTCGGGTGTCAGCGTGAAGCTGATCATCAGGTTGGCCTTTTCTCCTTTTACCAGGAAACTGCCTCTTAAATTATTCTCTGGCACCAAAGGTTCTATACTTATTATTTTCCCGGCCTTTTCAAAAAGGTCTTTAGATTCCTTTACCAGCCCGTTCAAAGGATGATCCGCAAAAAAGTTCTCGGCAAAGATGCCCGATTGCCTGGCCTTATTCCATTCGGGTAATAGTTGTACCAATTCTTTTTGACGCTGCTCTAAAATAACAGAGGGAGGAATGCTTCTCTTTTTCAATCCTGACATGCTTACCAGTGTATCCAGTATGGAGAGGTTGAAAGTGGCTGTGGGTGCATAGGTCACATTGCCAAAACAAACAACGCCAATGCCATAGTCAGGCATGATGGTCCAGTTGCTGCCAAAGCCCGGCAAGCCTCCGGTATGTCCTACAAAGATCCTGTTCTCACAATCAGCCAGCCAGCGCAGACCATAGGCATAGGCTGCCGCCGTAGGGCAACTGCGTCCACTGGCAAATTGAAACCGGGCATTCAGGCCACTGAAGTTGGCTGCCTTTTGCATTTCCCTAAGCGAGCTTCTTTTCAACACCTTATTTTCCGGTTCATTCCTGGGCGGCCATGCAGAAAGATGCAGGGCCATATACTTGCTGAAATCTTCCAGCGTAGTGATGATGCCTCCCATGGCCCCGTAGGCGCCGTCGTGCAGCAGCGCTTCTTCTTTCCAGGTATTATCCTCCCAACGGTATCCATGCGCCAGCATCTGTTCAGGCACCTGGGCATACTCGTAATAAGTATGGGTCATTCCCAAAGGAATGAAAATATGCTCTTTAATGTATTGTTGATAGGGCATCCTGGTGATGTTGGTAATGATCTTTCCCAGCAGTGCAAAACCCAAGTTACTATACTCATAAGCAATACCGGGCACGTTTGAAAAGCTTACACTGCCGATGGTTTGCAGCAGGTCCTTGTCTGTATCAGCCAGTTGCCTGTCCCCCCACGGATTATCTTCCGGAAAGCCCGCTGCATGCGTTAGCAGGTGACGGATGGTGATGACGGGCGCATCTGAAGTGAGGTAACTGATATTTTTCATTTCGGGTATATACTTCCAGGCGGCATCGTCCAGGTGTAATTTACCGGCATCCCTTAACTGCAGTATGGCCATGGCTGTAAAGCTCTTGCTCATGGAGGCGATCCGGAAAGCGGAAGAACCCGTGGCCGCCAGCTTTTTCTCTATATTGATATTTCCATAGCTTCCTGTGTAGGCCAGCTTACCATCCACCATTACCCCATACACCATACCCGGGAAATGATTTTTCTCCGCCTGCTGTTGATACAGCGCATCAATCACCGCCTTGGTACTTTTAATTTTTTCCAGCCTGCTACTGTCATCGAAATAGGCAGGTCTGTAAACTGCCTGGGAAAAAGAAATGGTAAAAACCAATGAGGCAATAAGCAGTAATAAGGCAGGCTTCATATCTTAGGTCTTTGAGATTCCAAATTAATTTATTTACACTTTGCACTGACAAAACAATGCCTATCCTTGATCTCAGGATGGCATATAATATCTTTAGAACATGAAAACTATTGGCACCCTTCTCTTATTGACCTTATTTTCATTTAGCCTTTCTGCCCAGCAAACCGCTGATATCATTATCAGGAATGGCCGCATTCTCGATGGCACCGGCAACTCATGGAAGTATGGTGATGTAGCCATCAAAAATGGCAAGATCATAAAGCTGGGAAATTGTGCGGGCATTACTGCTACCAAAACCATCGATGCTGCCAATATGATCGTCAGCCCGGGGTTTATTGATGTGCACACACATATTGAAGGAGACGAACAGAAAAATCCTACTGCTAATAATTTTATACTGGATGGTGTTACCACGGTGGTCACCGGTAATTGTGGTGCCTCCCGCGTGGACATTAAAAGATATTTTGACCAACTGGACTCCACCCGCCTTTCCATCAATGTAGCTACCCTCATTGGCCACAATGATGTGCGCAAGGCGGTGATGGGAACAGCCAACCGTCAGCCTACTGAAGAAGAAATGCAGCGCATGGAAGCCATTGTTGACCAGGCCATGAAGGATGGCGCAGTAGGTTTGAGCACTGGCCTGATCTACATTCCCGGCACTTATGCCCACACCGATGAAATTGTTAGGCTGGCAAAAGTGGCCGCCCGCTATAAAGGGGTGTACGCCTCTCATATGCGCGATGAAGGCGACAGTGTTACACAAGCTATTGATGAAGCGTTGTTCATAGGAAAAGAAGCACATATGCCCGTGGAGATCTCGCACTTCAAGCTAAGTGGCCAACAGAATTGGGGCAGAAGTAAAGAGACAGTAGCCATGATCGTTAAAGCAAGGGAGCAGGGGCTGGATGTCACCATCGATCAATATCCCTACACCGCCAGCAGCACTTCCCTGAGCACCCTGCTCCCTGATGAAATACTGGCCGATGGCGCCGACTCCATCAAGGCAAGACTGCAACGCCCGGAAGTGCGTGATTACGTACAGGACTACATAAAGAAGAAACTGAAAAAGCGCAAGCTCAAGCACCTGAGCTATGCTTATGTGGCTTATTTCAAGGCCGATACTACTTACAATGGAAAGAACATAGAAGAGATCAACCTGCAGAAAGGCAGGAAGCATAAGATCAAGCAGGAAGCAGAAACGGTGATGGATATGATGATGGAAGGGGGCGCCGGAATGGTCTTTCATGGCATGTCGGACGAGGATGTCAAAAGGATCATGCAATACCCGTTCAATATGTTTGCTTCCGATGCCTCCATACGCATCTTTAACCAGGGGGCACCACACCCCAGGGGCTATGGCACCAATGCCCGGGTGTTAAGCAAGTATGTACGCGATGAGAAGGTCATTTCTTTAGAAGAAGCCGTCCGCCGCATGACCTCCCTGCCCGCCCAGAAGTTTTGCTTACAGGACAGAGGGTTGCTGAAGGAAGGTATGGCTGCTGACGTACTGGTTTTTGATGAAAACCAGGTTAGGGACCTTTCCACCTATGAAAAGCCACACGCCTATTCTACCGGCTTTGAATACGTGATCGTAAATGGGCAGCTGGTAGTAGAGCATGGGCAGCACCTGGGCACCCGCAGCGGCAAGACATTAAGAAATGAGGCGGCCACCCCAGCCACAGCCAAAAGCTTTTGATCTAAGCTTCCTATCCGACATCTTTACAGTTTACTCACCACCAGGAATTAATTAATGACCTGGGAAAGGAGGGCCTCCGCTATAGCTACGCCCTATCAACCTCCTATTTACAGTATAGATACTGCGTGATCGTCACGCAGTATCTATACCGCAGCTATACCGTAGATAGGGAGTAGATGGGGAGGAGGGTGCCTGGAGGCTGCCAGTAAGTCAGAGTGTAGAAGGTAGTTGGTGAGAATTAGGGATAGGGTTGAAGCTGGTAGGATGGCGGGTTGTAATTTGGTGAATTGAAATGCCGGTGTGTTGTAAAAAGCCTGAATTATTTGAAGCAATTCCATTCGATTAAGGTTTACTAAATTTGAAAGATGGAACAACTCTCTGAGATAAAGCAGGTTTTGGCACAACTCAAACCTGAGATGTCAAAAAGGTTCCATGTTCAAAGCTTAGGGCTGTTTGGCTCTGTAGTGCGCGACGACTTTTCTCCATCCAGTGACATTGATATTATTGTAGACTTCAATCGACAGGTCGGAATTGAGTTCATTGATTTAGCTCTCTACATTGAAGAGCGGCTTCAAAAGAAAGTAGACCTGGTATCCCGCAAAGGGGTAAAAGACAAATACTTTAAGGCTATAGAGCAGGAGATTGTTTATGTCTAAACGGGATACTACGCTCCTGGTGGGGGACATTCTGGAAAGTGTTCAGAAGATCCTTGACTATACAGCAGGGCAAAGTTTTGAAGACTTTAAAAATGATAGCAAGACAGTGGATGCGGTAATCAGGAATTTTGAGATCATTGGCGAAGCTTCAAATCGACTTCCAGAAGAATTTAGAGACCGCTTTCCTGAAATTGACTGGAACCGCATTCGTGGGTTTAGAAATCGAGTTGTCCATGATTATTTTGGAGTCGATTATTCCATTGTCTGGGCTATTAAAGAAGTTTTTCTTCCACAATTAATTTCACAACTTAAGCCGATCACTGAAACTTAGGAACCAGAAATTCCAATTCAGGAGACTTGGGATGCAAAGAAGTGCTACCAATAAACTTTACTCGATGAAAGCCTCATGTCGCCCACTCAATTGGGAAATAGATATGTTCTCAACAAAAGAATGAATATTTTGGCAAGCAAAAAATTAAAGCATCATAATCAGATTTAAAGTACTGTATACAATTTCAAAACGTTAGCGGCAAACTATCAATGCAAATACCCTTTCTAAAAGTAATGTTTTACATTCTGACTGTATTGACTTTGACAAGTTGCGGAGTTGATTGCGTTGACAAAAAAACTGGCTTGCATAAATCAAGTCGGACATTGAAAGAGTCTAGAGCAAAAGATTTGTTTAGGTTTGAAGTTGATGCTAATAAATCTACTTTTCAGCTTGACAGCGGACTGGTGTTCAACATTAAAAATGCATGGATAGAAAATGATTGGAGATATGAATGCATTGACAACCAAGCAATTATTATAAAAGATAATTCATACCAATTTGTTATTGAGGCAGACTATGTGGGTGATGCTATTAATTCTGACTATTGGTTAGGAAATAACAAATTAGGTGCTGTTTTAAGATTTCACTATTCAGGGCAGGACACCTTCAACGTAACCTTGTACAAGGACACTTCTATTACACTTGCCCAGCGTAAGCAGACGATAGATACGATTATATTTATAAAGCGGCAGGCCATCCAGTAATTTCAGGTTATCATTATGCCGGCTGAAAAACAAGTACTTAACTTTTATATTATATTGAACAGAAGATAATGAAGCAGTTTGACCAACGAGAGCCCCTTTAAGGAGACTTGCGACGGAAGAAAAAAAATCAAGAAAATAACAATGACGAAACTTATATATGGTCTTTTGTTACTAACATTTTCTGTGGGGCTTATTAGATGTAATGCCCAGAAAACCAAACAAGATTTTATTGCTGATTATCATATTGATAAAACTGTTCCAGTAGATAGCACTACAAGGACATTGCTGAAAATCAAACAAACTGGAAACTGGATACTCTCACTGGAAGAAAAAAACAATTTTGAATTAAGAGGTTCCGGAAAAAGTATTGTTGGTTTTTGGAATATTGAGCAAGTCAATGATAATGAGTATAGGCTATTGCTTCAGGGAGGCGGATGGACATTAGTAGGCCGGTTTGATGGCACAACGGTATATTTTGAAGGCCCGAATAAAATGTTTGACAGTTTATTTTCGCAGGTAACATTTACAAAAAAACCGAAGCATTCCAAATAATTATAAAACTTTACTTGGCAAGACAATAACTTAAAAAGTCAGGCTTCACTTACGTAGTAGATCTAATTTATGGGAAGTCTTCAAACCCCTGACCTATGATCACACTTGATAAGAAATACTTCCTCCTGGCTATTATCTTATTCATTATTGAAGTTTTGATTGCACTGTTTGTCAGGGATTCGTTTGTCAGGCCGTATGTGGGTGACTATTTAGTAGTGATATTGATCTATTGTGCGGTGAGAACAATTTTGCATGCACCGGTTTGGAAAGTGGCCCTGGGTGTGCTTTTGTTTTCCTTCCTGATAGAAACACTCCAATACTTCCATATTGTGAACCGGCTTGGGTTAGAACATAACACTTTAGCCAGGACAGTGATCGGCTATGGATTTGAATGGGCTGATATGCTGGCCTATACACTGGGCATCCTTACTGTACTTGCGCTGGAAAATAAAAACCTGTTCCGCCACGGTAAAGTGATCGCTTAATTTGAACTTTTCTTTTTCTCCTTAATAAAAAGCAACAGCTCGCGTCTATGGTGCTGTTGCTTTCAATTAATTCAATAAGTTATATTCAGAAAGACTAACTGATTTGCCTGAGTATCTCTCTATGGCTGCTTTCTACGTGAGGTTTGAAATGTTCATACCATTGCTTCCATTCTTCGGCGTGCATGCTGCTGCTGAGCGAGATCTCATAATCTGCAAGGTGTTCAAAGCCTTCTTCCATGATCAGGCGATAAGAATCACCGGTAAAGTCTGTGAGTATCCGCATTCCCTGGGTTTCTGGAATCATTTGCCTGTTCACCGCCTCATCGAGCAATTTTTTGGCTTCTTTAAAATGTCCAAATTTCAGGCGGAATATATCCCTGACCAGGAAGGTGGTCTTTTGCCTGGATGCTGATGCGGGAGCTCCCAATTGTTGCATCAATACATCGCTTAACAGGTAGATCCTGGCTTCTTTGATCAACCCGTCTTTCAAGTCGTAGCTTACGCTGACAGGAAAGTTCACCTCCCGGTTGGTGGCAGGAATGCCCATGAATTCTCCAATGTGCCTGCCCCGGATGATAGCCTCAAGCTGGGCCCTGTCTTCTGTAATGATGTAGTTCTTTATTTCCGCTTTGGCATCAAAGGCCACATGGTAAATAAAATGCAGCATGGCGCCTATCTCAGCCCTGCCTTTGTAGGTTTCGCCCGTGCCCAGGTTTTTGTAAACGCCGTCTTCGGCCACATACTTTACATCATGGGTCTGGAAAAAATCAAGCATGTTCTTTTGAGAAGTGGTCAATGCCGCATTTTGGGTGAGTGTTTCTTCCATAATGAATAGTTTATGAGGTTAAAGAATGAAAATCAAGTAAATACTATTCAGGGGATATGGTGAGCAGTTTGGAAAGGGGGATTTGGGAAAGGGAAGTTACGAAGAAATTAAGAAGAAAGGGAACCGCAGAACAGATGAACAAGGAATATTGAATGTCGAAAGATTAGGCTGGAGAGGGTTTTTAGATGGCAGTCTTTTTTTTAGGTCGATGGCTAGATAATGATCAATAACCAATTTTCAATGCTCAATGTTCAAGGGAGTGAGAACAAAGATTTTGAGGATTGGAATATTAAAAAGTAGATTGAATTTCCTGAGGATTTCGGCTACTGGCTACTGGCTACTGGCTCCAGACTTTAGACTTTCGACTCCCGACTCAATTCCCATTCACGTGCACGTTCATGGATTTAGAGCGCAGGTAAACCAGTGCTTTGCGCAGGTCCATGGGATATACTTCCTGCTTTTGCTTTTGAGCAGCGCGGAAGGAAATGCGGCGGATCAGTTTCCTGGAATATTTAGCAAACATCCATAATCCAAGGAAACAATCCAGGATGATCATCAGGGGAAACAAAATGACGCTGAGGGCGAGGTAGATAAAATGTCCCGTTATGTCCAGTAATTGATTCATGTGTACAATAATTAAGGATGAAAGGCTAACTAATCAATCGTAGGATATGTAACGGATTCCGGTTGGAATTCAGAGGATGGAACTGGATAATAAGATAGACAAATATTTCTGTATTTCCGATGCTCTGACTCAATATCTTTTTACACTAACGAATTACAGAACTACACTAATAAAGAAAAAGACATGCCAAACACCACAGCCCGCTTTTTATTCGTATATCTACGTGAAGTTGCATTGTTTTCAGAGTTTTGTAAATAGTAAACCGGATGAATTGGGGATTTACAGGTCTGAATGGGGAGTAGAATTGTGGATAAGGTGATTTTTAGATGATTCAACCGGTTGCTCAATTAGGTAGTTATCATTTTCTATGTTCCAAATGGTCTTTACATTGTGATCTAATCAGATTCTCTTTTAAATCTTACGGCATGGTTTCTTTCTTACAACATTCCAGGATCTATCTTTCCATTATTGCTTTGTCTTTTTTCCAATTACAGTTGGCAGCGCAAAAGAGCGGTATCAACTGGTGGCTGACCAACCCGGATCCAACAGCAGTATTCCAGCAACAAAAGTCATTAATACCCCAAAAGCAATCAGCGGCAGGTAAACCATTGATTCAGGTGAATGAAAAAGAAGTCTATCAAACGATGGACGGATTTGGCTATGCGCTTACAGGCGGCAGTGCTTCGCACATCATCAAAATGTCGGCACCAGCCAGGAAGGCATTGTTGAATGAGCTTTTCACTACTTCCGGCAATCATATTGGGGTAAGTTACCTGCGTTTGAGCATCGGGGCTTCTGACCTGAACGAGCATGTATTCTCTTATGATGACTTGCCCGAAGGACAAACTGATACAGCTATGAAGCATTTTGACCTGGGGCCGGATAAAAAGGATGTGATTCCTGTAATGAAAGAGATACTGGCCATTGCGCCTAAAGTAAAGATCCTGGGATCGCCCTGGTCGCCACCCGCCTGGATGAAGACCAACCATGATACCAGGGGCGGAAGACTGAAGCCAGAGTATTATGGCACTTATGCCAAATATTTCGTGTTGTATATAAAGGGCATGGCAAAAGAAGGGATTACCATTGATGCCATCACGGTTCAAAACGAACCGCTGCACCCTGGTAATAATCCCAGCTTATTGCTGCCGGCTCCAGACGAGGCTATCTTTATCAGGGATCATTTGGGACCTGCCTTTCAAAAAGCAGGTATTAAAACCAAGATCATTATCTATGACCACAATGCGGACAGGCCCGATTACCCTATTGATATACTGAATGACAAAGCAGCCCGTAAATACATTGATGGTTCAGGCTTCCATTTATATGGTGGTGAAATAGAAGCACTGACGGAAGTGCATAATGAACATCCTGACAAGCATATCTACTTTACAGAACAGATGGTGGTTCAGCCTGATGCCTCTAAGGGGTTTCATATCCAGTACCCGGTAGAGAATGTGATCATTGGCGCCTGCCGTAACTGGTGTAAAAATGTGTTGTTGTGGAACCTGGCCGCAGACCCGGAGAACAAACCATTCACTGACAGGGGCGGCTGCAGCATGTGCCAGGGAGCTGTGACTATTGATGGCGATAAAGTGACCCGCAACCTCGCCTATTATGCATTGGCCCATGCTTCGAAATTTGTTCCGGCAGGCGCTGTACGGATTGGATCAAACAACACGGACAGCCTGCATAATGTGGCCTTTAAAACTCCTGCAGGTAAAATGGTTTTGCTGGTGGCCAACATATCTGGTCATGACCAGGATTTTTTCATCCAATACAGGTCGCAGGCTGTAGCAGCTCATTTAAACAAAGGCGCTGTGGCTACCTATATCTGGTAAGGCAGTATTTGGATACTTACTCATTAAATGAATGATCATTATGAATAAAAGAATTGGTATTTCTATAAAGCTGACAATATGGATCGGTTGCTGCTTCCTGGCAACTACCTGCGCCGTGCAGGCACAGGGGTTTTTAAAAACCAGTGGACAGCAGATCGTCAATGAGAAAGGACAGCATGTATTACTCCGTGGCATTGGCCTGGGTGGATGGATGTTGCAGGAGGGCTATATGCTGGGTATTACAGCAGATGGCCAGCAGCAACACAGGATCAGGCAAAGGATTGATTCATTAATAGGACCAAGGGCTACGCAAGAATTTTATGATACCTGGCTGGCCAATCACACAACTAGGGGAGATATTGATTCTTTGAAGGCCTGGGGCTTTAATTCAGTGCGCCTGCCCATGCATTACAACCTGTTTACCCTGCCGGTGGAAAAAGAGCCGGTGGCTGGGCAGCATACCTGGCTACCGAAGGGATTTGATATGGTGGATAGTTTATTGGCCTGGTGTGCGGCCAACAAAATTTATTTGATACTTGACCTGCACGCCGCTCCTGGAGGACAAGGCAATGACCTGAATATCTCGGATCGTGATCCCTCCTTACCTTCTCTATGGGAGAGTGAGGGCAACCGGAATAAGACCATTGCCTTGTGGAGAAAACTGGCAGAAAGATATGCCAGCCAGCAATGGATAGGCGGCTATGATATTTTAAATGAACCTAATTATGGATTTGTGGACACAGCAGACAGGAACGGCTTAAAGGAAACAAAGAACGAACCTTTGAAAAAGCTGCTGGTAGATATCACCAAAGTCATAAGAGAGGTAGATAAGAACCATATCGTTATTATTGAAGGCAATGGATGGGGCAATAATTACAATGGCATGCTGCCGCCCTGGGATGATAACATGGTGCTTAGTTTTCACAAGTACTGGAACAAGAATGACGAGGCATCCATACAGCATATATTACAAACGCGGAAACGTTATAATGTGCCGGTGTGGCTGGGAGAAACAGGAGAGAATTCTAATGTATGGTTTGCCCAGGCGGTGCAGTTGCTGGAGGATCACAACATAGGGTGGGCATGGTGGCCATTGAAAAAGCTGGGGGTGAACAATCCATTGCAGATCCGGTCAAATCTGAACTACCAGGATGTATTGAACTATTGGAATGGAAAGGGCGACAAGCCACGCGAAAGCAATGCTTATAGTGGTTTATTGGAGCTAGCCACTTATACCCGGGTAGGTACCAACACGGTGCACCGCGATGTGATAGATGCCCTGATGCGCCAGCCCCACAGTAATCAAACAGTTCCCTTTCAAAACAACAATATCAAAGATGGCTCCCTCATCAGTGCAGTAGACTATGACCTTGGTAAAAATGGCTATGCCTATTGGGACAGGGATACGGCAGATTACAGGGTATCTGGCATTAAAGGAATAGGCAACAGGGGACGTACCTACAGGAATGATGGAGTGGACATCATGAAGGACTCTGCACATTATGAGCGTTATTACATCAACCATATAGAGGATGGGGAGTGGCTGCAATACACGATTAATGTGAAGCAAAAAGGCATCTATTCCATTGGGTTGTCAATAGCTTCAGATACGACTGGAGGAATGGTTTCTATCCGCATCAATCAAAAACACATGGGGGGCCAACAAAACGTGCCAGCGGGCGGCGCTAAAGAATGGGGAATGCTATGGTTTAAAAATGTATCCCTGGATGCTGGAAGGCAAACGCTCAGGGTGTATGCAGACAAGGGAGGTTTTCAGTTTAGTGCCATCAGTTTTGACCGTACTAAATAATTATAGGAAAGCTGATTGTACTTTGTGTAGGGCCTTTATAAGTATTGAGTATGTGCATGCGGTGGTTTAGTGGTATTTTAGCTATGCTAAAACATGGCTAATATGAATAGAAAGATCGCATGGCTGATGGTGCTGTTGGTACCTGCTATGACAATGGCTCAAACCAACCCTGGTAAAGAATTACTGACCCCGGAATTGTTATGGAAGCTGGGAAGGGTTTCCGGCCTGGGCCTTTCCAAAGACGGAAAATATGTACTGTATAGTGTCAGTACACCTGACGTGGAAGCCAATAAATCTTCCAGGGCTACCTATCGGGTTCCGGTAACCGGCGGAAGTCCGGAAAAGGTTACAAACGCGGACAGCTTATTGACCAATAAGAACATATCTCCTGATGGCAGGTATATTATTTACAACAAAGAAGTGCAGGTAAAAAAGATCAAAGGCAATGATATCTATCCCGACCTGCCTCAATCCAATGCATACGTGTTTGATAATCTCAATAACCGGCACTGGGACACCTGGGAAGATGGAAAGTTCGATCATGTGTTCCTGGCCCCGGTAGGTAAAACGTCCGAAGAAAAAGACCTGATGCCCGGAGAGCCTTTTGATGCTCCGCAAAAACCATTTGGTGGTGATGAGGATTACATCTGGAATCCTGATAGTAAGCATGTGGTGTATGTGACCAAGAAAAAGTATGGTAAGGACTATGCAGTGAGCACGAATACTGATTTGTATGAGTACGACATCACAACAGGGCAGACAAAGAACCTGACAGCAGGGCGCCCGGGCTATGATATCAATCCTTCTTATAGTAAGAATGGAGTGCTGGCCTGGTTGAGCATGAGGCGGGAAGGTTATGAATCGGATAAGCAAGACCTGCTGGCCACCACACCTGCAGGCGTGATCAACCTGACCCAACACAGGGATGATATACATGTGGAAAGCTTCAGATGGGCAGAAGATGGCAAGAGCCTTTTCTTTAATGCACCTGTCAATGGGACGCTGCAGTTGTTTAAAGTTGATTATACCGGCCTGACTAAAAAACTGCCTACAATACAGCAGCTTACCAAGGGCGATTTTGATATTACGGGGATAGAAGGCCAAAAGGATAATACCCTGGTAGTGTTAAGAACAGATATTAATCATGCTGCTGAACTATACACGGTTGACATCAACAACGGCAGCATGAAGCAACTCACCCATGTGAATGATGATATGAACGCTTCACTGGCGCAGTGCAAAACTGAAAGAAAGTTGGTAACTACCACAGATGGTAAGCAGATGTTGGTATGGGTGGTTTATCCTCCAGGGTTTGATGCTTCTAAAAAGTATCCCACCTTGCTATATTGCCAGGGTGGCCCACAATCGGCGTTGACGCAGTTTTATTCTTTCCGTTGGAACTTCCAGTTAATGGCTTCCCAGGGATACATTGTGGTGGCGCCCAACCGCAGGGGCATGCCGGGGCATGGCACAAAGTGGAATGAAGAGATCAGCAAGGATCATGGTGGCCAGGCCATGAAGGATTACCTCTCCGCTATCGATGCGGTAAGTAAGGAAAAATATGTGGACAAGGACAGGTTGGGCTGCGTTGGTGCATCTTATGGAGGTTATTCAGTGTATATGCTGGCGGGCATACACAATAACAGGTTTAAGAGTTTCATAGCACACGATGGCATCTTTGATATGCGCAGCATGTATGGCACTACAGAAGAATTATGGTTTGTGAACTGGGACTGGGGTGGTCCTTACTGGGATAAGAAAAATGCAGCTGCTCAAAAATCCTATACAGTTTTTAATCCCATCAACTACGTAGATAAATGGAATACACCTATCATGATCGTACAAGGTGGGAAGGATTACAGGGTACCTATCGAACAGGGGTTACAGGCTTTCCAGGCCGCACAGATCAGGGGCATTAAGAGCGAGCTGCTGTACCTGCCTGACGAAAACCATTGGGTGCTGAACGGGCAAAACGCGCTGGTATGGCAACGTGAATTCTTTAAATGGCTGAATGAGACATTGCCATCAAAAGACAAGAAGGGTTTTTAAAAGTTACGCAATCAATTTACTATAAAGGTGGAGCTCAGGCTTCACCTTTTGTTTTATAGCTCAGCCCCGCAAAACTTACAAAAGCGGGCATTATTATCATGCCCTTCCCGGCCGCAGCCGGGACAGACCTCTGCACTTTTACTGCTATTTCTCCTGGCTATGGCTACTTCAGCAGTAAATATGCCCGTAGGCACTGCAATAATTCCATAGCCAATGAACATGATGAGCGAAGCAATGAATTTTCCCATTGGCGTAACGGGTGAGATGTCTCCATAACCCACAGTGGTAATGGTAACGATAGCCCAATAAATACTATCAGGTATGCTATTAAATCCATTCTCTCCATTTTCTACCAGGTACATAACAGAGCCAAGGATTATGACCAGCGTTAACACCACGAGCATGAATATGCTGATCTTTTTAAGACTTGCCTTGATAGCAGTGCGCAGGTAATCCATTTCGTTTAAAAAATGGTTCAGCTTAAAGATCCTGAAAATGCGTAGCAGGCGCAGTGCACGCAAAACCAATAACGATTGTGCACCAACAAAAAATATGCTGAGGTAAGAGGGTATGATGGCAAGCAGGTCGATAGTGCCCAAGAAGGACCGGACATAGAGCAAGGGTCGTTTGATGCATATCAAACGGAGAATATATTCTATGGTAAACAAAATAGTGAACATCCACTCCAGTATGTCAAAAAGCTTCCCATAACGTTGGTGGTAGCGTTGTACACTATCAAGCATGACTACGAGTATGCTTGCCAGTATGACCACCAGCAGCGAGACATCAAAAGCTTTCCCTGCCACTGTATTGGATTCATAGATCACATCATGCAGTTTTTTTTGCCAGGCCCTATTCCCTTTTTGTGATGTTTTTGGTTTCATGCTCCTTATTAAAGGTAATTAACACCCGTAGAGCTTCATAATTTATTGCATTTATTTAAAGGTACTCTCCTGCAGGGATGAGTTTCGGTGAAGTGAATCAATAAGGGCACAATATTTTCATTTAAAAACATATAAATGTATCATTATGAGCCAGGCGTTTGTACGTGAAAGTGATGAGCAATGGCTGCATGAAGTTCAGCCAACCCTGAATGCGCTTATAATTTACCTGACCAGGGAAAACAATGGTATTAGGGTGTATGAACAAAGATCCTTTGTTGACAAGAAGGGTGTTGAAGTTCATGCCATGAGCAATGGATTGAATTATGCCAAGGATAATGAAGGAAAGTGGTATGTGGTCTGGTAATAATTCAAGGTCTAAGAGAAATGAAGTTTCAAAAAATATCTTTCTTAATTAGTGTTTAATGTATGTTGGACAATTGATTAACTGCAAAGGATAAATAGCAAAACAGATAAAATGTCAACTCCGCATTTAAATGAAATTATTGATAACCTGAGCTTAACGTATCACCTCGAAAATTCTTCTTTAGGAATTATTTTATGCGACAGTGACTTAAACATTATTTACGCATCACAGAAAGCCCAGGAAATATTTGGATGGGAGGCCCCTGATTATTTACAAAAGCCGATGTCTTTGGAGAACATGGTATATGCAGAAGACGCTGATAAGGTGAGCCAGGTATTGGAGGAGATTTCATCAGGGAAAGTATTACGCAACCAGGGTGTCAACAGGAATTATACTTCATCAGGCTCTGTTATTTATTGCCAATGGTACAACTCGGCATTAGTTGATGAGGCAGGAAAAGTGATCAATATCCTCTCGCTTATGCAGGATGTGACTTTACCCATGCAAAATAGCCTTTCGCTGCAGGCCAGCGAACACCAGTTATCCCAGATGTTCAATGGGGCTATTGATCCCATGTGGTTGATCAGTGTAGAAGGAGATTCAAAGTTCACCTTTGAAAGGATCAATTCAGCTTTTAGTAAAGTAACCGGATGGAAAAAGGACCAGGTAGTGGGTCAGCCCATAGAAGCTGTTATGCCCGAATCTTCGCATGAACTGGTCCGTGGCAAATACAACCTGGCGATACAGACGCACAAGATCATTGATTATATAGAAGAGGCAGCACATCCGGCTGGAATAAAATATGGTGAGATCAGGGTGGTTCCTATACATGATGAGACAGGAAATGTGACGCGTTTGTTAGGCATAGCCAATGATATTACGGATAAGGTTTTACTTCAAAAAAAGCTGGATGCAGAAAGAGACCTGTACAACCGCAAAATTACTTTCGCGGCTATCAAAGGCCAGGAACTGGAGCGGGCAAGGGTTGGTAGTGAACTTCATGATAATGTTAACCAGGTATTGACCACTGTGAAACTATATTTGGAACTGTGCAAGGATGGAAGGGTTGACAGCAATGACATTCTATCCAAATGTTCTTATTTATTAAACAATACCATCAATGAGATCCGGAACCTTTCCAAGCAGTTGTCAGCACCTTCATTGGGTAAGATCAATTTCCGGGAAGCACTCAATGACCTGGTGGAATCTATTGGGGCTGCCTCACAGATCAGCATCAATCTTCATATTGGACTTAAGAATTGCTCTGAAATGGATAGCGAATTACACCTTGCTATTTACCGCATCTTGCAGGAGCAATTGACCAACATCATGAAATACGCCAGGGCTACCAGGGTACAGATAGAGTTGGAGAACAGTTCTGACAGGCTTGAATTATTAATCAGGGACAATGGAGTGGGGTTTGATACTTCTCAAAGGACCAATGGCATTGGATTGACAAATATGCGTAGCCGGGCAGCCATATTAGGCGGTACTGTAGAGATCCAAAGTCAGGTACACAAAGGAACCACTGTCTTTACCTATTTTCCAATAAAGATCGTCGGCGATAAATGTTACCCGGTAGAAGTTTCAGAAAGCCTGGTAACTACTATTTAATATTTGGACTAGGGTAAAACTAATCTTACTTTTTTTCCCCATTACTCTTCAAATTTCTATAGGAATACATGGAAGAAGGTACTTGATCTACTCTTTTGAGAAGATGTATAATTATGGGATAATTACCAAGTAAACTTGCGGCTTTTGCAACTTTGTTATGAAAATTTCGCTTATTCTGCGCAGTTAATTGTATTTTATAATCCAATTGCGCAAAAAACCGCAATGCCTTAACCAATATGAATAGAAATCTACTTGCTTTCTTATGCCTGTTCCTATGCCTGGCAGGCAACACTCAACAACCACCCAAAAGAGAATTAAGAGGAGCCTGGATAGCCAGTTACCTGGGTATTGACTGGCCTAACAAGAACCAGTCCCCGGCACAACAAAGAGCTTCATTGGTATCCATCCTGGATCAACACCAGGCCACAGGGATCAATACCATTTACCTGCAGGTACGCAGCCAGTGTGATGCCCTATATCCCAGTTCGATAGAACCCTGGTCATCAGACCTGACAGGTACGCAAGGCCTGGCACCTTCCGATCCTACCTGGGACCCCCTGCAGTTTGCTATAGAGGAAGCTCATAAAAGAGGCATGGAATTACATGCCTGGATCAATCCCTACCGGGCAGTAGCCACTGCCTCAAAACTACCCAGTTTTAGCGCTGAGCATGTAGCTAATAAGCATCCCGAATGGTTATTGAGCAATGGGTCTACCATTACATTGAATCCCGGGATACCAGAAGTAAGAGATTATATCATGTCTGTGATCACGGATATCGTGAACAGGTATGATATAGACGGCGTTCATTTCGACGATTATTTTTATCCACCGGCCAGCTTTAATGATGATGCCACTTATAACAATGATCCCAGGGGTTTTGCTGCCACCACCGCCGGCAGGGCTGATTGGAGAAGAGATAATGTGAATATGCTCATCAAGCGTGTGTATGAAACAGTTATAGCTACAAAGCCTTGGGTGAAATTTGGTGTGTCTCCCTCCGGCATTTACCGCAGCAGTACCAATCCCGAAATAGGTTCTGCCACTTCGGCTGGTGCGCTGCAGCATTATAGTGCGGTATTTGCAGATTCAAAAAAATGGTTGCAGGAAGGCTGGGTAGATTATATTGAGCCGCAGGTGTACTGGTACATTGGACAAACTGGTTCAGACTATAAAGTTTTGATACCATGGTGGAACAACCAGGCCAACGGCCGGCATATTTACATAGGAATGGCTGGATATAAAGTAGGTACTACGGGATGGACAAGCAGAAGCCAGGTGCCCGACCAGGTTCGTATGAACAGAAGTGAGGCCTATCCTAATATTTATGGGCAGGCCATTTATAATACCATCAGCCTGAAAAATAATACTTTAAACTTCAGGGATTCATTAAGGGAGCGTTTTTATCAACACCCTTCTCTTCAACCTTTGATGCCATGGAGGGACAATACACCCCCAATGTCACCAACAGCTCTTTCAGCAGTGAAGTATGCAGAGGATTCAATTGTGCTTTACTGGACGCAGCCTGCAGCTACAGATAATGAATTGGATAAGGCCAAAAGATATGTGATCTACCGTTCTGAAAATCAGGACGTGGACATCAATAATGCCAATAATATCCTTGCTATTACCAATGACGTCGCCAAATATGCAGATAAAACCATAGAGGCGGGAGTAGTATATTACTATGCAGTTACAGCCCTTGACCGCTTTCAAAATGAAAGCAGTACAACAAACATTGCCACCTATGCTCCACCAACTATTACCTGCCCGGGCAATCAGATCCTGAGTCTAGATGCGGCATGCACTGTATTAGTTCCTGACTATACTTCGATGGCTGTTATCAATAATGGCATGGTGGGTTCAGCTCCATACACCATTACTCAATCACCTGAAGCAGGAACTGTTCTTCAAGGGGCGGGCCAGCATCCGATCACACTGACAGTTGCCGATCCTGCCGGCAATAATTCATCTTGTAGTTTTAATGTAAGTACTGAAGATCATATTGCACCAACTATCACTGAAGTCAGCACGAATCCTTCCATTTTACTGGTGCCTAATCATAAAATGCGTAATGTAAAAGTGCTGTACACGGCTGCTGATAATTGTGGTCCTGTTACATCCACACTTTCCATTTCAAGTAATGAAGCCCAGGGCGATGAAAATGACTGGGAAGTGTTGGATGATCATAATATAAGGCTAAGAGCCGAGCGGCTGGGTACTGGAAATGACAGGGTATATACAATCACCATCACCAACACGGATGATGCAGGTAATAGTACATCTCAAAATATAGAAGTTGTAGTACCGCACGACCAAAGTGAAGTGGTAACTCAAAGCAGTATGAATAAAGGTGAGAATGTAATAGAAAATGCTAAGGAGTTGACAGTGATCATATCACCAAATCCTTCGTCGGAATACTTTACTGTTCAAACCAGTAGCATTTCCCATTCACCAGCTACTATAAAGGTTTCAGATAATATGGGCCGAGCCATTGAGGAAAGAAATGCAATAGCTCCTAATGCATCCATTCAGATGGGCGCCACGTACAAGCCTGGAGTATATTACATGCAGATCATACAAGGCAATACCGTGAAAACATATAAATTGTTGAAAACGGGAAAGTGAAAAGTATAAATGATTAAAAAAGCCGGGCCTTGAAAGTGGCCCGGCTTTTTTAATTGAAGGCTGTAAGCATGGTTATGGAATGCCTAAGTTCTTTTGATGGTTCCTTTTTCGGATGGCCACACATTATCTTTTGCCTGTGCATCCATAAAGATGCCACCATCAATTTTAATGGATTGCAGGGCTTTACCCGTGGTGATCATAATATTGATCTTCTGCTGGTTGTTCTTCCATACTGCTGCTGTCTGGTGTTGGGTTTGCGATGTTCCATCTTTATATTGAATGTATAGGTCAAAAGGTGCAGCCATGCCCCCGGGATTTTCAATGGTGATCAATGAACCTGTCTTTGTAGGAGTTACACTTTTGATGGATAGGTCAATGTAATTGTGCGAAAAGAACCAATTGTTCCAGAACCAGTTCAGGTCCTGGCCCGAGCTCCTGTTAAATGAATAGAAGAAATCCCAGGGTATGGGATGCTTTCCATTCCAATGATCCATATACTCATGAAGACATTTTTTGAATAATTCATCGCCAAGCATATCCTTGATGGCCAGGTAACCCAGTGATGGCTTCCCATATTGATTGATGCCAAGACCGCCTCCGCTAAGGTTAGCACCCGGCGTGATGATGGGTAGATCCTGTGATTGTGAAGGATTATTTGTCCAGCCTTCCACGCGGAATTGCTTAAACCAGCCATCTGCTTTTTCCTTTCCCATCATATCCCGGTTGAAGAGACATTCGAAGGTGGTTGCCCATCCTTCATCCATGAATCCATACCGTGTTTCATTAATGCCCATATAAAAAGGCATATAGGTATGTGCTATTTCATGCATGGCCACAAAACGGGAGAACAAGGTATCATCATAGGTTTCATCATTTGCCATCATAGGATACTCCATACCCGCATATCCCTGGAATACGGTAGTTTTTTCATAAGGATAGGGTATGCCCGGCCAACTTCCGGATAACCAGCCAAGGGCTTGTTTTGCAAAATGAACCACGTGATGGTAGTCAGCTGCTGTATCATTATAGGCAGCTTGTGCGGAAACCCTGCGACCTGTTTTGGGATCTACAACAATGCTTGAAGCATCCCACACAAAATGATCACTGATTCCAAAGGCCACATCAGGTACATTTTGAGCTGCGAACTTCCATGTATTCACTGGGTTTTGTGCCGTGACCTGTTTTTGACTGATCTCCTGTTGGGAAGCTACATGGATCACATCATCTGATAACAGGGAGTTATTGAACTTTTTGGCAATGGCAGGTTGCAATACTTCAGATGAATTTAAAAGCGTTCCTGTACCCCAGACCAAATAATTCTTTGGTACCTGCACCTGAACGGAATAATCATTAAAGTCATTGTAAAACTCCAGCGCATCATTGAAATCGGTAAAATCCCACCCCTGGTAGTCATCATAAACGGCCACACGCGGATAACAATAGGCCAGGAAGTAAGTGGTTGAATCGATCATGCCTTCCCTGTTGCTTCTAAGAGAAACATCGTAATGCCATTTGATAAATAGTTGTACGGAATCATGAGCATTCAATGGCTTATCCAGTTTCACGGGAACGGTGGTAAAGTAATAGGGCTGCTTGTTCCAGGCCTGCGATTTTCCATTGACCATAAAGGAATCAATAACCACTCCCTGTGTCAAATATTTATCATTGGCCCCGCCAAGCCTTGGAGCACCTGGCTTGTGTATATTGACAATCAGTTTAAAAGCAAGAAAAGGTAAGGTATCAGGACTGTTATTAAAATAGGTAATTGTTTCGCTACCATGAACCGTTCTGTTAGGAGGTGCCACCGAAAGAGAAATATTATAGCGTCCATGGTTTTGCCAGTAATTCTTTCCGGGTCTTCCATCCCCGGAACGGATGTTTTTATCGTAGGCTTTTTGAATCTCACGTGGGGTATACAGCTTTTGTGCCTGCACAAAGTTGAAGACAAAAGAAAAGAAAACGATAAGGGCTAAACGAAACATAGTGGCTAAGTTTTTTACGGAAATTAGCAATGAAACTTCATCAAGGCATTATTTTTTGTGACAGCCGGTAGAATGAATGATCCAAAGGAAAGAATACTTAAAAGTGAATTATTTCTTACCTTACCTACCATTACTTTTATCATTTACATGCGCATTGTATTGGTTATTGTAACAGTATTATTTGTTTATAGCTGTGAACCTTCAGGTTTTGAAGCAGATAAAAGGCAGATCAGGGCAAAGGATGAAATTCGTGCTACCCTGCCGGCAAGGACTACCGACTTTGATATTGCATCCTTTAGGGAAGATACCCTTCATCAATGGAGTGACAGTAATTTTAAAGCCCCTTTGCGCTATTTCCTGGAATATAGTTTCAAAGATTCAACAGGAAACACTCATCATGAAAATGGATGGGTAGTATTTACGCCTGATGGCAAGTCAGTCATTCAAACAACAACAGGAGATAGATCTTTGATCCATTAAAAACACACTATGCGTCCACTACTTCAACGCTTTCTTTCCCTCGATGTGTTCCGTGGCATGACCATTTGTTTTATGATCATTGTGAACACACCCGGAAGCGGGGCCACTCCATTTGCACCCTTAGAACATGCCACCTGGCATGGGTTTACACCTACTGACCTGGTCTTCCCATCTTTTTTATTTGCCGTGGGAAATGCCATGAGCTTTTCTTTAGGCAAATACAGGGAGTTGGGTGCAGGAGCTTTTTTTAAGAAGGTGCTCTCGAGGACCTTGTTGATATTTCTACTGGGCTACCTGATGTATTGGTTTCCTTTTTTCAGGCTCGACTCACAACATCATATCATTGGCGCCCCCATCGGGCATACGAGGATCATGGGCGTGCTGCAACGCATTGCCCTTTGTTACTTCTTTGCTTCGCTAAGTATCCATTACCTGTCGCGCCGGCAAATCATTATCCTCGGCATTGGCTTGTTATTAGGATATTGGATCCTGCTGCTGGTATTTGGTAACCACCAGCAACCATTCAGCATGCTGGGAAATGCAGGGATGTATCTCGACCGCTGGCTGATGGGAACCAACCATTTGTACCATGGTGAAGGAATACCCTTCGATCCGGAAGGATGGCTAAGCACATTGCCGGCCATTGTAAACGTACTGGCGGGTTACCTGGCTGGTAGCTATATCAGGGAAAAAGGAAAGAATTATGAGACCATCGCACACCTGGCCCTGGCGGGCTTTGCCCTGATCTTTATGGCACTATGGTGGAATATGGTATTCCCCGTCAACAAAAAGCTATGGACATCCTCCTTTGTTTTATTGACCTCAGGTATCGACCTGGTGTTGATTGGGGCGCTCCTATATGTAATTGAATTACGCAACTGGAACAAAGGTGGATGGACCAATTTCTTCGTGGTCTTTGGAAAGAATCCCCTGGTCATCTACCTGCTTTCAGAACTATTGGTTACCGTCCTTTTCATGATTCCTATGGGACAGGGATACAGTTTTTTTGGCTGGATCAACAAGGTTCTATTCCAGGTGATTGCACCAGGACCGGTTGGCTCCTTCCTTTTTGCCATTAGCTATATGCTGCTTTGCTGGACTGTAGGTTGGTGGTTGAATAAAAGAAAGGTCTATATCAGGGTATAACATTACAAATGCTAAGTACATATGAACATGGAAAATAATGACAAATCACGTCGTTCCTTTATTACTAAGGCCACTAAGGCAGCTATTGGTGTTTCTCTATTCCCCTCCATTGTTACCGCGCACAAAACCAGGCAATTGGAAGCCTTGCATCGTTTAAAGCAATCGTACAGTGCTAATGACCAGTTGCAGATCGCATTGATTGGATCAGGGGGCATGGGTGTAGCAGATGCCACAACAGCGATCACCGTGCCAGGTGTAAAACTATTGGCTGTATGTGATCTTTATGATGGCCGCCTGGCGGAAGCAAAAAAAAGGTGGGGGAATGATATTGCTACTACGCGTGATTACCGTGAGATACTGAATCGAAAAGATATAGATGCAGTTATCATTGCCACCCCGGATCACTGGCATAAGGATATCTCTGTAGCAGCCATGAATGCCGGAAAGCATGTGTATTGTGAAAAACCTATGGTGCATGATATAACAGAGGGAGGAGCGGTGATAGCTGCACAGGAAAAGAACAAAATGGTTTTCCAGGTAGGGAGCCAGGGCATGAGCTCATTAGGAAATGAAAAAGCAAAAGAGTTATTAAAGGCAGGTGCTATAGGCCAGCTCAATTATGCAGAAGGATTCTGGGCGCGTATGTCTCCCACTGGCGCCTGGCAATATCCTATCCCTGCCGATGCGTCCCCCGCCACAGTGGGATGGGATGCCTTTGTAGCCAATACCAATAAAAGACCTTTTGATGCCACCCGCTTTTTCCGTTGGAGAAATTACAGGGATTATGGTACCGGTGTTTCCGGCGACCTGTTCGTGCATTTATTTTCAAGCCTTCATTTTGTTACAGGATCCCTCGGACCTAACAAGATCATAGCTACCGGTGGCCTGCGCTATTGGAAAGATGGCAGGGAAGTACCTGATATCATGCTGGGCATGTTTGACTATCCCGAGACCAGTATTCACCCTGCATTCAACTTATCCCTCCGGGTCAATTTTGTAGATGGAACAGGAGGCACTAATTACCTGCGCATGGTAGGGAGTGAAGGCTCTATGACCGTAGAATGGGACAAGGTTACCTTGTATAAGAACAGGAACGTGGTAGATGCCGGGGACCCTTTGCTCAAAACAAAAAATGCCGCTACAGGAAAAGAATATGTCTATGAGCGCAAAACCATGTTGCCGCCGGAAAAACTGGAGTACACTGCGGAGGAAGGATACAAAGGCGCCCACTTCGACCATTTTTATAATTGGAGTACTGCCATCAGGAATAAAAAAGATGTCGTGGAGAACTCCCTCTTCGGCTACCGTGCTGCAGCACCTGCGCTGTTGTGCAATGACAGCTATTTCGGCAATAAGATCATGCAGTGGGACCCCGAAAAGTTGAAGGTCCTGCATAGCTGATCACTCTTTTTTCAAAAACCATAAAAGTCAAATAATACTACCATGATGAAACAATTCTTAGTTCTATCCCTTACTGTTATCCTGTTCAATGCCTGCAGCAGCACTAAAGCCGTCAATGATAACAACCTCGCCAGGCAGGAAAAACAGGAAGGCTACCGGTTACTCTTCAATGGACGCAATATGGATGGCTGGCGCACCTATCAAAATAAGCCTGCCAATTCCTGGAGTGTGAAAGAAGGCACCTTGTATTGCAAAGGAAGCTCCACTGATAAATCGGACAGGAGGGCAGACCTGATCACTATGGACCAATTTGAGAATTTTGATCTTTCCCTCGACTGGAAGATCTCTCCCCAGGGCAATAGTGGTATTATGTATATGGTTACGGAAGATTACCCCGCTGCTTATTTAAGTGGCCCTGAATACCAGATCATCGATGATCAGAACTTTCCTGAACACCTGGAAGACTGGCAGAAAACCGGGGCTAATTATGCCATGAATACTGCCCCTGAGGCCAGGCCCAATCCCGTTGGACAATGGAACCATACACGTATTGTTGTCAATAAGGGCCATGTGGAGCATTGGCTGAACGGCAGCAAAGTGGTGGACTACCAGCTATGGACAGACGAATGGAAACAGCATAAGGCATCAGGCAAATGGAAAGATGCCCCTGGTTATGGCGCTTCCAAAAAAGGACATATTGCCGTGCAGGATCACGGCAGCGAGGCCTGGTTTAAAAATATTAAGATCAAACCACTATAAGCAAGCGGACTGTACTGCTTAGAATTCCTTTTGTTTTATTAAAATTTCCGGATGGAGGGAAATGGCGCTGCCTCAATAGCTATCTTCAATTTTGTTGACCCTAACATTTTAACATTGAACCCTACCATAATGAAAATAGCAATGCTTCTCACGGCATGGATGACCTTTTCCTGCCATAATGGATCAGGAAAGGAAGTGCAGGCAGATCCCAATAAATTACCCCTCACCACCAGGAATTTTTACCAGGATAATAATTATACAGATAAGCCGGACGCTTTGATAGATGGGGACTTGAAAACACCGTTTGTTCCCGCCTGGAACCTGATCTACCAGCCCAATGATGTGGTGGTAGACATATCCGATTACAAAGCCACGATCAAAAAGATCAGGATCTATGATGGACAGGGAGACAAGTATAATACAAAGTTGATACTGGTGCGCAAAGACAATGAACAGGAAGTGGAGGTGGGCACCTACACTGGCGATAAATATGAGACCTGGGTAGAGTTTACGCCACCTGCTGCGTTTGAAGCGTCCCGGTTCATCATGCGGGGTGGTGCCAATGGCAGCTATGGTAATGAGCTGGAGCTGATAGGAGATTATACTCCCTATAAAGAACCGGTTTATTCCAGGACTAGAAAACCCTTGAAAGACCTGCTGGGAGTAAATGCCCATTGGTGGGATTTTCTGAATAATATGAACATGAAGGGCACTGCCATTGTTCCTGCCAAGTACAATGCCTTTATGGACCTTGGCCTTACATCGCTAAGGAATTATGGCAACGCAAAAGAATACCAGCCCGTAAAGGACAAGTGGGCTTTTAATCCTGTGCACCAGGGGTGGTATGAAGAAGACCTGTTTGCTCAAATAAAAAAAGACCGCCCGGGCATGGTTTGCTGGTCAGTGATGCAGGGGCAGTTTGATTTTGTTCGCAATTCCTGGAACGTACCTGATCCCAATTACCAGTTCACTGCTACGGTCTCTGAATACATCAACCATGGTACATGGGGTGTGCTTGTATTGCAGTCCAGTTCCAATAAAAATAGCGGTGGATTCAAGCGCTGGCATATTGAGCTGGCCAGCCCTGTGCCCAATGGAAAAACAGCAAAAGATTTTATTACGGGTTCCTCAAACCAAATGAATATACCCACCTCTCACCCTTCGCGAATTGAGATGGGGGTGGGTGGAGACCTGCCCTATGTACCGGGCATGTAGGTATTGGTAACAAAAGGGCAAGCCAGTGAGC
>JAEZLJ010000013.1 GCA_023415275.1 Bacteroidota bacterium
CATCAAGATAGGGCAGAAGGAAAAGAATGATAGTATCATCAGGAATATCATCATTTACGAACAGTCCAACGGGGCGCAGGATAACTTTATCATTGCTTCGGATGGCGTGATGCGTATTTCTGAGAACAAACGCTACATGGAATTTATTCTGAAGAATGGCTGGCGGTATGAAGAAAGAGGAAATGGCTCTTCCGCTTCTACCGATTTTATACGCCTGGGATTTAAAGAGTACAAAAGACCTTTCGACCTGGGTTCCTTCGGCTTGCAGCAAAGAACTGCAGACAGCGTAAATAAGAATAATGCCCGGATGCTTAGCATGCGCCAACTGGATGTAGCCATTGATTCAATCGAAAAAGTGGACAGGCTAATGGCAGGAAGGGTAAAGGCAGATGTTTTTGGCTTTTTACCTGTCACCCGGTACCTTGACAGCAACTGGAAAAGCAAACCTGTAGCCGTAAAAGCAAAAAGCTTTGAGCAACTGATCCCTGATAGCATTACTTCTTTGATTCATCAAAAGGCAGGTAACAGGATCAATTCTTTGAGAGGCAGTAATGAGGTGGTTTTAGCGCAATACGAAGACTTGCAAAGAAACCTGCGGCAGCACCAGATAGAATGGCATCGCAAGATATCCCTATCCATTGCCTGCCTGGTACTTTTCCTGATCGGGGCACCTTTGGGCTCAATAATCAGGAAGGGCGGATTGGGAAGCCCCCTGGTATTTGCCATTATCTTTTTCATGCTTTTTTATTTTAGCAGCACCACAGGTGAAAAGTTTGCCAAGGAAGGCAGTATGGATCCCAGGATCGGCATGTGGTTGTCTACATTTTTCCTGGTCCCGATAGGCATATTCCTCACGTACAAGGCCATGCGGGATTCGCAATTATTCAATAAGGAATTCTATGCAAGGTTCACGAGAAAAATAAAAGCCAGGCGGCAGGGAAATTGACCTCTTACATTTTTTGTAATTTCACAAAAAAACTTATGGCACCCTTAACCACAAGACGAGATTTTATCAGTTCAACAGGAAAAGCAGGTTTAGGAATTGTTGTGGGCTCATCCATTTTATCTGCCTGCTCCGTTTTATCGAAGAATACTCCGGGTAAATACAATACAGGTTTCAACCAGGAGCCATTGCCCTACAGCTACAGTGCATTAACCGAAGCCATTGATGCACAGACCATGGAGATCCATTACACCAAGCATGCAGCAGGATATGCCAAGAACCTCCAGGATGCTGCACAGACAGAAGGTGTAAATATGAATAAGCCATTGGAAGATGTGCTTGCCAGCATAAAAAAGTATTCTACCAAGATGCGAAACAACGCAGGTGGGCATTATAACCATGAATTGTTCTGGAAATCCATGTCTCCAAAAGGTGAAGATACACCACAGGGCAAGTTAGGGGCTGCTATTTCCGACAGCTTTGGATCGTTTGAGACCTTCAAGACCCAATTCTCCGATGCTGGGAAAAACCGTTTTGGAAGTGGTTGGGCATGGCTGTTTCTCGATCATGATAAAAAGTTACGTATAGGTTCTACTCCCAACCAGGACAATCCTGTAATGGATGTAGCTGAAATAAAAGGCTATCCTTTACTAGGCCTGGATGTTTGGGAACATGCTTATTACCTGCGCTACCAGAATAAAAGGGCGGATTATATCAACAACTGGTGGAAAGTGGTGAACTGGAATTATATACAAGACCGGTACCAATCTGCTATTTGATATTTTCCAACTCTAATAAGAATTTGTTTTGTCTGTAACACCGAAGCCCGGCAATAGTAATCTCAGGCTCCAAAGGCTGATCGCTATTGCGTCCTCTTTTTTGCTGGTTGCCAAGTTTGTGGCTTATTACCTTACCAACTCTGTTTCGGTGCTTACCGATGCCCTTGAGAGTATTGTTAATGTAGTAGCGGGGTTTATTGGATTGTATAGCTTGTATGTGTCTGCCAAGCCCCGCGACATAGATCATCCTTACGGTCATGGCAAAGCGGAGTTTATATCTGCAGCCGTAGAGGGAACTCTTGTTCTTTCTGCCGGTATATTGATCATCTATAGTGCTGCAAAGAACTTTATTGACCCTGTTCCCATCCAGAAGCTTGATGTAGGTATCTTCCTGATTGCAGGCACTGCCATCATCAATTGGGTATTAGGATATATCTCATTGCGACAGGGTAAGAAAAATAATTCCCTTGCTCTTATTGCCAGTGGCAAACATTTGCAATCCGACACCTATTCCACGGCGGGCATTATTGCGGGCCTGGTACTGATATCATTGACCCATTTTCTATGGATTGATGGGGTAGTGGCGATAGGCTTCGGTCTCTTCATTGTTTATACAGGCTATAAGATCGTAAGGGCTTCATTAGCGGGAATTATGGATGAAGCAGACATGATATTGCTTGAAAAAATGGTGGCGCTTCTGGAAAAGAACCGCCGTGAAAATTGGGTGGATCTGCACAACCTGCGGGTGATCAAATACGGTAATGTGCTGCACCTGGATTGTCACCTCACTGTTCCCTGGTACTTCAATATACACCAGGCCCATTACGAGATAGACGAATTAGGAGCTCTTATACGGGCTAATTTTGGAGAGTCGCTGGAGCTGTTTGTTCACAACGATGGGTGTCTTTACTTCCAGTGCCATATTTGTAAAAAGATGGATTGTCCCGTAAGGCAGCATAGCTTTAAGCAAACAGTGGATTGGACGCTGGACAATGCACTTCAAAATGAAAAACATAACTTAAAAGACCTCGAGGAAGCAAAACAATGAAAACAACAACTACATGGAAGACAGGACATGCCTTTGACAGCCATCAAAAAGATTCAACCATACAAATAGATGGAGCCACCGGCTTTAGTCCAAAAGCTTTATTATTGACCGGGTTGGCAGGTTGTTCGGGGATAGATGTAGTGGATATACTGGAAAAAATGCGGGTGCCTTTCGCCAGCCTGGAAATAGATGCAGAAGCTGATCAGACTGATGAGCATCCCAGGGTATTCAAGACCATCCATCTTACTTATAAGTTAAAAACAGAAGAAGAATACAGGGAAAAAATACAGAAGGCCATAGATTTGTCCCTGGAAAAATATTGTGGGGTTGCTGCTATGCTAAAAAAGAATTCCGGTATCGAATATGAAATCCTGATCACGGAGTAATTTATTTTCTTAACCAGCCTGCAGCCTGCAGGCCCAAACAATTATTTTTTATGAGTTTACATCTTGGTGACAAAGTCCCCAATTTCAAAGCATCCACAACTGAAGGAGACATTGATTTTTACGAATACCTCGGTGACAGCTGGGGTGTATTGTTTTCTCACCCTGCCGATTATACTCCTGTTTGTACTACTGAATTGGGAAGGACCGCATTATTAAAAGAAGAATTTGCCAAGCGCAATGTGAAGGTACTTGCCGTGAGTGTAGATCCACTGGATAAACACAAAGGCTGGGTAAAAGATATCAATGAAACACAGAATTGCCAGGTTGATTTTCCCATCATTGCTGATGAAAACAGGGAGGTGGCTACCTTATATGACATGATCCATCCCAATGCTTCTGCCACAGCAACAGTGCGTTCCTTATTTGTAATAGGACCTGATAAAACATTGAAGTTGACTATTACTTACCCGGCATCTACCGGCAGGAATTTTCATGAAGTTTTGCGTGTTATCGATTCATTACAATTAACAGCCAATCACAGTGTAGCTACCCCAGCCAACTGGGAGCGCGGTGAAGATGTGATTGTAGTACCTTCTATCTCTACGGAAGACGCTAAAAAAAGATTTCCTAAAGGGGTTAAAGAAATAAAGCCTTATTTAAGATATACACCTGTGCCTGATAGTGAGGGCAAATAATGGGTCGCAAGAAAGTAAAGAGTCTCCATCATGGGGACTCTTTTTTTATTTTAGTTGCTTTCATTTCCTTCGCTCGGACCACTTGGTCAATTGCTGCAGTATCGCCCTTAGATCTTTAGGCAAAGGGGCTTCCAGTTCATATGCCTTGCCGTTTAACCCGGTGATGTTTAAGGAGGCTGCATGTAAAGCCAAACGATTTAAGAGAGGCCGTTCTTCATCAAGTGATTGAGAAAGCTTGTAATTGGTTTTCAACTGGGATATGAATACCGGCTTCCCATCTCCATACAGGTCATCACAAACTATAGGATGGCCTAAGTATTTCATATGCACTCTTATCTGGTGTGTGCGACCTGTTAATATCCTGAACTGCATCCAGGAAAATAAGCGGAAGGACTGCAATAATTCATACTCTGTTATGCTCTCCTTTCCTTTCTTATATACGGTCATCACACCTTTTTTGGAGGGATGTTCTGAAATAGGTTCATTGATCACGCCGGAGGTTTTAGGCATCAAGCCCATCACCAACCCGTTGTAGATCTTGTTAGTCTCCCTGGCTTCAAATTGTTGCGTAAAATGTTTATGGGCAGCTTCATGTTTAGCAAATACAACCACACCACTGGTGCCTTTATCCAGGCGATGAACGGTATAAATATCTCCATACTTAGCCTTTAAGATCTGCTTCAGGGAAATATCTTTTCCTTCCCTGTCCGGTATGGTCAACAGGCCTGATGGCTTGTTGATGGCCACCATATCATCATCTTCAGTAATTATATATTCGTCGATCTTAAGCGTCATGTGCCGGAATTTGTGGAATGGAAATGAATATTAGCTAATTAGCTGCAGGCAGGCAAGAGGAGTATTATTTTCCTTTCCTGAAATATTTCAAATCTCTTACCTCTTTTTCAGATAGAAAACGCCATTTGCCCCGCTCCACGTTCTTTTTGGTCAGCCCGGCAAATACCACGCGGTCAAGGTTTTTAACGTCATAGCCAAAGTGTTCGAATATCCGGCGTACAATGCGATTGCGGCCACTATGGATCTCTACACCCACCTGGGTCTTATCTGCATTATCGGTGAATGCCAGCACATCTACATGAGCCATACCATCCTCCAGGGGAACCCCTTTAAGTATCTCGTCGAAGTGCGCTTTTGTCAGAGGTTTGTCCAAGGTCACTGCATAAAGTTTTTTTACTTCATTGCTGGGGTGTGTGAGCTTTTGAGTAAGTTCACCATCATTGGTCAGCAAGAGTACACCCGAAGTGTTCCTGTCAAGTCGGCCTACCGGGTACACTTTCTCCTTGGTGGCATTTTTGATCAGGTCCAGCACCGTTTTTCTTCCTTTTTCATCTTCGGTGGTAGTTATATAGTCCTTGGGTTTGTTTATGAGTATATACACCAGGTCTTTTACCGGGAACAGTTTTTTGCCATTGAAAAGGACTGTATCGCTGGGTGATATCTTAAATCCAGGTTCAGTGACTATGGTGCCATTCACCTTTACCTTTCCATTCTTTATGATGTCAACGGCATCCCTGCGGGAGCAAACGCCGCTATGGGCTATATATTTATTCAGGGGCATTTTTTCCTCGACTGCCCTGGTAATAGCAGGTTTTTTACCGACTTTCTCTCCAGCTACCAATTCACCTCTTCCTTCCGCTCTCTTCTTTTCAAAATACTCTTTCCGTTCTTTAGTCAGCTTCTTCTTTTCCTGCCTGAATTCTTCCTTCTTGGCCGCCCCTGACTTTTCTTTGGACATGAATTTTTCAAATCCTGATTTCTTCTTCATG
This sequence comes from Bacteroidota bacterium, assembly GCA_023415275.1. GTDB lineage: Bacteria > Bacteroidota > Bacteroidia > Chitinophagales > Chitinophagaceae > Flavisolibacter. The sequence continues at coordinate 5,636 of JAEZLJ010000013.1, forward strand.
GTGCAAAAATAGAAAAGACCGTGCAGCACACGGTCTTTTGTTTCCAATAGGTTGAGATAGGGATCTCAATACTTATTTTGTATTCCTTGATGAATGTTCCTTCCTGAAGGATTTCATTTTATCCATTTGTTCCGGGGTAAGCACAGTTTTCATTTTCTCCATCTGGGCTTTTCTCAGTTCCTGCATCTTATCTTTCTTTTGATCTTTGGTCAGGTTGTTATCATTACGCAAAGCCTGGAACTGGCTAGAATAATCAGCCCTGATCTTTTTCATTTGCTCTTGTTGGTTAGCTGAAAGTCCAAGCTCCTTGCTCATATCCGCACCTTTGCCAAACTTTCCTTTATGGCCCATACGGGTGCTGTTACCATTTTGACGAAACTTGCCACCTTTCTTGAAGTCGCCGTTCTTCCAGGCTGCTTTCCTCTCTTCTTTCATCTTTGCCAGTTGCTGCTTTTGATCTGCTGTTAACACAGACTCCATTTGCGCCTGGTATTTTTCATGAATGGCTTTCCTTTGCTCCTTATTGGCATCCTTTTCTCCTTTTAATGCCTGCATTTCCTTTTTTTGCTCTTCATGAATGGTCTTAAGCTTTGCTTTCTGCTCTGCAGTAAGGTTCAACTGCTTAAATCCTTCACCGCGGTGTTCTTTTTTGTCGTGTTTTTTGCCTTCGGGGGCTTGAGTTGTTTGTGCTTGTGCTGCGCCAATTGTTAATGCAATAACAAGTGCTGAGGTGATAATTTTTTTCATATTTCCTGGTTCTTTTATTTTTTGTTTTATAAGAGACCAGTCTATGAAAAACTAGTTTAAACCAGTAAGGTTAATTAAGGTTAGAACCTGGTAAACCAGGAGAACAGGGATGAAAAGGGAATTCTGCTTTACGCCACTATTAATTTTTATTAGCCAATTGGCCACAGGCAGCATCGATATCTTTTCCTCTACTGCGACGCAAACGGGCGTTAACCTTGTTTTTAGCCAGGTAGTCCATAAAGGCTTCTACCTTGGACTCTTCAGGCTTTTCGAATTTGGCCGCATCAATAGGATTGTATTCTATCAGGTTAATAAGGTCGGCAGGAACCCGGCGGTACAGCTTGATCAGCTCATCTGCATCCTTAAGTGAGTCATTAAAATCTTTGAAAAGAATGTATTCGAAAGTGATCTCATTTTTAGTCTGCGCATAAAAATGATTTAGTGCCTCCACCAGCGACTGTATGTCGTTACTGTCATTGATGGGCATGATCTCATGGCGCTTTTTATCATTAGCAGCATGCAGAGACAGAGCCAGCTTGAACTTCACCTTATCATCTCCCAATTGCCTGATCTGTTTGGCAACCCCCGCGGTGGAAACGGTGATACGCCTGGGACTCATGCCCAATCCATCAGGAGATGTGATGCGCTCAATAGCTTTCATTACATTCTTATAGTTCAGCAGGGGTTCCCCCATGCCCATAAAAACAATATTGCTGAGCTTCTTATCATATACTCTTTCGCATTGTTGATTGATAAGCACCACCTCATCATAAATCTCATCAAAATCAAGGTTCCGCTTTCTTTCAATGTAGCCCGTAGCGCAAAATTTACAGCTTAAAGAACAGCCGATCTGCGAGGAAACGCAAGCTGTATAACGGTTGTCTGTGGGTATTAGCACACCTTCGCACAAATGTCCTTCATGTGTTCTGAAACGTGACTTGATGGTTCCATCGGCACTATACTGGGAAGCGTCTACCATTAAGGCCGGAAGTGTAAAGTTCTCCCCCAATTTCTGGCGAAGATCCTTGCTCAGGTTAGTCATATCAGCAAAAGAATGGGCATGTTTTTGCCATAGCCATTCCCAAACCTGGTGTGCCCTAAATTTCTTTTCGCCCATGGCTATGAAATATTGCTCCAGTTCAGAAAGGCTTAAATGCCGGATATTCTTAGTGCTTTTTAACTTTACAGTGGCCGTTTCAGACATCGTGCAAAGATAGATCGAATGCCCTGATGGCTTTGTTAAAAGGCCTGTTTTTACCTCAGGCTTTTAAGTATATTCACTTAATATTTTACTACCATGAAAATAACTTCACTGCTTCTGCTTTTATGTATTGCCACAAGTTCTTTGCTTGCCCAGGATTCCACGCTTACCGAATACAAGGGACTGTATAAGTTCAGGGAAGGCAGCCCAACGCCTTCTGTTGATATTACTATTGAAAATGGTAGCTTATATGCCAATTCCAGTATTGGTTCAGCTTCACTGAAATGGATTAGTAAGGACACCTTCAGCATACCCGATCATGGGGGAATGGCTTATTTCTATCGTAGCGATAAAGGAAAAGTAAACAGCATCAAGGTAGAGGTAGCCGACATGATACTGGAAGGTGATAAGCAGGATCCTGCATTTGCATTAAACAGGCGTAAAAAGGTTTACTACCTATCCAGGTAATACAAATTTCCCTTACAGTATATTGCGCCCTAAGCGGGGAACAGGAGCGTTTTTTCCTGTTACTACCGGCTTTATTGAAAATCCTGAACATGAGAGATGTATTCGTAATAGATGCCATTCGAACACCCATTGGTAAATATGGTGGGGCACTTAGCTCTGTACGCCCTGACGATCTGTTGGCTCATACCATAAAACAATTAATGGCCAGGAACAATACCATTGACCATTCTGCTATAGAAGACGTGATAGCCGGGGATGCCAACCAGGCGGGTGAAGATAACCGGAATGTAGCGCGTATGGCGACCTTGCTGGCTGGTCTGCCCGTCACAGTGTCGGGTACCACGGTAAACAGGCTTTGCGCTTCCGGGCTGCAAGCTATTATGGATGGTGCCAGGCAAATAGCCTGTGAGGATGCCGAGATCATTATTGCCTGTGGCGTGGAAAGCATGAGCAGGGCTCCCTTTGTCATGCCAAAGGCTCAATCTCCATTTGAAAGAAAAGCTGAAATATATGATACCACCCTGGGGTGGAGGTTTGTGAATGAGCAGATGAAGGAGGCTTATTATCCCTATAGCATGGGCGAAACAGGAGAAAATGTAGCTAAGAAATGGGGCATCTCCCGTCAAAAACAGGATGAATTTGCACTAGCCTCACAGGAAAAATATTTCGCTGCCCTGGACAAGGGGCTTTGGCGTGATGAAATAGTACCTGTAGAGGTCAAAAAGGATAAGAACGCCATCCAATTTGTGGAGACTGATGAACATCCTCGCCAGACTTCTCTTGAAAAGCTTGGTGCTTTGAAGCCTGCTTTTACCAAGGATGGCACTGTCACAGCAGGTAATGCAGCCGGCATCAATGATGGGGCAGCAGCTATGCTCCTGGCCAGCCCTGAGGCTGTAAAGAAATATGAACTAAAGCCTATTGCCAAGATCATATCCATGGCTACGGCAGGAGTGGACCCGGCCATTATGGGTATTGGTCCTGTACCTGCTACCCAAAAAGCGCTGAGGAAGGCCAGCCTTTCCATTGCCAATATGGACCTTATAGAATTGAATGAAGCCTTTGCATCACAGGCATTGGCCTGTATCCATGACCTGGGTATTGACCCGTCCAGGGTAAATGTAAATGGTGGTTCCATTGCTTTAGGGCATCCCTTAGGCTGTAGCGGTGTAAGGATCTCTACCACATTGTTGCATGAAATGAACAGGAGAAAGGCCCGGTATGGCCTGGCCACCATGTGTGTAGGGGTGGGACAGGGCGCTGCCATCATATATGAGCTATGTTGAACGCATTATTATTGGCGGGCTTAGTATAATTATTGAAACAAGGATAGGAATGAAGATCTCCCTGTTATTTATTTTGATGGCTACAGTATTCAATTCCTGTTTTTTATTTCCTAAATACCGGCGCAGCTACTTTACCTATAACGATAGTTCTCAAACTTATTCCATACCTGTTATCATCCCTAAAGGATATAAAAGGGAAAGAACAGAAGTGGACAGCTCAGGTAACACCATTCTCACTTACAGCTATGGTTCCGAACAGTTCTATATTGCTCATATGGCAGATACAACTTCCGACGTGTATCTTATAGATGAAGCAGCCAATATACCCAGGCTTTATGAACCCACAGGATCGCTGGTATTTAAAGGAATGGATTCCCTGCAACGATACTGGCGCGAGGTGCGCCAGGATAAATGGCGTGCAGGATACAGGAATGTATCACCTGAAAAAGAAGTTCCCTTCGATTCAGCCACCAATTACTTTATGGTACATCCCGTCAATCCCAGGGAGCAGGGATCAGCTAAAAGATAAAGTACTGATCTCGTTAAAAGGTAAGGTACGTTGCTCACCCGTCCGGAGATCTTTGATTATAAAAGTTTTTTCCTCTACTTCTTTCGAACCAATAATGATAATAAAGGGTATTTGTTTCTTTTCGGCATATTTAAATTGCTTATCAAATTTTGCCTGCTCATGAAACAGTTCCGCGGCGATCCCCGCCTTCCTCACTTCCGATAACAACTCATAAGCTATTTTGCTTTCCTCCTGCCCGGTGTTGAAGAAAAGCACCCGTGTACCTTGTTCCACTTTCGATGGGAACAATTGCAATTCCTCCATCACATCATAGATCCGGTCCACGCCAAAGGAGATGCCTACACCCGGAATATTGGGCACACCAAATAAACCGGTCAGGTCATCATAACGTCCACCGCCGCCAATTGATCCGATCTTCACAGTGGATGGCGCCTTGGCTTCGAATATGATACCAGTATAATAATTAAGACCTCTTGCCAGGGTAAAGTCAATGATCAGGGAGGTAGACCTGTTGGTAGCTGCATCATTGTCTTTCGACCGTTGGTCATTGATCATGTTTAAGATGAACTCCAGTTCAGCAATCCCTTTTTTGCCATCTTCAGTATCCATCAACAATTCTTTAATGGAAGCCATTTTGGATTCATTGCTGCCATTGATGCCCAGGTATTTTTCAATAACAGATACCTGTTCCATGCTTAAACCTCTTTCCAGTAATTCTTCCTTTACTTTTTCCAGGCCTATTTTATCCAGTTTGTCTATGGCAATGGTTATATCCACCAACTTGTCTGCACCACCACAAATAGCTGCCAGTGCCGACAATATCTTCCTCGAGTTAATGCGCAATTCGCAGCCTGCTATACCCAGCCTGGAGAATACATCCGTATAAAGGTTGACGAACTCCACTTCGTTCAGCAAAGAGTTGCTGCCCACTATATCGGCATCGCATTGATAAAATTCACGGTACCTGCCTTTTTGTGGCCTGTCGGCCCGCCAAACGGGTTGTATTTGATAGCGCTTGAACGGAAAAGTAAGCTGGCCGTGATTCATGGCCACGTACCGGGCAAAGGGAATAGTTAAGTCGTATTTTAATGCCCTTTCAGTTATGCCTTTATTGTTCTTACCCTTTAATATTTTTTCAAAATCCTCCCGGGCCTGGTTTTCTTTAGCAGGGTTGTCCAGTCCATTATTCAATATTTTGATAATGAGCTTGTCACCTTCTTCGCCATATTTACCCATCAGGGTATCCAGGTTTTCCATAGCTGGTGTTTCTATGGGCAAAAAACCATACAACTCAAAAACTGAACGGATCGTATTAAAGATAAATGCCCGCTTTCTTACTACATCGGGACCAAAATCGCGGGTGCCCTGGGGAATGGAAGGTTTACTCATCTGCTGTCAAAAGTAAAAACTAATAATGGGTTATTTGGTTTGCGGCCTGGCTGCATACCTGGCAATGATTTGATCACAGGCTTTATCAATCAGTTCGTACACTTCATGATAGCCTGGTTCTTCGCCATACCAGGGGTCTGGTACTGAAGCGTTTTTACCAGGATATAGTTCGTTTAAAAACAACTCCACCTTGCTTTCATCATAACGCCCTTTGGCAATACGCCGGATATCGTCAATTACATCATCTGCCATGGCATAGATCTTATCATACCTCTCCATGTCTTCTTTTACAAAGCGCCTGGCTCTTTGATCACAAATATCAATGCCATTCAAGCGGGCTACTTTTTGTGAAAGAGGATGTGGTGCCTCGCCCACATGATATCCATTAGTGCCTGCACTATCTACCTGCCAGTTTAGTCCTGCCTCCCTGGCCTTGGATTGAAGTATGCCTTCCGCCAGCGGGCTCCGGCAAATGTTTCCCAAACACACCATCAATATTTTCATTGCCATGATTTAAGGGGGGCAAATTTAAGACTTTCCTGTGGCAGGCCCTTTATTCTAAAAGGATAGGTGATCCTCCCAACCTTTATTCTCCTGCTTCAATGAATGCTTTTTGAAAGGATTACATACCTCCTATGTAACATGTCTGTACCAGCTCTTTAATGAGCCGGCACAGACATGGCACAGACACGGCGCAGACACGGCACAAAGGCGTGGCAGCATAGCCGGAAATCCATGTGTAATTGGTAGTGTTTAGATAACTGTGTGGTAGTGTTTAGATAACTGTGTAAAGGGATAGGGAGGCACAGCAGTTGGCTGATGAGGATTACCTCAGCTGTTGTTGCCGGACGATAT
>JAEZLJ010000050.1 GCA_023415275.1 Bacteroidota bacterium
TACAGATGATGTGGTAGTGACAGTGAACGCTTCTGTTCCAACAGGTTCTTCCCTGCACATTGAAGCAGAGAACTGGACTGCCATGAGTGGAGTGCTTACTGAAAATACTTCTGATGTAGGTGGTGGAAAAGACGTGGGCTGGATTGACCTGAACGACTGGATGGATTATGCCATCAATCCTTCTACTTCAGGTACCTATACCTTAAGGCTTAGAATTGCATCCATATACAACACCTCTCAATTACAGGTGAAAAGCGGCGCCACTGTGCTGGCCACTGTAAACATTCCGAATACAGGCGGTTACCAGGCATGGCAAACCATTAGTGTGCCCATCAGCCTTACAGCAGGTGCACAATCACTTAGGATACTTTCCACTTCGGCACAAGGATTTAATATCAACTGGCTGGAAATTGCTTCAGGAAGTAACTGGGCTCCTACAGCCAATGCAGGTCCTGACCAAAGCATCACTGATCCGGCCAACTCTGTTACATTAAATGGCAGCGGCACAGATGCAGATGGAAGCATTGCATCTTACAGCTGGAGCAAGGTCTCAGGAGGTGCGGCTACTATTACCTCTCCTTCTTCTGCATCCACAACGGTTACTGGTCTTACACAAGGCACTTATACTTTCCGCCTCACAGTAACAGATAATAGCGGTGCTACTGCTACAGATGATGTGGTAGTGACAGTGAACGCTTCTGTTCCAACAGGTTCTTCCCTGCACATTGAAGCAGAGAACTGGACTGCCATGAGTGGAGTGCTTACTGAAAATACTTCTGATGTGGGTGGTGGAAAAGACGTGGGTTGGATTGACCTGAACGACTGGATGGATTATGCCATCAATCCTTCTACTTCAGGTACCTATACCGTGCAACTGCGCATTGCCTCTATCTATAATACTTCACAGCTGCAATTAAAAAATGGCGCAACAGTATTAGCTACGGTCAATGTTCCCAACACCGGTGGTTACCAGGTATGGAGAACAGTGAGTGTCAATGTCAACCTAACTGCAGGCCCTCAAACGCTCAGAATACTTTCCACTTCAGCACAAGGATTTAATATCAACTGGCTGGAGATTGCAAGTTCCGGTGCCGTAACAGGAAGAATTGCAGCAGCACCAGTTAGGGAACAAATGGAAGTGAGCTTACCGACAGCTGACATCTACCCCAACCCTGTAAGTGACCGGTTTACACTGACCCTTTCAAATGCTTTCGAAGGAACCATGAAGGTGCAGGTAGTGAACATGGCAGGAGTTTTGCAAAAACAATTCTCAGTGAACAAAGCCACTAATATCTCAAGAACAGATCTTTCAATCGGTGAGTTGCCAAAAGGACAATACCTTTTACTGATAGACATGAATGGAAAGAAAGAAACCAGGAAGATCATTAAACTATAATATATAAACCTATATGTTTTAATTGAATTACTGCCTTACAAGTTTTACTGGAAAATATTCAGGGTAAGGCAGTAATTCATTTTATTTTGAAAAAGAAATATGTACTTTCGGAAGTCGCACAATTATAATTCTACCTTATCATGAAAGCATTACCAAATTATAAAACACCTAATATGAAACGCTACCTATCTATTGCCCTATTTGCCCTTGCTTTTTCAGCCTGCACTAAAAACAATAAAGAAGTACCTATTGATCCTACCAAGGCTTACACCATAAAATATGATGTACAGGACCAGGTGGTCAAAACAACTGTTGACAAGGATACACTGCGTCTTGATTTTAACCAGGTGGTGAACTTCCTGGTTGATCCTACAGAATACCAGCGTTCATGGGCACTGCACCTTACCCAGGATTTTTCAAATTCTTACCTGAATGGCCTTCACTTTACTGCATTGGCCAATTCAGCAGGAGTGGCTACCGACTGGGTTCCTATCAACCTGAATGATGTACATCCCAGCCAGAAAACCACTTCAGAAACAACTGTGAATGGCACCAGGTACATTAAGGTGACAATAACCAGGCTTTTTAAATTTGTTAGTGTATTGAGCAGCAACCAGGCCGCCATTGACAAACAAAATGCCCTGATACAGGATAAGAATCAATCAGTAGCATATGCAGCGTTCTATTCCTATAATGATGTGTATTCATTGCCGAATAACAACGTTTCCAAGATCGTTTATACCAAGTAATTTTTCATTGTTGTCTAATAGAAAAGCTCCTTGTTAAAGGAGCTTTTTTTATTTGCGATCATTGAGGATTTAGTGTAAACATTACATGATCTTGATGATCCTTGCCGGGCAGGCATTCATTACTTCCCGGGATAAATCTTTCTCTGATGCGGGCACAGATAGTATGTATAACTGCTTTTTGGTCTCGGATTGTAACAGCACCGCCTTCCCATCCTTTTTACTCATCCGCCATAGTTGGGGTTGCATCTCGAAGCAGATCCCGCAGCCAATACATTTATGCCTGTAATGAACGATCTTAAACACGGCTATTTTCAATTATTTTATAAAGTTTATCCTTAACCGTAATTTTCTCCTTAATTGGAAATGTGATCTTGTCGCCTTTGCCCGCCTGCTCCGCGCTCACTCCATTCACCACAAGGCTTTCCATCTTTTTCCTGGATAAGCCATACGATGGACTGGTGACCATGATGGTATCTCCTATCCTGACTGTATTTGTCTCTACCAGGAATTCACCCACCCCTATCCTGGGATAATATTTTGTTCCCCTGCCCAGGTAAACCTTTTTTTCTGTGGCCATGGATCCGGGACCTTCAGTCCATTCACCCAGTTTCCTGCCCATATAATAGCCTTCCCAAAAACCACGGTTATACACCTTTTCCAATTCTTTCTTCCATACTTCCACCTTATCCACGGAATAACTTCCATCAGCTATAGCGTCCAGTGCCTCTCTATAACATTTGGTGGTGGTGTACACATATTCCGCACCCTTGGTGCGGCCTTCGATCTTGATCACATCCACCCCGCTGTTTACCACCTGGTCAAGAATATCAATCGTGCAAAGGTCTTTGGCAGATAATATGTACTCATTATCCACTAATAGTTCCTGGTTGGTCTCATTGTCTATCACCGTATAAGAGCGACGGCAATTTTGGAGACAGGCGCCCCTGTTAGCCGAAGCATTTTGCTGGTGAAGGCTCAAATAACATTTTCCTGACACAGCCATACAAAGTGCTCCATGCGCAAAGACCTCAAGGCGCAGCGGCGCACCCGAAACTCCTGTGATACCCTGTCGCACGATCTCTTTTGATATCTGCCCCACCTGTTTTAAAGTCAGTTCCCTGGCCAGCACGATCACGTCGGAAAAAGCTGCAAAGAACTTCACAGCTTCCACGTTACATACATTGGCCTGGGTAGAAACATGCAAGGGTATGCCCAACTCATTGCACATGCGTATTACTGCAAAATCAGCGGCAATAACAGCATCTACACCTTGTTTTTTTGCTTCCTTCAACACACCAAGCAGCAGTTGCATATCATGCTCATACATTACGGTATTTAGGGTAAGGTAGGCCTGCACCCCATTACGCCTGGCGATAGAAACGATCTCCCTGATGTCTTCTACACTGAAAGCATTGACTGAACGGGCCCGCATATTCAGTTGTTCCACACCGAAATAAAAAGCATCGGCACCCGCTTTCAAAGCGGCATGTAATGCTTCGAAAGAACCCACGGGTGCCAGCAATTCTACGCTCTTTTTCATTTTATATTGGATGTTTAAAATATCCTCGCTATGTACTATAAAGGCACTGAATGCATTTCAAGCTCCTGGTAGGAGGAATCAATAGTCTGCTTCACTTTGATAAGCAATGCTTTCGCCTGCAAATGACAAAAATCTTCATGAAGCTTTTTGCTTACACCCATTTGTGAGAGGTCAAAATACACATCCGGCTTTACGGAATGATTTTCCAGGCAATGCCTGGAACAGGCCAGTGGGCATCCATCAATCACAACGATCTTTCTTCCTGACCGGGCTGTCTTCACCAGCTTTTTCACATTGCCACCCACACCTGCAATGCAGGACATTTCCGCCAGGCCCTGCCTGTCTAGCTGCACGGCCAGGTAATTGGCCATTTGTGCTGAACTGGAACAACCGGAACAGGAATAGACCAATGGCTTCTCTGCTTCTTTATTTTTCATAAACTCAATTTTTATATTTATTGATAATTCATGTAACGTCAATCAATACACGCATTCAGCAACCGGCTTCTCCCCTACTGGTTTTACCAGCCCGGGAATAGGTCGCTTGATTTTAGTACTGCCCTTCATGATCAGCCATAATAAAGGGAAAACGCCTCCCAGTGTGAACAATCCACCACCTATGATCCGCAGCCAGGTTAGGGTTTGAAATCCGCTGCTCTCCACGAAACTGCTGCTACGTGCATACCACAATCCTTTTTCAGCAACTGTTTTGAATTGCCATATGCCCACAGGGAACAGGTCGAGAAATACCATAAGCAACAGGCCAACATTAATAGACCAGAAGATCATACGCACCGTTTTTGGTCTCCACCACCAGCTTTTGCATAATAGCTGGCAACAGAATAAAACAGCAGCCAATGCCAGGTTGCCATAAACACCCATCAGGGCCGCATGCCCATGGTTCACCGTCAGGTAAGTTCCATGTTCATAATAATTGGCTACAGGCAGGTTGATAATGAAACCCAACACACCTGCACCAAAGAAATTCCAGAAGTTTACGGCCACCAGGAAGAGAAACACTTCTTTAAATCCAAATACCTGGTTATTGCCCATAGCACTTGAATTCTTTTCCAGCAGGCCCGGCATCTTGCTGAATCGCCAGGCTTCCAGTGTTAACAACACCAGGGGTATTACCTGTAAGGTTGAAAAAACGGAACCCAGCGCCATAGTACCCACCGGCTTGGCATTCCAGTAAAAATTATGTGAGATGCCCAGCAATCCGGAACCAAGGAATAACAAGGTAGCCAGGTAGATCACCCGTATGGTCGCTTGCCGGCTAACCAACCCCATTAACACCATGAAGTACCCGATCAGTACTGTGGTAAACACTTCAAAAAAAGCTTCTGCCCACATATGTATCACACACCAGCGCCAGAAATCAGCGATCACAAAATTTGTTTTGGGAGTGGCAATGAACCCGGAGATCAATAGCAACAAAATGCTGGCTGTTGTGTACACCATCCAGTTAGGCAGTGCCCATGGTTGCCCCCACTTCATCACTGGCCGAATGCCCCTGTATAAGGTTACCACCCAGAGCACTAGCGCCACTGCAAGCAACACCTGCCACAGCTTGCCGAGCTCCACGTACTCCCATCCCTGGTGGCCCAACCAATACCAGTTTGCCAGTAAGCCATGCGGACCAAGAAAAATACCCGCCAGCGAACCAGCCACCGTGGCCATCAATAGCCAGAAGATGCTGTTGACCAACAACAATTGCCTGACTGGCTGAGTAGTGGATATCAATGGCATCACAAAAAGCGAAGCACCCACCCAACAAGAGGAGATCCACAAAAGCGAGAGCTGCACATGCCAGCTACGGGTGATCGTAACCGGTAGCACAGTGGATATATCCCAACCAAAGAATTTAACAAATCCCACAAAATCATGTACCGTCAATATCCCTGATAAGACCTGGACGGTGAAAAGAATAATGGCAGTATAGAAAAACTTGTAAGTAGCTCTTTGCACCCTGTCAGGCCTGAAAACCTGCACAGCCTTCCTGCTCATGAAGGTGGATGATTTATTGACAAATACCTGGTCATCCAGTTTATCCATTCTGCCATAGTAATACAGCACCAGGCCAAGTCCTATGATAAGACCAAGCGAACCGATGATGCTCCATAAAATGATGGCGGGACTGGGTGTGTTGCCTGCCTCAGGATCAAAAGGCCAGTTATGCGTGTAGCTGTAGGTCTTACCCGGCCTTTCCACCCCACATACCCAGGCACCCCAAAATACAAAGGCGGCAAATTCCCTGATCTCTGCTACATCTGATAAATAACCTGTTGGCTTAAAGGCACCTGCAGCGAAAGGATCAGTGAATTTGGAAGCATAATATTTTATAAGTTGGGCACCTGCAAAAGCCTGGGCTTCTGAAAGTAAAACTTTGTTGCCGGCAGTTTCATACCTATTGCTTTTGATCTCCTTTTTCACCTGCTGTTCTATCCCCAGCTTCAACATTTCATCAGTATGACCTCCCTTCATGCTGGCTGTATAAAATTGGTTCATATACAGAGCAACCTGGTGCAGTCCTTCCGCCGTAAAATCAGGGCCTCTGTTGGCGCCATCACCAAACATGCTCCCGTATTCCATCAATGAATACTTCTGGAAAACAGCCTGCCCTTTTAATACATCTTCCCTGGTAAAAACAGTGCCGCCCTTTTCATGCACAAAGTTTGGAACAGGTGGCGCTTCTGTATAAGTATGGATGCCTATCATGGTCACTCCCACTACGCTGATCGTGAATATGACCAATAATGGCAACCACCAGTTTTTAGTGTTCAGTAAATAACTAATGAAGTTTTTTTGTCTCATAACAGCAGAATTGTCTCTCAATATACTAATTAAAGATATTTTTATCCTTAATTAAAGCAGTTTTATTCAGTAAGCTTATCACACTTATTAATCGGCGAAAGAACCTCTCTGCACTACAACCAACCATTGCTTTTGTACCAGGACACGGTTTCTGCAATACCTTCCTTTAATGAATATGTAGGCTCCGCTCCCAGGTGCTCCCATACTTCATTGCCATCACAAAGCCAGTTGGCACTGCTGATCTCTTTCAGTTTTTCCCGGTTGATAAATGGAAGTTTTTTGAACAGCAGGCGATGCACTTTTTCTACTGCCGAAATGGTCATTCGCACCGGCTGCAAGGGCAGCTTCAGCTTCATGGTCTTTTTGCCAAGGCATAGTTTTGCCTCCAACCCCAGCTGCTCCTTATTGTAATCCTCTCCATCCGAGATGATGAAAGATCGCCTGACCTGTGATGAGTCAAGTAAGCCTATCACGGCTTTGGCAAGGTCTTTCACATAGATCAGCGATATCATTTGTGTATGCCTGCCCACATAGGGTTCAAAGCCCTTATTCACCAATTTGATGAACTGGAAGAAATCCTTATCCCTGGGGCCATATACCGCGGTGGGATGAACAATTATGTAGGGAAGATCTTCCAACGACCTGATATATTCGGCAGCCTTCATTTTACTCCGCCCATATTCAGATACCGGTCTTTGATCATCAGAAATCCTGATGGGTTGCATCCTGTGTTCATTGCCTGGGCCATAGGTAGCCAATGAACTGATCAGGATAAATTTACCAGGCATCATGGAAGCACCTGAAAGGGCTTCTATAAGATGACGGGTATATTCAAAGTTGACGGCGTGGAAGTCTTCAGGTTTTTGAGCCTGGGTGATGCCGGCATTGTGAATGACATGATCAAAACCACCATATTGGTTTTTAAAGGCCTGCAACTGGCTTTCTAATCGTTCGGCAGATGACAGGTCCATCTCCAAAAACCGGACACCAGGATGCTGAAGGTATTGCCTGTTGCTGGATGCCCTGATACCTGCACATACTTCATAGCCATTGGCCAGCGCTTCTTCTACCAGGAAGCTGCCAATAAAACCACTTGCACCTGTTATCAATACACGTTTCTTCATGAACCCGGAAATTAATTACTAAAGCTCTTTGATGTAGCACCTTCTGCGCTTATGCAATGTAGCGTCGAAATGTTCCCACAGCGATTGCACCTTTTTGTTATCCTCCAACTCATGATTGGTTTCAGCAAACCTGATCCCATTACGGATATAAGACTTTAGGGTCTCACACATCAATAGCGAATTGACACCTTTTCCCTGCAGGTCCTTCCTGATGGCTACCATCAGCAGGTCGGCCGTATTATTTTTTTTCATGGCCCTCAGCAGGTGAATGAAACCAAATGGAAATAACCTTCCCCTGCTGCGTTGCAAGGCCTTTGATAAGGAAGGCATGGTGATGCCAAATGCTGCCAGCTGATCATTTTTATCAGTGATCAGGGTAACAAAGTCTGGTTTGATAAAAGAAAAATATTGTTTGGTATAATAATCTATCTGTCGCTGTGTCAATGGCACCACGCCATAAAGTTCTGCATAGGCTGAATTGATCAGATCAAAAATAGCAGGCGCATAAGGCAGCAGTTCCTTGGCTTTTTTAAAACGCACCATTTTTAACTGCAACCGTCTTTCCACAATGGATGCTATCTTCTCCAGCTTTTCATCCATCTGGTGTGGCACGTTCACCCTGTATTCCACCCAGTCTGTATGCTTCTGGTAGCCCTGCTTTTCCATCAGCACCGGGTAGTAGGGATAGTTATATAAAGCAGCCAGGGTACCTACCTGGTCAAATCCCTCTATCAATGTTCCTTCATGATCAAGATCGGTAAAACCAAGTGGGCCATGTACTGCCTTCATGCCAAGCTGCCTGCCCCATTCTTCCACCTTTTCCATGAGGGCCTTTACAATAGCTTCATCCTCCTCAAAATCTATCCAGCCAAAACGGATGTGCCTGTCCTTCCATTTTTCAATATATGCCTTGTTGATGATGCCAGCGATGCGGCCTACTACCCTGCCATTTTTAAAAGCCAGCCAATAGCGTGCTTCGCAATAGTCGAACGCCGGGTTCTTATCCTTTCTTAAAGTAGCCTCCTCATCAAAACGCAAAGGCGGTATATAATAAGGATGATTTTTATACAACCTGTAAGGAAGGTCTATAAACGCAGCCAGGTCTTTTTTATCCTTTACTTCTTTTACTACTATGCTCATAGCTTCAAGGCTTTTATAGGTCAATGGCGCTCGGCAAATACATGCAGCTCGCTGGCTATCTGTTCTATTTTTCCAATAGCTTCATCCAACTGACTGCGAGTGTGTGTAGCCATGATAGACATGCGGATCAATGATGAATCGCTGGGTACTGCCGGAGACACCACGGGGTTAACAAATATTCCCTCTTCAAACAGGCGCTGCGTAAATTGAAATGTTACCTGGTTGTCACGGATATAGATCGGTATGATAGGAGTTTCGGAAGTGTTTGTATCGAAGCCAATATCCCTGATAGCTTTGGATATGTAATGCGTATTATCCCAAAGCGCTTCCATTCTTTGTGGTTCTTCCTGTATGATCTGCAGTGCCGCCAACGCAGCTGCGGCCGCAGATGGCGGGATACTTGCACTGAAGATCATAGGACGTGAGTGGTGTTTCAAATAATTAATGATATCCTTTGTGGAGGAAACAAATCCTCCAATAGATGCCAGTGATTTACTAAATGTGCTCATGATGATATCCACCTGGTCGGTTAGGCCAAAATGATCGGCGGTACCCCTGCCCTGCTCACCTATTACGCCCAGGGCATGCGCATCATCTACCATCACCAATGCACCATATTTTTCTGCCAGCCTTGTGATCTCAGGCAGGTTGCAGATATCGCCTTCCATACTGAATACACCATCCACCACGATCATCTTTACCTTTTCGTGAGGGAAGGTTTTCAGTAGACCTTCCAGGTCGTTCATATCATTATGTGCAAACTTTAATACTCTTGAAAAAGACAGGCGGCTGCCTTCAATGATCGAAGCATGATCCAGTTCATCCAGGATGATCACCCCATGTCTGCCAACCATTGAGGCCACGGTGCCCAGGTTGGTTTGAAAACCGGTGCTGTACACCAGTGCGGCCTCCTTGCCTGTAAATGCGGCCAGCTGCTCTTCCAGTTGAATATGCAGCTGGGAGGTGCCGTTCAAAAAACGTGAGCCGGAACAACTGCTTCCAAACCTGTCAATGGCTTTCTTGGCCGCTTCCTTTACCTTGGGATGATTGGTCAATCCCATGTAGCTGTTGGATCCAAACATCAACAGCTTCTTACCATGTATTACCACTTCTGTATCATGGTTCTCTTCAATAGGACGGAAATAAGGATAAATGCCAGCACGCTTCAATTCATCCGGAGTAGTAAACTGCTCAAACTTTTCCAATAAAGCTTGTTGTATCATAGATATTTTTAAATGACAGCCTGCCTTTTGCCTGGTTTGGATAGGGTGGTGAAAACATAATGGTGGCAGGCCAATGTTTATAATGGTGCGCAACTATGAGAACAAATGTAATAAATAAAGACAATTTTATCTTCTTTTATTTCTTTGATTGGCCTCCTTTCATCGTTAAGAAACCAATGTGCCCAATACCGGTGAAGTATTCAATTAAGGATCAAAAACTCTTTAATATGAACCTCCATTCATAGTGAGTGGATTATATGTGAAAGAATATTATGGTAAACCCGTGCAGGTTGCCTTATTTTGCCTGTAAATCGTAATCAATTCAAAAAACAATCGCCGGATGTTTTCAAAAACTGCCGAATATGCCCTCAGAGCCACTATTTATATAGCTCAAAAAAGTAGTGAAGAAAACAAATTGGGTATTGATGAAATAGCCAAATCCATAGACGCGCCCAGGTCTTTCACTGCCAAAATACTGCAGCTGCTTACCAAAGACAATGAGGTGATTAGCTCCGTACGCGGACCCAATGGTGGATTTTATATTACTGAAGAAGCAAAAGACTACTCTATACGCACCATCCTGGAAACCATAAAGGAAGACGACATCTTTACCAAGTGCGTTCTGGGGTTGAAGGCCTGCTCAGAAGTGCAGCCCTGCCCTATGCACTTTCAATACAAGCCTATCAAGCAACAGTTGATCCGGTTGTTTGAAACTAAGACCATCCGCGACCTGGCAAAGGAATTAAAAACGGGAGAACGCTTCCTGGCCAACTTCCGTGTGCGTAAAAAAGCTAAAGCAGCCAGGTAACCCGGCAGCCAGGCCTGGCAAATCAGTTTTTGAATACATCCAATGCTTCGGTAGGTCTGCCACTGTTATCAAAAGCTCCCAGCGTATAGCCCTGCCAGTTGGCATAGGCCTCAGGTTCCCAGTACAACACGCCCAATCCTTTATTTCCCGGTAGTGACCTGGTCTTAGCCATAATGTCTTGCAGGAATGACTTGCAGGCAACCGGCTGGTCCCAACTCATGCCCACCTCCACTATCATCACTTCCGTTTGGTACCTGCTGATCATATCATTCATATTGGCCAGGCACTGGGTGTTCAACATCGACCAGTTGGAAGGTTGCGCATACAATGACATGCCGATCACATCCCAGGAGGCGCCATTCTGTTTTAATCCATCAAACAACCACCTGTACAGCGTATTATTAAATCCATCAGACAAATGAACTATGACCTTTGCCGATGGAAAAACGGCCTTAACGGCCCTGTAGCCGGCAGATATAAATTTGGCAAACTGGTTCATATTCACCGAAGCCCTACCCTCCGGCCATAACATCCCATCGTTGGTCTCATTACCCACCTGCACCCATGCAGGCTCAATATCCCGCGCCTTCAGGGCATTCAGCACTTCGGCTGTATGGGTTTCAATGGCTGCCTGCAGGCCAGCTGCTGAAAGGCTGGCCCAAGCGGCAGGTTTGCCCTGCTTGCCCGGGTCGGCCCAGGTATCGCTATAATGAAAATCTATCATGATCCGCATGCCCTGTGCCTTGGCCCTTACTGCTTTATCTACCACATCCGCCTTATTGTTCCAGCCATTAACAGGGTTTACCCAAACTCTCAACCTGGCGGTGTTCATACCCAGCTCTTTTAAAACTGCAAGGCCATCCTTTTCGTTACCACTATGGTCATAAAACTTCCTGCCTGCCGCTTCCATTTCCGTAAGCCAGCTGATATCTGCACCCTTTGCAAATACAAATGCACTGGTGGGCGGCACAGGCTCAGGAACAGGCGCTTCATTCTTTTTATTGCATGCCCATACACTACACACCGTAAGAAATAAAGTAAGGCTTAAAATCACCCATTTGCCAGTCTTCAATAGCTCCATCAGCTTCTATTTATTTATGTTGGTAAAAATAATGTCCCGGCACAAATGCACATGTGATATACATCAGTAAAAAATAAACTACAGCAGGTTTACCACTTGCCGAGGTTTTCATTGCATCAGCTACCAGGCTCCTTCCTATCTACTCCCTATCAACTACCTACCTGCCCTATACTTACTGCGTGGTTATCACGCAGTAAGTATAGCGTAGATAGGGAGAAGGATGGGCTTAGGTAGGAAGGAGGTATTAAGGAACCGATGAATATCGAACAAGGAATATCGAATGTCGAAGGAAGAGAAATAAGATTTATTAGATTCAATAGGATTTTTGAGGAGATGGGGTACTCCTTGTCAACATGTTAACCTATCAACTTGTCAACCCGAAAGGCGGCCAAAACCGGTCATTTCCGGCCAAATCGGCCAAAAGCGGCCATGGCATTTGATTGAGCGGATAGAATAAATCATATTGCAACTAAATAAATCCAATATCATATGGCAAAACAAATAGGACATGTAAAGGCAGTAGGAACAGTAGATGACAATGTGAACTTTTACTATAGTGAACTGGATGGGTATTTAGCCAGGCTATTGCCTGGAGTGGACACCAAACGCTTCTGGAATGATCCTGCTTTTGAAGGAAGCAGGAGAAGTGCAGAAAGGTTTAAGCAGGGTAATATCATGTCTTCCATTATTTACCGATTTGTACCTGTAAAAAGAAGATATTCGCATTTGTTTAAACAGGTAAGAAAACTATCGCTGATATGCTTAAAGCAGGGTATGGAAAAGAAAGATGTATTGACAGCTTTATTCAACTTTTTAGAAGAGCAAAAGCGTATTTCCCTTACCCGCGAACAATTTGACTTATTGCTGGATTCTTTTTTAATAGAACTAGCTACCAGGCTCAATGAGCCAAAGAAAGAGAAGGTAAAGAAGGTTAAGAACAGGATTGATGTTAAGGTATCTAAACCACTTAATGAAGAAGAACTCGAGTTCTTACAACTTTATATGGATGATTATAACTGGACTATCAGGTTTGAAGGAACGTTTCCACCCAATTACAAGGTACCATTGTTTCTCCTTAAGCATGCAGCGTAGGTATTGTCAATGGTCAATGGTTAATTGGTTAATTGTTTTCTTAGGTGGCAGCGTGCTATATTGTATAATGGGCGCTTAATGGGTTACCATAGATCCCTCCTTCGTCGGGATGACAATGCCAGAAGTTTATTTATGGCAGTTAGTATTTGAGTTGAAGAATGGATTTTACTTTCAGGCTAGTAGCTAACAGTAAAAATTTGAGAATCCATTCTCTGCTAAATTCTTTTCGACTTTTCTTCATGACATTTGCGTAATTGTTTCTCAGAGTGCTCAATAAGAACACTCAAAAGCAAATGCTTTGTCATCAAGCTGCTATGCACCAGGTTCTCCGACCTAAGCTTTTTTCATTTTACATTTTCCATTTTTCATTTCTTCCTTCCACCCTAAACCACATGCCCTTTTTCATTCATGTGCCTTAGCCGGTCATATTCATCCTCTTCAGAAAATAGCCTGGGCGAACTGAAATCAAATATATAATGGAAGATGAGGCCTATACCCCAACCTGCCAATGGCCATATGGGCCAGGGATACCCTTGTCCTGTCAGGAACCATAGCATCCAAAGCGTGGCATTGATGACACAAAACACTACCAAATGCCTCCGGAACTCTACTCTCTTACGAGCCAATTCACGCAATTGCGTATCAGATAGATTTTGCATATACTGGTTTTAATGTTGGTTAAATATTGTTAAAGGCTAAGGTATCTGCATGGCGCATTCCTTACAAGAATTGTAGTCAGGCGAATATATGCTTGTCGTCATCAATATGCAGCTCATCGCTTTTGTTTGACAGCAACTATTTCAGAAATGAAATAAAGCTTATTGCCGGGCTTTAGTGCAGCATAGACCTGTATCGCTATCTCGTAAGGTTAGTGATACCAATTACTCATTAGCTGCAACAACCGGTTAGTGTCTATTGCTTATTTAATCCAAATTGATAGATGTACGCCGGGTTGCCATGCTTGCCTTCCGTACTTATGAATAAATTACCTGCGGGATCAAAGCTGATGCCCTCTGGCTGTGCCAGCAAGTCTTTATCCAGGTAAGAGAAAGATTTTAATTGCCCGTCATGAGTGAACTGCGCCATACATTTAGTATCCCTGGTGGAAATAACATAGATATCATGAGTGGTGGGGTTGACAGCCACCCCTGACGGAAAGAATTTTACTTTATCGCCACTCATCTCTTTCAGGTCTTTGCTTTCAATGACAAGGAAAGGTTTATCTAACAGGGTTTCTTTTTTAATATCCAATTCATATATAGCCCGGGCAGATTTTTTCTCATCCTCCATACCAGATTCATTCTTGCAGGCTATTAACAGGTTGCCCGAAACAGGATCATAGGCCAATCCTTCTGTATTGTTTTTCTTATCCAACCCTGTTTCAATCTCCTTCACCTGCTTGTTCTTTTTCCAGTCGGTAATTTTGAAAATACTTCCGTGGCTCCATAAGGCATAAGCATCATTTCCAACCACCGCCACATCTTCAATATCAAATTTGTCCCTGGCCGTTTCGTAAAAAGAGATAGTATCAGCTATGCTCGCTTTCCCATTGTTTAGGTTTAAAATATATAATGTGGGGTGAAGATCTTCAATAGCCAGCACCTGGTTATTGTCAAGCTTAACAATCCCTGAGATCTCTTTCAATTGTGGCGGAAGTTCCCATTTATTAACGGGTTTTGGCAGGTCATACTGGTTCCCAGGCTTTGCAGCAACTGCTTTACCGGCCACTAATGCATGGTCATCCTGCTTCTCTTTGTTTTGATTAATGCATGAGCCCAGGATAAATAACACGAATAAAAAATATCTGGTGAGGTATTGGATCGACATGTGAAATACTTTTTTAAGTACTAAAGAAAATTGAGTCCGTAATTATGTAAACAGAAATTGTTCCAGTACTTGTAGGCGCCCCGTAATATTTGTTTTATTGGATAGCCATTTATGGTTTGAAATCCTGGAAGGCTTATAATCAACTTCCACCTGTACCTGTTCAAACTTTAGGTAAACAGCCTGTGCATTATACTAATGCGGTTGAACATTTCTTATTGGTTGCCATACAATATTAATAACAGTTCTTTGGTGAATGCATCCTGTTCTTCAAAGCATCAACTGGTAAATTTGCATTTCAATTGGCACGACCCAAGCGGCAGCAGGCGTACATCAACTTTTAGATTTAATTACTTATTTACGTAACCTTCCATATGAATAAAAAACACACGGCCTATTCTATTTTGGAATTGGCGATTGTCTCGCAAGGAGAAACCATTACCCAAACACTTCACAACTCATTGGCCCTTGCAAAAAAGGCTGAAGAATATGGTTATAAACGTATTTGGTTTGCGGAGCATCATAATTCAGATAATATAGGCAGCAGTGCCACCTCCATTCTGATAGGATACATTGCAGAAAATACCAAAACCATACACGTAGGTTCAGGCGGCATCATGCTTCCCAACCACTCGCCGTTGGTCATAGCGGAACAGTTTGGCACACTTGCCCACTTATATCCTGGCAGGATCGACCTGGGTTTGGGCAGGGCACCGGGTACAGATCCGCAAACGGCCCAGGCTATACGCTCAGATTTTATGCAGGCTGCTCAATTATTTCCGGAAGAAGTGGCAAAAATTGAGCGTTACTTTTCCTTGGAAAACAAAAAATCAGGAGTAAGGGCACCCATAGCTGAAGGCACGCATGTACCCATTTACATATTGGGTTCAAGTACAGACAGTGCGCATTTAGCAGCCAGGAAAGGTCTGCCATATGCTTTTGCCAGCCATTTTGCCACTACCTATTTAGACCAGGCTTTAAAGATCTATAAAGACGAATTTCGGCCTTCCGATGTGTTGAGTCAACCCTATACCATGGCAGGCATCAACGTGTATATAGCAGATACAGATGAAGAAGCGGAAAGGATGTTCACCAGTTTGATCCGGATGTTTGTAGGTATATTAACCGGGAACAGGCAGCCATTGCCGCCGACCACAGAAATGACTGAAGAATTAAAAGAACTGGTACAACATCCTGCAGTTTACCAAATGTTGAAATACTCTTTTGTAGGCAGCAAAGCAACAGTGAAGAATAGTATAAAGGCATTTCTTGATCAAACAGGTGTCAATGAATTGATAGCCGTTTCTGCCATGTATGATATCAATGCACGATTAAAATCTGCAAGGTTATTTGCGGAAATTATGAAAGAGATAAATGGAGGGGAGTAATGTTGAGACTTTACTTTCCGATGCAGAACTTACTAAAAATATAATCCAGTTGGTCCTCGTTAGTGATCTCTCCTGTGATTTCTCCTAAGTATTGCAAACACCTGCGAATGTCCAGCGCCAACAAGTCGCCGGGGATCTTGTTGTGCAATCCTTCAATGACATCGTTCAATGCCGCATGCACTTCATTGAGCGCATGAAAGTGGCGGGCATTGGTAACGATAACACTTTCATTGCTGACATCCTTTTGAAAGACCATGTCCACCATTCTTTCTTTCAATACTTCCAGGTGCAACCCGCTTTTGGCAGAGATAAAAATGACACCGCTGGTATAGCTGAATTTCTCCCGTGCGGCCTGTTCATCTACCAGGTCTACCTTATTGCCTACCAGCAAATAATGGATCTTTTCCTTATTCAATTCAGTAATAGTTTCAGATAGATCGGCCGGCAATTCCTCATTTACATCAAACAGGTATAGGACCACATCGGCCTGCTTTCTTTTTTGCAGGCTCTTTTTGATCCCCACGTTTTCTATCACATCTTGCGAATGATTGCGGATCCCCGCGGTATCGATTAACCTAAAAAGGATACCATCTATATTCAGCACTTCTTCTATCGTATCGCGGGTGGTGCCGGGAATCTCGCTCACAATGGCCCTGTCTTCATTTAAAAAAGCGTTCAGTAAAGTAGACTTACCGGCGTTGGGTTTTCCAATAATGGCCACGCTGACCCCATTCCTGATCACATTGCCCAATTGAAAGGATTGCATCAACCTGCCGGTATGTTCTCTGGCTTGTGTTACCAGCTCAAGCAATTTTGAGCGATCCACAAACTCCACATCTTCCTGCGAGAAATCAAGCTCTAATTCGATGAGGGCAGAGAATTGGATCAGTTGCTCACGCAGATCCTTTAAGGCCTGGGAAAAGCCTCCCCTGATGTTATGAAGGGCTGTTTTATGTGAAGCTTGTGTATTGCTGGCGATCAGGTCAGCTACAGCTTCCGCCTGAGTCAGATCCAGCTTGCCATTCAAGAAGGCCCGCTGTGTGAACTCCCCGGGCTTTGCCAGCCTTGCGCCATGCTCAATGCAGGCATCGATCACCTGCTGTTGAATATAGGGTGACCCATGGCAGCTGATCTCTACAATATTTTCGCCTGTATAGGACCGGGGTGCCTTATAAAGAGAGACTACCACTTCATCCAGTATCTTTTCGCCATTTTTGAGGAAACCTACATGTATGGTATGACTGGCCTGCCGGTCAAGGTCCTTAGAAGGAAACAATTCATTGATAATGGATATGGCCTTTTCGCCACTTAAGCGGATAACGCCAATGGCCCCAATGCCCGGAGGTGTGGCGAGTGCCACTATAGTATCATTCCAACCCGATAATTTCAAACTCATGATCAAAAGTAAGGGCGATCTAAACAAAAATCCCTTTACCAGGGGTAAAGGGATCTGTAAATGCTATTACTGAAATTTTTATTCCGAAACTACGAACGTGATGGGCTGTGTGTGATAGGAACGTACTTTTCTTCCGTTCTGCTCACCGGGAGACCATTTTGGACCTCTCTTCACCACATCTTCCGCACCTTTGCCCAGGCCGTAACCCGGATCGTTGAGGGATTTCACATCGGTAATGCTACCATCCTTTTCAACAAGGAAACGTACCTGTACGGTATACTGTCCGGGGTTCATACCTTGTGAAGCAGCATCCTCGATGTAGCGTTGCAGCTGGCTTTCCAGGTGTCTTCTCCATTGCTTTGTATCAACGCTGGCTTCGATCTCCACTTTCTCAAATACCTTGTTCTCATCTTCCACCTTAGGCGCAGCTACTACAGCCTTACCCTCATCCACAACCGGGGGAGCAGCAATACCTTCATCCTTTACACCTTCCTGGTTGATTACGTCGATCTTTTTATCTTCCATTTCCTTTACAGGAGGAATTTCTTCCTGCTTTACTTCCTCGTCTTTCTTAATGACGGGAGGAGTAAACTTGGCCATTTCCACTTTTGGTGGCGGCGGAGTTTTTGGCGGTGGTGGCGGTGGGGGTGGGGGCTTTTCTTCTTCCTGTTTGATCTCAGCCATTACAACATCCCTTACCTCTACCTTGCCGCTGTCCTTTGGACCCAGGGCCTTAGATAAAAGAGAGGCCCCGATAGCGAGGATCAGTACAGCGGCTGTGATAGCCAGGGCTGTAATTACCCGCTTGTTATACTTCTTCCTGAGCTCATAGGCGCCATAATCCTTATTGCGGCCTTCAAACACCAGGTCCAGTATATCGGCACTTAATATTTTATTTGCTTCCATTAGTATTGTTTGTATTTAGATGCGATCTGCTTTGTTTTTCCACAAAAATCGAGCTGTTTATCCTGCTTACTTAGGTTCAGTAGCATGGATTAACTTGTTCTCATCTTCTGTGATGTCAACAATAGCGAATCTTTTAACATCGTTAATGGTCATTTCGTCCAGGATATCAACCGTGTTTTTATAGGTTGCGTCTTCGTTCGGCTTGATCACCACTACGAAGTCTTTATCCTTGGCGGCATTTTCCCAGTTAGGGTCGCCTGCTTCCCTGGCCCTGTTTTTAATATTCTCGTCAAGCGGGCTGGGGTAATAATTAGCGATCACTTCCTTTTTCTTATCCTGGATGATCTTACGCACCTCTTTAAAAGTGGTAGACTGGAAGTTAGAGCCATCGGGCTTTAGTTGACCCATGTAATAATACACCAGGTCATTTTTACCCAACAGAATGGTCAAAGCGCCAGACTCTTTCACTTCTGTAAGATCCTTAGGATTCTTTTCATCCTTAGGCATGATCAATCCCATAGTGGTGGGAGTACTCATGGTAGTGGTGAAAATGAAAAAAGTAATGAGCAGGAATCCCAGGTCAACCATCGGGGTCATGTCCACACGGGTAGACAGCTTCTTAGCCTTTTTGACCCCCGGGCCTTTTTTATGGCCACTATCTCCACCTGAAACATCTATATCTGCCATAGTTAATCTTTTAAATTATAAAAATATTATTTCCTTTTAGCTTCCTGGATCTTGTACAGATCAGTTCCGGCTGGCACGCCTTCCGGATCAGTGATGAGCTGGTACTTGTTCACCTCATTCTTTCTAAGGGCATCAATTATGCCTTTGAAAGCAGGGTACTTGGCAGCATTATCACCCTTGATCATATAGTTCAACTTATGACCCTGGAAAACGGTAACAGCATTGGCTATCCATGTTGTCAGTTCATTATTCAATGTATCTGTAACAGGAATACCTGGCTGCTTTACTTTCAGTCGGTCATCGTTGGACATGGCAAGTAATTGCTTTAATCCAGCGAAAGGAACACCTACCGTAGTATTCTTGGCAAAGCTGTTCATTTCATTTTCAGTAAGTCCTAAGTTGCGGCTTTTATTAATGCTTTCGATCACATTCTTTTTCAGGCCTTCATCAGAACTCTTCTGAACGTTCACGGTAAAGTACACCCTGCCATTCTTATCCATTTCAATTAAAAGAGCATCCTGCTCTTTTAACTTATCAGAAGAAACAGATCGTGGTGTGGTGATCTCCACCGGCTCTGGTGGCTTGAATTTGGTAGCCAACATAAAGAAAGACAGGATCAGGAACGCCACATCCACAAAGGGTGTCATGTCCGTCGCTGTGCTTTTCCTGGGTATTTTAATACTTGGCATGTTTAATAAAAAGTTTTGTATTGAGATTCAATTGTTTCAAATTTCCATAAACTCTATTGCTCTTATTTGTATAAAGAAGCAAAAGACTGTGTTAAAGTGAAACCAGATTCGTCAATACCATAAGTGATGCTGTCGATCTTAGTAGTGAAAACGTTGTACATGATCAGGGCCAAAGCTGAAGTACCGATACCCAGGGCTGTATTATACAAGGCCTCAGAGATACCAACAGCCAGCGCACCAGCGTTACCACCACCTTCTTCACCAAGGGCAGAGAAGGAACGGATCATACCGATTACCGTACCTAACAAGGCGATAAGGGTACCAACTGAAGTAATAGTAGAAAGGAACACCAGGTTCTTTTGCAGCATAGGTAATTCCAATGCAGTTGCTTCTTCTACTTCTTTTTGAATTGCGATCACTTTTTGCTCTGTATCTAATTCAGTAACGTTGATCATTTCTTTGTAACGACGCAAACCAGCCTTCATTACATTGGCTACTGATCCGCGTTGTTTGTCGCACTCTGCAAGAGCTGCATCTACATTACGGTTAGCTAAGTGGTACTGTACTTTCCTGATGAAGTCAGCAATGGAACCTTTACCCAAAGCCTTGCTGATAGTTAAGAAACGCTCAATAGAGAAAGTAATCACCATTAATAACATACCGATCAATAAAGGAACGATGATACCACCTTCATAGATCCTGTGGAAGGCATCTTTAGGCCCTTTATGCTCTGGCCAAAAAGCTCCCTGACCTGGCTGATTAAAGCCGCCTGGATCTCCCATTAAAAATCTCCAAATACAATAACCGGCTATAACACAAATAATGGGTGCAAGCCATGAAATAGCATTTCCGCTTCTTTTAGGTTGTACTGATGTAGCCTTAACTGATGTTGCACTTGCAGTCGGTCTTGTCTCTGCCATGATCGTAATTTTTAGTTTTTAATTTAAAAAATTTCAGTATTAAAATTCAAGGTCACAATTCTAATGAAAAAATGCAATAAATGATTACATGGTTGCATTTTTTTCAAACAGTTTTTATAGTGTGTCCGCAATTTTTAAAGGTAGCAAGTTATGAGTTTCAATAATAGAAATAAAGAACACAGTTCAATTTATATAATTATTCATAGCGTAAAGCTTCAATCGGGTTAAGTTTTCCCGCTTTCAATGCAGGGTATAAACCAGCCAGTAAGCCAACTATTGTACAAATTACTACTCCGTAAATTACCCATTTCCAGGGAACTACAAATCCGGTATTCAGTACCAATGAAAATAAATTACCAACCATTATTCCCAGTATGATGCCAAATAATGCGCCTAGTACACTAATGATTATTGACTCCAATAAAAATTGTTGGCGCACAGCCTTACTCTTCCCTCCTATGGCCTTGATGAGGCCTACTTCCTTGGTACGCTCAGCCACGGCTACCAGCATAATGTTCATAAGGCCTATAGCAGAACCAATGAGTGTGATAAAGCCGATAACGATCACCGCTGCAGTAAGATAGCCTAAGACACTGATGGCTTTCTCTGCTATGCTGTTGCTTCTTTCTAAAACAAAATTGCTTTCTTCTGTCGTATTCAATTTCCTGATGGACCTGAACAGTCCCTCAGCCTGGCCCATAGCAGTTTCCACCTGGTTCACATCCGGCGTCATTACACCAATCACATACCTGTCTGCCCCAAAATACCTTTTAAGATTTTTATAGCCCACTATCACTATCTTATCCCTGCTGAAGCCAAAGGAAGATCCCCGGCTGCCCAAGACACCCAACACCCGATATGGTATATCATTGATGCGTACTACTTTATTTACCGCCAGGGAAATGCTTTGCCTGAACAAGGCTACCGCCACATCATATCCCAGCAAACATACATTGGCGCTGGAAGAAATATCCTGCTTACTGAAGTTACGTCCTGCATCCAGGGTAAATCCATTCAGGTCGAGGTAATTCTCATCAGCACCAAACAGGAATACATTGGGCGTTGTCTTTTTTGAATTGTATGAAATAGTATAGTTATTGCCCGCCATGGCAGATATACTTACCTGTGAAGGGAAGTTATAATAGTCTACAAATTGCTCTGCCTGAAGCTCGGTAATGGGTTTATCCAGGTTGGAGGTCTTTTCTTTACGTTGTCCTTTTTTGGTGAGCTTCATAGAAGGACCATTGCCTCCAAAATGGATGTTACGCTCTTTGAAGCGAATGCTGAATCCATTGGCTCCCATAGTGGAAAAGCTTTCGGTAAGCTTTTGATTCATGGCCTGAATGGCAGTAATGATGCCTATCAAAGCCATGATACCTAAGGCGATGATGGAGATAGTGATGCCAGTCCTTAGCTTATTACTTCGAACGGTGCGAAAGGAAAGCCTTAAAACGTCAGTGGTATTCATGCAAATGGGTCTACTAAATTAGTAAACCCATTATACAAAGACGTGAATATTTTACAGTACTAAAAATATAACCAGTAAGTGAGCAGGTTAGGGAATATACCCAGCAGTATGGTAATACCTGCGAGTACCGCCAGCGTATATTTAAAGCCAGTGGTAATCCCCGATATAGTAGCATTACCCGCTTTGAAGTACATGGATTGTATCAGGCGGAAATAATAATACACACTCACTGCTGCCATCAACACCGCAAATATGGCCAGCGCCAGGCTTCCACCATCTATAGTGGCCTTAAGCATGTAAAACTTGGAAAGGAATCCGGCTGTTAACGGGATACCTGCCAGTGATAACAGGAATATCACCAGTATGGCAGCCAGGAAGGGCTGTTGTTTGGCAAAGCCATTGAAACCTTCAAATGTATAGTCCTTCATGCGCACCAACACCGCAAAAATGCCAATGGTAGCCAGGGAATATGCGGCTGCATAAAGAATCAAACCTTCTTTAGCGTCATTACTTATCGAGTAAATGGCCAGCATCATAAATCCAGCCTGGGAAATGCTGGAGTAAGCCAGCATGCGCTTAACGCTTTGCTGGAACACGGCTGTGATATTGCCTATGAATAGCGTGACAGCAGCCACAATGCCTACCAATAATTTCCATTCGGGGCGTATGCTGCCAAACTCTTCAGCAAACAATCGCATAAAGGCTATGAAACCTGCGGCCTTTACTACAGTGGCCATAAAGGATGTGATTACCGTAGGTGCACCATCATATACATCCGGCGTCCAGAAATGAAAAGGGGCGGCTGATACTTTAAATGACATGGCAAACAACAACAGCATCATACCTGTGATGAGCAGTACCGGAACTTTTTCAGCCACAGTAATGCCTGTTTGAAAGGTGCCTGTGGCACCATATATCAGGGCTATGCCCATCAGCATCAGGCCTGTGGAGAAGGAGCCCATCAGGAAGTATTTCAGTGATGCTTCATTGCTCTTGAGGTTTCGTTTGTCGCTGCCAGTTAGTATGTATAATGGAATGGACAGGATCTCGATACCAAGGAATAACATCAACAGGGATTTGAAGGAAGAAGAAACCACAATACCTGCCAATATGAAGAAGATCAGGGAAAAATAATCACTGTAATGATTACCTATCCTTTCCATATCTCTTGATGACAATAAAAAGTATGCAAAGGTGCATAGATTGGCCACCAGCGAAAATAACAGGGCAAAGCGGTCAAATTCCAGCATGCCCCTGGTATCGATATGGAAAAAGGTAATGCCTCTTAACTCGAGAATATTGGCTATAATAGTTGCGAGCAACAGAACATGTGCCAGTATCCTGACATTGCTCTTGTTGTTCAGCAGGAACGAGCTGAACATCATGATAACACCACTGACAGCCGAAAAGATTAATGCGTTCATATTATTTTACAAACAGGTGAGCAACATTTATTTTATTCAATAACAGGTCCACAAAACCATCCGTTACATTCAATAAGGGCTGCGGGTACACTCCAAAAACAATAACCATAATCACAATGATCCACAATGCCATTTTCTCGTTTCCATAAATATCCCTTGTGCCTTCCGTGATACTGCTTGAAGGACCATATAATACTTTTTGTACCGCTGTGAGCGTATAGACTGCCGCTAGAATGATGCTCAGGATGGCCAATACTGTAAACAGGATATTGTAATGGGTAACCGTAGAGCTCCAGATACCGCTGAACATCATAAACTCTCCAACAAAGGCATTCGTCAATGGCAGGGAGATATTGGCAAAGGCCAGGATAACAAATAAAGTGGCCAGTGCGGGTGCTTTTTGAGCTATACCCCCCAATTGTGAAAGCTTGCGTGTTCCGAATTGACGCTCGATCAGTTCTACGATGATCCAGAGACCCAGGATATTAATACCATGGTTGAACATCTGCATCATCACGCCCTGGTAACCTGTTTTGGTTTCTGCAAATAAAGTAGCAGCCATGAGGCCTATATGGGCAATGGAAGAATAAGCGATCAGGCGCTTAAAGTCGTCTTGCTGAATAGCAATAATAGATGCATAGATAATACCGATCACGGCCAGGCTCATAACCACATCTCCCCATGAATAAGCCGCTACCGGCACAATAGGCAGCACCCAGCGTATTACTCCATACACACCCATCTTCACCATGATACCGCTTAACACCATAGTGGCGGCTGTTGGCGATTGCTCGTAGGTGTCGGGCTGCCAGGTATGAAAAGGAAACACAGGCATCTTCACCGCAAAGGCCAGGAACAATAACCAGAACACCCAGTTCTGAGTGTCGTTGGACAATTTCAATGCATAAAATGATTGCAGTGAAAAGGATCGGTCAGGGGTTTGAAAATACAAGTACAACAATGCGGTCAGCATAACTACAGACGCTGTGAACGTATAAACGAAGAATTTAAATGTTACTGGTATCCTTCTTTCTCCACCCCAACCTGAGCAAAGGAAATACATGGGCACCAGGGCCAGCTCCCAAAAAAAGTAAAATAATAAAGCATCAGTGGCCAGAAATACCCCCATCAACCCTGCCTGCGTCAGTAACATCAGGGCAAAGAAATTATTGGGCTTACTATAGTGCGACTTCCAGGTTGCAACCAGGATCAGTGGATAAGAAATGGCTGTGAGCAAGCACAGGATCTGTGATAATCCATCCAATTGCAAGGAAAATGAGCTTCCCAGGCTTCCCAGCCAGGGATAACTGAAATGCAGCTGTGCAGGTGTTTTAGCTATGGTGTTGCCAGCTATGGAAATCAATAGGGTAATAACAGATGTAAGCAGGGCCCAGGAGCGCACTGTCTTATCATTCTTTATAAAGAAAGACAGGAATCCGCCGATCAATGGAACTAAGAATAGTAATAAAACGATCATATCAATTCAGAATATATTTCAGGGTGCAAAAGCACACTTCATTAATATTATTTTCTCAGGAAGAACTGCAATACGAAGAACATCAGCATGCTGATGACCATCAATAATATATAGCTGCCCACCTGCCCGCTTTGCAACCACCTCATTTGCCTGCCTCCATAGTTTACCAATCTGCCTACACCATTTACCAGGGCATCAATACCACTTTTCTCAAAATATTTATTGGCAAACACTCCCAGTTTATTCACCGGCCGAACTACCACGTTATCATACAATTCATCCACATACCATTTGTTCTCAAGCAGTTTACCAAACGCGGATGGTTGTTCCTGCCTGTAAGTTCTATAGCGCATCCAGGCGATGATTATGGCTACAATGGCAATAACTGTGGTAAGCGCCATCAGCAGTATCTCTGTAGAATGACTCACACCATGTTCTGCAACCGGGCGGATGACAGGGGAAAGATATTCTGCCAGCTTTTCTCCTCCATGCATAAACACTTCGGGTACGCCAATGAAACCACCAATTATGGATAATATTGCCAGCACGATCAAAGGAATGGTCATAGCCGCAGGGCTTTCATGGATATGATGCCTTTGTTCTTCTGTACCACGGAAGCTGCCACCAAAAGTGACAAACAATAAGCGGAACATATAAAAAGCAGTCAGGGCAGCTGTCAGCACACCTATTACATAAAGGAATTTATCATGGACAAATGCCCTAAGGAGAATAGCATCTTTAGAGAAGAAACCTGATAATGGCGGAATACCGGCAATAGCCAGGCATCCTATCAGGAAGGTAATATAGGTAATTGGCAATTTAGACCTCAGTCCACCCATGAAACGGATATCCTGTTGTCCACTTACAGCATGAATGACCGAGCCGGAACCCAGGAATAAAAGGGCTTTAAAGAAGGCATGTGTCATCACATGAAACACGGCGGCCACATAGGATCCGGTTCCCAATGCCAGGAACATATACCCCAATTGACTGACCGTAGAATAAGCCAGTACTTTTTTAATATCATTCTGCCTGGTGGCAATGGTAGCTGCCAGCAAAGCAGTGGCTGCACCTATGATGGCGATGACTGTATTGGTGGCAGGAGCGGCAATATAAAGCACATTGCTCCTGGCGATCATGTAGATGCCGGCAGTTACCATGGTAGCAGCATGGATCAGGGCAGATACCGGTGTCGGACCTGCCATCGCATCTGGTAACCAGGTGTATAATGGTATTTGTGCACTTTTACCAGTAGCGCCCACAAACAGTAACATGGTAATGCCTATCAGGTCGGTAGTGGATAGCTTTCCTACACTGGCAAAAACATCAGTATAGTTTACAGATCCTATTTTAGCAATGATCCAGAACAAGGCCAACAGGAAACCCATGTCTCCAATGCGGTTCATTACGAAAGCCTTTTTAGCGGCTTTGGTAAAGTCAATGTTTTTAAACCAGTAGCCAATAAGCAGGTAAGAACACAAGCCCACACCTTCCCAACCAATGAACATGATCACATAGTTGGAGCCTAAAACCAGCAGCAACATGGAAAATACAAACAGGTTCAGGTAAGAGAAGTAGCGGCCAAAATGATCACTTTTCTCATCATGCATATAGGCAGTTGAATACAAGTGAATCAAAAAGCCTACCCCCGTAATAATAAGCAGGAACAAAGTGGAAAGCTGGTCAACCTGGAAAGCAAAGGGAACTTTCAGGCTGCCTGCAGTAAAGAAATTAAAATAATGAAGTGGTGTGGCGGAATACACTTTGTTGACGAATACCAACACCGATATGATAAAGGAACAAAGTACTGTTCCGCAACCTATGATGCTTACAATTCCTTTGGACAAATATTTTCTTCCCAATCCATTGATCAAAAACCCAATAAATGGCAGAAGAGGGATCCAGAATATTAAATTCTTCATATTTAATCTACAAGTTCCTTTATTACCTGCCACACACAACAGCAGCAGGTTAGTAAAGAAGCTTTATTAATGTTTTAACCTGTTCAAAAAGTTCACATCCACTGAATGGGTATTGCGGAATAGCATAACAATAATCGACAAGCCCACCGCTACTTCCGCAGCCGCCACTACCATTATAAAAAACACGAATAACTGGCCGTCACTACCTGCATTAGCCACTTTGGAGGCGTTGGCCAAATAATGCATTTTGGAAAAAGCCACCAATAATAAATTCACAGCATTCAGCATCAGTTCTATGCACATGAAAATGATAATGGCATTCCGGCGCGTCAGCACTCCAATAATACCTATCACAAACAAAGCGATAGAAAGAAAGATATAATAGTTAATAGGCATAATATAAATTAATGACCTGGCTTTGTAGTATCATAAGCTACTATCCCGGATCAATTACGTTTTTGCAATTACTTCATTTCCATTTCCATCTCTTCTACTCTCCTGATCTCGTTTTCCACCGGGCTCTTTGATTCCTTCTTACCCAAAACCACCGCACCCACCATAGCACTCAGGAAAAGAATCGAACTGATTTCGAAAGGAACTACATAGTCTTTGAACAATACCTTACCCAGGTTTTGTATCAGGCCAATATCACCTGTTACCAGCTGGGTCATGTTTTTTTCAGTATGACGCAAGCCTGCTACCAGCACCAGTAATAAACATCCCCCCGCTAAAGCGCCAGCCAACTTCAGCCATTTGCTTTTTTGGGGTTCTGTCTCCTTATTGAGGTTCATTAACATGATCACGAACAGGAATAAAACCATGATGGCCCCTGCATACACAATAATATTCACCACAGCCAGGAACTGGGCATTCAATAAAATATAATGTCCGGAAATAGTAAAGAAGGTCACGATCAGCCACAGCACACTGTACACAGGATTCTTGCTGACCACCATCATCAATGCACTGAAAATGGCTGTTATTGCCAGTATCCAGAAAAGTATTTGAGTAATTCCCATTGCGCAGTCTTCAATTATTTAATGTTTTTACCGATGTCTCCCTTTGCTTTCGCATATCCCTCAGGATCTTTCGTAGGGTCAGGTATCAATAGGTCGTCTTTGCTGTAAATGAATCCTTTGCGGCCATAATTGGCAGGTGCAAAGGTTTGAGACAGGTAAATAGCATCCTTAGGACAGGCTTCCTCACAGAGACCGCAGAATATGCATCGCAGCATATTGATCTCGTACTTGGCGGCATATTTCTCTTCCTTGTACAGGTGCTCCTCACCAGGCTGGCGTTCGGCCGCTTCCATGGTGATAGCTTCGGCAGGACAGGCCAGGGCGCAAAGCCCACAGGCAGTGCACTTTTCTCTTCCTTCCTCATCCCTGTTTAAAATATGAAGGCCCCTGAACACCGTAGAAAATGGTCTTTGCTCTTCAGGGTAATTGATAGTAGGTCTTTTCTTGAACAGGTGACTGAACGTAATACCCATACCCTTAAATATAGAAGGGAGGTACAGCTTTTCCCATATTGTCATGGGCTTTCGCTCAACCTGTTGTTTTCTGTTCGTTAGTGCTTGCATCTTCTATCCTCATTCTTCTTTAACGGTCGCAAAATTAGCCGTTTTGATTCAGCTAACTCTAAAACCAATTATTTATATAGTAGCAGTATTACCACTGCTGTTATCAGCATATTTACCAGGGCCAAAGGCAATAAACCCTTCCAGCCCAGGTTCATTAACTGGTCGTAACGGAAACGTGGAATGGTCCACCGGATCCACATGAACAGGAAAATAAACAGGGCCGCTTTGGTCATCAATACCAAAAAGCCTATCAGCCCTACCCACCAATGGTTACCCCAGGCCGCTTCATTCACAAATGGAATATCATAACCTCCAAAGAATAAAGTGGACATCACCACGGCGGAAATGAACATGTTGATGTATTCTGCAAAAAGATAAAAACCCAGCTTCATAGAGGAATACTCCTGGTGATAGCCAAAGTTTAATTCATTCTCTGCTTCCGGCAGGTCAAAGGGTGTACGGTTACATTCTGCCAGGGCACAAATAAAGAATATTAGAAATCCTAAAGGCTGGTAGATCACATTCCATCCATGAGCGATCTGGTGATTGACAATGCTGCTCATTCTCAAATCACCCACTACCATCAGCACTGCAAGCAGCGATAATCCCATGGCCAGTTCATAAGAGATCATCTGGGAGGCACCGCGTATGGCCGCGAGCAATGAAAACTTATTGTTGGATGCCCAGCCACCGATCATGATTCCATACACACCCAGGCTTACTACCCCGAAAATGTAAAGAATACCGATGTTGATGTCGGATATCTGTAAGGGCACCTGCCTGCCAGCCACATCTATGGTAGATCCCCAGGGAATGACCGCGGAGGTCATACACGCTGTGATCATGGCCAGCATTGGACCCAGCACAAACAGGAATTTGGAAGAAGTGAGCGGAATGATCTCTTCTTTCATGAATAGCTTTAATCCATCAGCCATGGGTTGCAGCAATCCAAAAGGCCCGGCCCTGTTAGGACCCCGCCTGTCCTGTAAAAAGGCTGCGATCTTGCGTTCTGCATAAGTACTGTACATGGCAACGATCAGGGCTGTTGTAACGATCACCGCTACCAATATCAGCTTTTCGAAAAATATCCACCAGTCAATTTGCAATAAATACATGTTGTTCGCTTCCGGTTCCAGCAGCAGTAGCCTGCCGCTATTACCTTTTTATGTTAGTTCAAATTTATCTACGTTCTGCCATCACCCCCTTGGCCCTATTGCCTTAAGGCGTGTCAGGATTTGTCGAATCTGTTCCTGCCATATTCCTTCCCTTTCCTTCCTTCACATCCGTAGGATTGGTTCCCACGGAAAGCGGCTCGCCATTAAATGTCTTTCCTGTAGCAGGGCCAGGGATCACATTCAGATCCACCTTATTCACATTGCTTACAGAATGAATATCCATCAACAGCTTTGGCTTGCGCTGCATTAACTCCTCAAAAGTCTCTGCCGGCTTTTGTATGCCGGTGTAGTGTCCCTGGGAGATCACGGAATGCCTGTTTACTTTAGTTGGTCCTTCTATCACCCAATCACTCACCATCTTCTTTTCAAAGCGGCATTCGTTACAGATCCAATCTTCCACCTCACCCCATTGGTCTTTGCGGCCGGTCACTCTTAATACATCGTCGCCGCGCATCCACAAACGCACCTTGCCTTTGCAGGTAGGGCAATCACGATGGGCATCAACAGGCTTGGTAAACCATACCCTGTTCTTAAAGCGGAAGGTACGGTCAGTCA
>JAEZLJ010000075.1 GCA_023415275.1 Bacteroidota bacterium
GTGTATGGCGATAAGGTGATCCTGAAAGGATTTGATTATACATTCAAAAAAGGTGAACGACTAGGTATAGTGGGGAAAAACGGTGCAGGGAAGTCCACTTTTATCAATATGGTCCAGGGCATAGAGCCTGCAGATTCCGGTAAAATAAATGTGGGCGATACCGTGGTCTTTGGTAATTATTCCCAGCAAGGACTTGTAGTGAAAGAAGATCTGAGGGTGATTGAATATGTAAAAAATATTGCTGAAAATTTCCCCCTGGCCAATGGCGGTTCATTAAGTGCTGCACAGTTTTTAAATCTTTTCCTTTTCCCGCCCGAACAGCAATATACCTATGTTAGTAAATTGAGTGGGGGGGAAA
The DNA here is from genome assembly GCA_023415275.1 of Bacteroidota bacterium. Taxonomy (GTDB): domain Bacteria; phylum Bacteroidota; class Bacteroidia; order Chitinophagales; family Chitinophagaceae; genus Flavisolibacter. The sequence continues at coordinate 359 of JAEZLJ010000075.1, forward strand.
GAAGGCGCCTTCATCTTTTAACTGTATTGTTTCGCAATCCAAACTTTCTTATACTGGATGAACCTACCAACGATCTTGACCTTCCTACACTTTCCGTGCTAGAGAATTATTTACTGGAATTCCAGGGCTGCCTGGTAATCATCAGCCACGACAGGTATTTTATGGACCGTCTTATTGATCACCTTTTTGTATTTGAAGGAGACGGGGAAGTAAGAGATTTTCCTGGAAATTATTCACAATTAAGAGAATGGCAAAAGCTGAAAGAAATACCTGCAGAAGCAAAGGAGACGGTTACACCTGCCAGGCAACCGGAAGTGGCTTCGACAAAAAAGAAACTCAGTTACAAAGAACAAAGAGAATTTGAACTAATTGAAAATGACCTTGTTACACTTGCAAAAGAAAGGGAAGGGCTTTATGAAGCATTATCTTCAGCCAACCTGCCCTACGAGAAACTCCAGGAAATTTCAGCCCGGATCAATGCAATTAATGAGTCAATTGACAGTAAAGAATTGAGGTGGTTGGAGTTAAGTGAAGCAGCATCGTAGTTTTACGTATTTGATTTCTCAAATTTTGTGTATACTTTTATCTCACAATCCTTCCCTTTAAAAACACAGTAAAGACCAGCATCCAGTATACTTGTTAAACCTCATTTGAGTTAACACATTAAAATTTGCTGTGTATGAAAAAAATTTACTCCCTATTTCATGATGAAAAAGTTCAGGACACTTTAATTGTTGCAGTAGTATTAGCGATTATTATTACGCTGTCTGTTGTATTCATTTAAGGTATTGGTTCCTGGCTTTGAAAACTTAATGCAAGGCATTAAGAAAACTTGTTAGTTGCCAGACTATAAAAATTAAAAATCCCGCTGTAAAGCGGGATTTTTAACTTATGGGTTCTCCTTACCTTAAAAATACCAGTTCCCTGTATTTTGGCAGGTACCATTCCTTATCATCGATCATCAGTTCCAGTTTGTCAACATGATACCTTAGCTCATCAAAGAACTTCTCTTTCACATCCGTGCAATAGGCCAAAGCCTTTTCCCTGGTATCAGTTAAATTGTTAGCTTTTTTCCGGGCTTCTATCATGGCTACAGTAAGCTCACTGACCTTATTGATATGCATGGAGATCTTAGACAGTATTTCTGTACGTTGTGCACATGCCGAATCTCCCAACCCGATCTCTTTCAACCCTTTTACATTCTCCACCAGGATGTTTTGATAACGTACAGCCGAAGGCAGTACAAAACTGGTGGCAAGCTCAGCCATTAACCTGCTTTCTATTTGTACTTTCTTAATATACTTTTCCAGTTCAATTTCATGACGTGCTTCCAACTCTGGATGAGAATAGATATGATTATCTGAAAACAGCTTTTTGGCTTTTTCCGTAACCATAGCATCCAGTGCCAGTGGAGTGGTCTTTACGTTGGGCAGTCCGCGGCGTTCCGCTTCTTTTTCCCACTCTGCACTATAGCCATCTCCTTCAAATAATATTTTCTCACTGGCCACAATGTATTCCCTGATGGTATGCATGATGGCTATTTCTTTCTTCTCTCCTTTTTCAATCAATCCATCCACATCTTTCTTGAATTTCCTCAGCGTATCTGCCATGATCGTATTCAGCACTGTCATGGCATTGGCGCAGTTGGCCGATGAACCCACTGCACGGAACTCAAATTTATTACCTGTGAAAGCAAATGGAGAAGTACGGTTCCTGTCGGTATTATCCATCAGCAATTCAGGAATGCTGCGGTGGATATCTATCTTCAGCATGCTTTCATCTGTTTCATCCATCTTTTCCGTAACCCTTGCTTTTACATCTTCCAATACCTTGGTCAGATATTCGCCAATGAATACTGAGATAATGGCTGGAGGCGCTTCATTAGCTCCCAGGCGGAAATCATTGCTGGCAGATGCGATGGAAGCTCTTAGAAGATCGGAATAATCATGTACTGCTTTGATGCTGTTTACAAAAAATGCAAGGAACATCAAATTGGTCTTAGGTGTCTTCCCTGGAGCCAGGAGGTTAACTCCCGTATCTGTAGCCATGCTCCAGTTATTATGTTTACCGCTTCCGTTAATACCTGCAAAAGGTTTTTCATGCAACAGCACACGGAGTTTATGACGGGCAGCCACACGTGTCATAATATCCATTAGTAAGGTATTATGATCTACAGCAAGGTTAACTTCTTCAAAGATAGGAGCACACTCAAATTGAGCCGGGGCTACTTCATTATGACGTGTGCGAAGGGGAATACCTAATTTATAAGCCTCATTTTCATAATCCAGCATAAAGGCATAGACCCTTTCCGGAATAGATCCAAAATAATGGTCTTCCAGTTGTTGACCTTTAGCAGGGTTATGACCAAAAACGGTTCTGCCGCATAATAACAGGTCTGGTCTAGCATTGAACAATCCTTCATCTACAATAAAATACTCCTGCTCCCATCCCAGCGTGGGCGTTACATGCTCCACGTTCCTGTCAAAATAATTGCACACATCCACAGCTGCATGGTTCAAAGCTTCTATGGCCTTTAATAAAGGTGCTTTATAATCCAGCGACTCGCCGGTATATGAAACAAAGATGGTGGGGATGCACAATGTTTTACCATATCCTGTGTCCATGATGAAGGCAGGAGAGGAAGGGTCCCAGGCGGTATAACCACGTGCTTCAAAAGTGGCACGCAATCCGCCACTTGGGAAAGAGGATGCATCAGGCTCCTGCTGAATCAAAGCATCACCTTCAAATTGCTCAATGGGGGTGCCATCACTTTTCAAGGTGAAGAAAGAATCATGCTTTTCGGCAGTGGTGCCGGTTAATGGTTGAAACCAGTGTGTAAAATGGGTAACTCCCTTTGTTTCAGCCCATGCCCTGATGCCATTGGCTATCTGGGCAGCCATAGAGCGGTCAATCTTCTGACCGGCTTTTATAGATCCTAATAAACTTTTGAAAGCTTCATCACTTAAAAATTGCCTTGCTACCTGGTGAGTAAAAACATTTTCAGCAAAAATAGCAGTGATCTTGGTTGAATTTCCTGGTTGAACCGTTTCCGAATTCAAAAGGTTATTAATTGCATTAAATCGAAGAGACATAGGCTTTAATCTTTTAAGCAAAGAAATTAAAACCTGAGGAATAATTTAAAAAATATTTGCCCAATGTGAGAAAAAAGAGGATAAACTATAACAAAAGGCTATTTATTTGTTGTTGAGTTTATAAAAAATTGCCTTTTATTCAAAAAATCTAGATATTATTTTTATTATTTATGTTACCTAGAAATAATGAGCCAACTTTATCCCAATCGATCCTGGCCATCAGTGGAACTATCAAAAATGGAATAACAATACTCCTGTACCTTACTATGGCTCCCAGCACATTTACACTATAACCGATCATCATTAAAACAGAAAATGAAAAGAACAGGCAAAACATAAGGAAAGAATTCATCTGAATGCCGTTTCTGCGCCAGAACAAAAACACTATAAAGAATAAAAGAACCGTATTGATCTCCGCTGCTGCTGCCAATGACAACAGGTGATGAACGTCTGATGGGTAGGGACGGATAGTGCTTAATAAGAATGCCTGTGGCGTATTGGAAATAAAGCTGGAGATAGTTGGCTCTAATGAATTTACCTGTATGGCCGATCCGCCTCCCAGGTTCATAAACTCTTTCTGCTTCACTGCCACTGCATCCAGGAAGTCAAGTTTGGGATTGATGTATTTGCCACAAAAGAATATCACCAGGGCCACCAGGTAAATGAGCCCGAACGCTTTAATGGGTTTTACTTTTAATTTCTCACTGGCTATCCATGCAATGACTGCCGTGAGTAATGGAAGGATCAGGAAGTTCCTAAAAATCAATACTAACAAAAATCCTAAAACGATCATCGCTACCCTGGCAAAGGAAAAACTGTGTTCCTTAAAACCATAGTATAAATGGTAGCATATCAAACCAAGGCCTGTAAATATCAGTCCTTCCTTATGTAGTCCACTGGTCCAGTATATAAATGACGGAATTAAAAAGGTAGCGATCAGTACTGATATCTTCCGGCGGGGGAATACATCTTTCATTACCCTGTAAATGGCTATAGGGCCGAATAGGGTTATAAATGAATAAAAAATCAGGTTGATATAATAATGGGCAAAACTGAACACATTCCAGATGGCCATGATCTTAATAAGAAAATTGGCTTTCAGGTCGTTCCACCAAGAATTGTGGCTTTGCAGGAAGTTGGTATAACCGCCTTCATAATTACTCCGGAATAAACTGGCTACAAATTCTGCAGGATCCGATAGTAATAAATGGTATTCCTGGATGCTTTCATAATGGTAGGCCCAGGTATCAACCATTTGTGCCATCTGGCCATAATACACACCTATCCAGCCATACACGATCCCTGCCATTACTTTTAATAAAAAAAGTATAATCAATTGGGAAGTGGTTAAACCTGATTTAGTAAAAAAAGGTATCCTGGTAATAAGCCATGCGAAAAAAATAAGATAAGCAGCAAACAACAAATGATCCAACCCGTTTCAGTTTATCGGCACAAAATACCGAAAGAAGTTGAGAACTGGCAACGAAGTGAGTAGGCACATTAGCTATTTTAATTCAATTGTTTAGATTATAATTCACCAGCTCACTCAATGCCTTGGAATTTTATACTATTTAGGTCTTAGCTTTGCGCCTTTCATTATAGTGTCATGGAAATTACCGCAAAAACAGCCCAGCAACTTAGACTTACCGAGGAAGAATTCGAATTGATAAAGCAAAAGTTAGGTCGTACTCCCAACTTCAACGAGCTATGTGCTTTTTCAGGGATGTGGAGTGAGCATTGCAGTTATAAAAATTCTATCAAGTGGCTGAAGACCTTGCCCAGGGAAGGATCCAGGATGTTGGTAAAGGCTGGTGAGGAAAATGCCGGGTTAATGGATATTGGTGATGGATATGGCGTAGTATTTAAAATTGAATCACACAATCACCCTTCCGCTATTGAGCCCTTCCAGGGAGCAGCTACAGGAGTGGGTGGCATTCACCGCGATATATTTACCATGGGTGCCCGTCCTATTGCAGCTTTGAATTCGCTGCGTTTTGGCAACCTGGAAGAAGCCAAAACACAACACCTGTTAGCAGGGGTGGTACATGGTATCGGACATTATGGAAATTGCTTTGGTGTTCCTACAGTGGGTGGAGAGATCTATTTTGAAAATTGTTACCATACCAATCCACTCGTCAACGCCATGAGCGTAGGTATTGTAAAAGAGGGTAAAACTGTTTCAGCTACCGCCCTTGGCGAAGGAAACCCCGTTATGTATGTAGGGAGTGCCACAGGAAAGGATGGAATTGGCGGGGCTTCATTTGCCTCCGCTGATATCACTGCTGAAAGCACAGAAGAACTGCCTGCTGTTCAGGTGGGTGATCCATTCCAGGAAAAAAAGTTACTGGAAGCCTGCCTGGAAGTGATCGAAACAGGTGCCGTGGTAGGCATGCAGGATATGGGTGCTGCCGGTATCATCTGCTCCACAGCCGAAATGAGTGCTAAAGGAGAGGTGGGCATGAGAATAGACCTTGATAAAGTGCCTACCCGCCAGCAAAACATGAAAGCATGGGAACTTTTATTGAGTGAAAGCCAGGAAAGAATGTTGCTGGTAGTGGAAAAAGGAAAGGAAGATGTTGTGAAAAAGGTTTTCGATAAATGGGATTTGGAAAGTTCAGTAATAGGAGAAGTAACAACAGATGGTTTATTAAGCTTCTACATCAATGGAGATTTAGAAGCCCAAATACCTGCACAGGAATTGGTATTGGGTGGCGGGGCTCCTCAATACAACAGGGATTTTCGCAGGCCTGCTTACCTGGACGAAATAGAAAAGTTCGATATCAGCCAGGTGGAAGAGCCCAAAGATCTGAAGCAGGTAGCCACTCAATTGATACAGTTGCCTTCTATTGCTTCTAAAAGATGGATATATAATCAATATGACAGCATGGTGGGCACAGTAAATGCGTCCACCAATAATCCAAGTGATGCAGCAGTGGTCCTGGTGCGCGAAACAGGAAAAGCTTTGGCAGTGACGGTTGATTGTAACAGTCGATACGTATTTGCAGATCCTTACAAGGGCGCAATGATGGCAGTGGCAGAAGCTGCCCGAAATATTGTTTGCAGTGGTGGCCAACCGCTGGGTGTGACCAACTGCCTCAATTTTGGTAACCCTTTCGATCCTGAAGTTTATTACCAGTTTGTCAATGCCATTAAAGGCATGGGCGAGGCCTGCCGTAAATTCGATACGCCTGTCACCGGGGGCAATGTGAGCTTTTACAATCAAAATCCGGAAGGGCCTGTGTATCCAACTCCAACTATAGGCATGGTAGGTTTAGTAGAGCATCCTTCTAAAAAAATGACCCTCAATTTTAAAACAGAGGGCGATTCCCTGTTCATCCTGGGGAATCTGAAAAATGATATCAGCTGCTCTGAATACATTCATAAACTGAAAGGAGTGGAATATTCCCCTGCTCCATACTTTGATCTCGACGAAGAATATGACCTGCAGGAAAAGATCGCCACACTCATTCAGGATGGTGTGATTGAATCAGCACATGATCTGAGTGAGGGTGGATTATTTGTAACGCTGTGCGAAAGTGGCTTTCACAATGACCTTGGCTTCACTGTGCGCACACATAAGGAGCTGCGTAAGGATGCCTTTCTTTTTGGGGAGGCGCAAAGCCGCGTATTGGTTTCAGTGGCGCCTGCTCAATTTGAGGCATTCGAAAAGGCTATCAGGCATTTTCCTCACCTGGAGATAGGAGTGGTTTCTACAGGGAAAGTGGAAATAGATGGGGAAAATTGGGGCGATATCCGTGACTGGAAGGAGCTTTATAATGCATCCATTGAAAATCACTTATCTAAAGAAATTGAATCAGAAGCATTAGGAATGCTTTAAAGATTTAAACACTCTTTTTCCACAGCTTTGTTAAATGCTTTTTCCTACTTAAAAAATAGGCGTAGGTTTGCATGACCCCCCGGAATATTTTGACCATTCCGCACGGTCAATAAAATAAGCACATTTACATCGAGTTAAGAGTTTTATCCTATAGGATATGCTTTTGCTTTCTACTGAATCCCGGGTTTAGGGGATCAGGATGAAGCTTATTTTTTATTCAGGCAGTATAATTTTCAAACTCCTGTTCACCAACAGGGCAAACCATTGATAATGGCTAAATATATTTTTGTTACAGGCGGCGTTACTTCTTCATTAGGTAAAGGCATCATTGCGGCTTCCCTTGCCAAATTATTACAGGCAAGAGGATTGCGCGTGACCATCCAAAAGTTTGATCCCTATATCAATGTGGATCCGGGTACTTTAAATCCTTATGAACATGGTGAATGCTTTGTAACAGAAGATGGTGCTGAAACCGATCTTGACCTGGGGCATTACGAAAGATTCCTGAACATTTTTACAACGCAGGCTAATAACGTAACCACCGGTCGAATCTATCAAACCGTTATCAATAAAGAACGCGAAGGCTCCTACCTCGGTAAAACAGTGCAGGTAATTCCGCATATCACCGACGAGATCAAAAGGAGAATGCTGTTGCTGGGACAAAAGAATGAATACGACATTGTCATTTCTGAAATTGGTGGTACAGTTGGTGATATAGAATCACTGCCCTATATAGAGGCTATCCGCCAGTTGCAATGGGAGTTGCCGGAAGAAGATCTTTTGGTAGTTCACCTGACCCTCATACCTTACCTTAAGGCAGCTAAGGAACTAAAGACCAAACCCACACAGCACTCCGTTAAGATGCTGAGTGAAAGCGGAGTTTTCCCGGATGTGCTGGTATGCCGTACAGAAGAACCCCTCACTATCGAATTAAAGAAAAAAATCGCCCTTTTCTGTAATGTGAAAACAGAGGCAGTTATTGAGGCCCCGGATGCCAATACTATTTATGAAGTGCCCTTGCTCATGATGAATGAGAAGCTGGATCTTATTGTGCTGAAGAAATTGAATATTTCCAATTTTAAAGATCCTGAACTGGCCAGGTGGAAAGAGTTTTTGGATAAGCTGAAATATCCAAAGGCAAAGATCACCATCGGGTTGATTGGTAAATACGTGGAACTGCAGGATGCCTATAAATCTATTTTGGAGGCCTTTGTTCATGCAGGCGCAGTAAATGAGTGCAAAGTGCAAGTGGTACCCATTCATTCTGAGTTTATTACACCCGAAAATGTTTCCGAAAAGCTGGAAAACCTCGATGGCCTCCTGGTGGCCCCGGGATTCGGGCATAGGGGAGTAGAGGGTAAGATCACGGCTGTAAAATTTGCAAGAGAATCAGGTCTTCCTTTCTTTGGCATCTGCCTGGGCATGCAAATGTCAGTGATTGAATATGGACGTGATGTGCTCGGGATCACCAATGCCCAGTCCTCTGAAATGGATCCGCATGCTGCGGAACCTGTAATAGATATGATGGAGGAACAAAAGAAGATCACTGCCAAGGGAGGTACCATGAGGTTAGGCTCTTATCCTTGCGAGATCAAGGAAGGTACCCTGGCGTATAGGATCTATGGAACTACCATGATCAATGAAAGGCACAGGCACCGCTATGAATTCAATAATAAATACCTTGACCAATATGAGCAAAACGGCATGGTAGCCAGTGGTCGCAACCCTGAAACCGGTTTGGTGGAGATCATGGAAGTAAGCGGCCATCCGTTTTTTATTGGTTGTCAATACCACCCCGAGTTGAAGAGCACCGTGGAAAACCCACATCCCCTCTTTGTTCACTTTGTGGAGGCCGCCAAAAGGTTTAATGAGCAGAAAATTACCGCCCGCAACCCTTTGTTGCAGGGAGAAATGATCTGAGATATCAAATAGAATATTTATAAAAGGCACAGGCGGGAGCTTAAGATAAGATTTAAGTTCTCCTTGTGCCTTTATTCATCCGGCCAAATCAGAGTTCTACCTATCTTTGCCGACTTTAATAAGGACAGGGACATGAAAGCCAGGCAGGCTTGAACATGGCCACATCCAAATCATTTACTATAAGATGAATTTCGACCGTAATACCGTTATCGGTTTTGTTGTACTTGCTCTGTTGTTCTTTGGATATTTTTATTACACTAACCAGCAGCAGGCAGCTTATCAAAAGCAAAGAGCCAAGCAGGATTCCATTGCTAAGGCCAACCAGCCAAAGATCACCCCTGCTACTGCAGGAACTGACAGCCTGGCCAAAGACTCTTTATCCCATCCAGCTATTGCCGGGGATTTTGGAACATTCAGCACCGGCACCGAGCAAACCACTGTTGTAGAAAATGACGTGCTCCGCATCACTTTTTCCAACAAGGGCGGACAGCCCAAAAAGGTGGAACTTAAAAACTTTAAGGCGCCAGACAGCAGCACGGTCAAGCTGGCATCAAGCAGCTTTGACAAAATTGACTATACCATCATTCCAGCTCCTAATACTACTGCACCTATCAGCAGCTTTTATTTTACAGGAGGCCAGGTTACTAAAAATGCAGATAATGCTACTGTAATTACCTACGAACTGCCTTCTGCAGGCAAAACCATCAGGCATCAATTCATTCTGAAGCCCGGAAATTACATGCTTGATTTTAACCTGGAGATCACTGGTGCCGACCAGTTGTTATCTAATAATACCCTGAATCTCACCTGGCAGAATAAGGCGCTTCAACTGCAAAAGGACCTCAAGTACGAAAGACAGCAATCGCAGATCAGCTATAGGGTAGATGGAGAATACGATCACAGTTCTGCTATGAGCAGCAATACCGAGGAGTTTAAAAAACCAGTGAACTGGGTAGCTGTTAAACAGCAGTTCTTTAACTCCACCCTGATCGCCAAGAACAATTTTACTTCGGGTAGCATTGACTGGACAGCTCCTGCCACCACGGATTCCAATACCGTAGTGCAGGCCATTGCCAACCTGAAGGTGCATGTGCCTTCTTCCAATGCCAGCATTCCAATGGCTTTCTATTACGGTCCTACCGACTATAAGATATTGAAGGCCTATGGCAACGATATGGAAGATATGGTGAACCTGGGTAGCGGTATTTTCTCCTTTGTGAAATACATCAACCGCTGGGTCATCTTGCCGGTGTTTGATTTCTTTACCAAATTTTCTCAGAGCTACGGCATTGTGATCCTGCTGCTAACGCTTTTCATCAGGTTGTTGATATCACCACTTACTTATTCAAGTTATCTCAGTGGTGCCAAAATGAAGGTGCTTCGTCCTGAGATCGAGCAGTTGAAAGCCAAATATGGTAGTGATCAGCAGCAGATCAGCATGGAACAAATGAAGCTTTTCAGGGAGGCAGGCGTGAACCCGTTAGGTGGCTGTATTCCCGGCTTGCTGCAGGTACCTATCTTCTTTGCCTTATATAGCTTCTTTAACTCAAACGTGGCCTTGCGTGGTAAAAGCTTTTTATGGGCGGATGACCTTTCGCAGTACGATAGCATTTTGCACTTTGGTTTCAATGTACCATTGTTAGGAAACCACTTAAGCCTGTTTACACTAACGGCAGTGGCTACCAGCTTTTTGATCTCTATTTATAGTATGAGCATGACACCTGACCAGGGTAATCCTGTGTTGAAGTACATGCCGTATTTCTTCCCTATCATTCTATTGTTTGTATTTAATGGGTTGCCTTCAGGATTAACCTGGTATTATACCATCTCAAACATTATCACGCTCGCGCTTCAATTCATCATCCAGAATTATATCATTGACCATGATAAAATACTGGCTAAGATTGAAGTGAACCGTAAAAAGCCTAAAGGAAAGAGCAAGTGGGCAGAACGGTTGGAGCAAATGCAGGAACAGCAGAAAAAAATGCAGGAAATGCAGAAAAAAAATAAGAACTGATTAATACCTCTTTAACAAATCCCGTCTTTTAACAAGACGGGATTTTTCTTTACGCAACTTATGCAGATATTTGACTCGTCTATAGAAGAATAATAACGAGATATGAAACATTATAGCCTGGTATTAGTAGCATTTCTTATGATGGTGGCGTTTTCTGCAACGGCCCAGAAAAGAATGTCGGAAGGAACGATCTCTTATGATATTGTTATCAATACCGGTACGGATAAGCCCCAGGGAGCTGATTTCCTGGATGGAGCTACCAGTGCCGTATATATTAAAGGCCCGAAAACACGCACTGAAATGGTGAGCCCCCTGGGTACACAATCCACCATTATCGATGGTACCAAAAATACCATTGTCATTTTGAAGGAATATGGCGAACAGAAATATATGATCAACCTGGCGCCGGCAGACTGGAAGGATGCCAATAAAAAATACGAGGATGTCAGCTTCACCTATGACAATTCAGCCTCCAAGACCATCCTGGGTTACAAGGCCAGCAAGGCTATAGGTAAACTAAAGGACGGTACCACATTTACAGTTTGGTACACTACCGACCTGTTGCCCGAGAACAAGGATTTTCAATATGCCAACAGGGATCTTCCCGGCCTGGCGCTTGAATATGAGACCAATATGGGCAATTTGAAGGTTACTTATACGGTTTCCAAAATCAGCTTCAGCCCTGTGCCCGCGGCCAAATTTGATATTCCTAAATCAGGCTTCAGGATACTATCCTACAACGAAAGCAAGAAGGGGCAGTAAAAAGAAAATAGTGAATGGGAACAATGGGAGATTAAAGAGCTGGGTTGAACTTAATCTTTCCCAGCATTACTTTCTTCTTTAAAGGCAGTACATAGGTAGCATTCCCTTTTTGATAGGTAGCCACGGTATTCAGCATAATGAACTGCTTTTTAGGGGTAGAGCTGAAAAGGTTATTGCTCTTGTAATTATAGCCCGAACGAAGATTGAACCCTTTGGCACTAAATGCGTAAGGTGAGTTATTATCCAATTTCCTGAATTTCTTGCCGCCATCACCCAATGTAGCAAAAGCAGCCAGGGACGCTGTAACAAGCACAGCGGTAGCCAGCTTTCTCTTAATGATGTGTTTGGTTATTTTGGCGGTCAGGTTCATTCTGGCACAAAAGTAGTAAAAAATATTAACATTCTTTCAACCACAGGGCTCTTTTCTTTACAATTAGTTTAACGATCTAAAAAAGAAAATGTTGCAGAAACTTGGTAGTTTTTCTTTGAAAGAGTAATTTGTTATAGAACCTATTTACATGATCAGTGATCCATACCATGACCGTGAAAGTATAGATGAGTTATTAAAGCATTACAATAATCTCCGCAATGGTGGCTCTGGCATTTTCCTGGAAGAGGAAGCCTTTGAAAAGATCATAGATTATTACGATGAACAGGAAGAGATCAGTAAAGCCCTGGAAGCTGCCGAAACTGCCATAGAATATTTCCCCTTTTCTGGCCCCTTATTGATAAGAAAAGCAGACCTTTTGCTGGCCACCCGTAAATACCGCGAAGCGCTGGACCTCCTGGAAAGAGCTGAGCTTTTCGATGCCCGGGATATCAACCTTTATATACTGAAAACAGATGCCTACCTGGCCATGGATAAACATGAACAGGCAGTAGAACTACTGGAAAAAGCGGTGACCTCCTTTGAAGGCGAGGAAAAGATAGAACTGCTTTTTGAGCTGGCGGATGTGTATGACGACTATGAAGAGTTTGATAAGGTCTTTGACTGCCTCTCAGTGATCCTGCAGGAGCAGCCCACCAATGAAGAAGCCCTGTATAAGATCTGCTTCTGGACCGACTTCACCGGGCGCAATGAAGAAAGCATCAAGTTGCACAGGGCCATCATTGAGGAACATCCCTTTAGTGAGCTGGCCTGGTTTAACCTGGCAGCGGCCTACCAGGGACTCAAGCTGTATGAAAAGTCGATAGATGCCTACCAGTATGCACTGGCCATTGATGAAAAGTTTGATTATGCCTATCGCAATATGGGCGATGCCTACCTGCGCCTGCGCAAGTACAAGGAAGCCATAGAATCCCTGGAAAAGGTACTGGAACTCTCCAAACCCGAGGAGGTCATATACGAGGCCATTGGCCATTGCTATGACCACCTGAAAAATTTTGCCCAGGCCCGCTTTCATTACCGCAAGGCATCGCACCTGAATCCTGATGACAGCAAACTGTATTACAAGATAGCCTGCACATACTATAATGAAGGCCAGTATGGAAGTGCCATCAAGCAACTGGAATCTGCCTTGCGCATTCACAGGCTGCAGGCAGAATACAACCTGCTGATGGGGGAATGTAAACTGCACCTGAACGAGATCAAAGAGGCAGTACAGTTCCTGTCAACTGCCGTAAGGGTAAGGCCAAAGAACATCGCCGGCTGGGAGGCCCTGATCCGTTGCCTTTACACGGCCGGATTTTATACAGAGGCCAAACAGCAAGCCCAGGCTGCATTGGGACATACCAATAACAAAGCCGTTTTCCTGTATTACCTGAGTGCCATTTTGTTTGCCATGAGCAAACCGAAGGAAGCCTTATTATACCTGGAGAAAGCCTTGTCCACCACTCCAAAACATTTGAAGAAGTTTGTGCAGCTCAATCCTTCCATCTTACAGAATCCTCATGTGGTAGATCTGATAGCCCAATATAAAAAGGGCAGGAGATAATTATCGCCCCCCTGTTTTGCAGACTTCCCTATTTTTGCGCCCAATATTTACAACCGCCGAATAATGAATTTTAACCTATCCCAGATTCCGGATCGCTATCAAAAGCCAAGGACCGCAGGTATTACCATGGTCATGGACAAAGGCCTGAGTGTAGAAGAAGCAAAGAACTTTTTAAGCGTTTCAAATCCACATGTTGACATCATAAAGCTAGGTTTCGGAACTTCTTTTGTTACCCCCAACCTTAGAGAGAAGTTAGAGATTTACCGTTCTCACAATATCCCGGTATATTTTGGAGGCACTTTATTCGAAGCCTTCCTGATCCGCAACCAGTTCGATGATTACATACAGGTGTGTAAGGATTTTGGCATCAGTTATATGGAAGTAAGCGATGGTTCTATCACCATTCCCCATGCAGAGAAATGCGGGTACATAGAAAAGCTCACCAAGCATGGCACTGTGCTGAGCGAGGTGGGTAGTAAGGACGCTGCTCATATCATCCCGCCCTATAAATGGATCGAACTAATGCGTGCTGAACTGAACGCAGGCGCCACCTATGTGATCGCTGAAGCACGTGAAGCCGGTAATGTGGGTATCTACCGTGGTTCGGGTGAAGTAAGGGAAGGCCTGGTGCAGGAGATATTGACCCAGATACCAGGAGAAAAGGTAATTTGGGAGGCTCCTCAAAAAGCGCAGCAACTGTATTTTATTGAACTACTAGGTGCTAATGTAAACCTTGGTAATATTGCCCCTACCGAAGTAATTCCCATGGAAACCATGCGTATAGGCCTGAGGGGGGATACTTTCCACCTTTACCTCAATAAAGAGAATGCATAATGAGACGTTTTGGCCTGATAGGAAAAACGCTTTCGCATTCATTTTCTAAAAACTACTTTACCCAAAAGTTCGTAAGGGAACATATTGATAATTGCAGGTACGACCTCTTTGAGCTGCCAGCCATTGAGGACTTACCTGCTCTTTTACATTCACACCCTGACCTTGAGGGGCTGAATGTTACCATCCCCTATAAACAGGAGGTGATTCCTTACCTTGATGAAACCTCAGAGGTAGTACAGGAAATAGGCGCCTGCAACTGCATCAAAATAACCGGGGGCAAATTAAAAGGTTTCAATACAGACGTTGTTGGCTTTAAGAATTCACTTGAACCTTATTTATTGCCAATCCATAATAAGGCCCTGGTCCTGGGCACGGGTGGTGCCGCAAAGGCAGTGCAATACGCTTTAAAGCAATTACAAATTGAATATAAGCTGGTTTCCCGCCGTAAAACCAGTGATGGATTAGGCTATGAAGATATCGGGGAAGAAATATTGGATCAATACCCGCTTATTATTAATACAACCCCACTGGGCACCTATCCAAATGTGGATGAAGCTCCGCCTATTCCATATAACTATTTATCTCCCCGCCATTTACTATTTGATCTTGTGTACAATCCTGCAAAAACCAAATTTCTCCAAAATGGGGAAGCGCAGGGTGCCCGGATAGCCAATGGCCATGAAATGCTGGTGCTGCAGGCAGAAGAAAGCTGGCGCATCTGGAACGCCTGATCTTAAACATTGTCCTCATTATCAATGGGTTCATTTCCCACTATAAGCTCAAACCTTTTAAACAAAGGCAAGCAATAGAACCCTACTACGAAAGGCAATCCATTAACCTGTATACCGGATGCCTGTAATACTCTTGTTTTGACCTAGAATATTATAAACCCCAAATTGTAAGCTATCTTCTCTGGACTTCCTTTTGGCTTATCCCATTGTTTTCTCAATCATCAACCATAGATGACCCAGGGATATCCCAACCCTTATATAGTTGGAATATCATTGGGATATCTATGGAATATCTATGGGACATCTATGGAATATCCCCTGGGTTGATAGGTGTGGGGGATAGGAGCTGAGTTGAGTAAATGGCCAGGTAAAAAGTGACAATACAAAATGTATAATGTGGCGGATTGTCCTAACGACAATACAAAGAGTATATAAATAAAGAATTGGAGATCATACCTGTTTTTACTTGATGGGTTAAAACCTACCTCATATATTTATGTGTAAGCAGCAATAATTTGAGACAGTCCGCAACCATAATGATGATTTTTCTGTCGGCGACGCTTTGCTATGGCCAGTCTGCCAAGGAAAAAGCTTTCATTCAGACAATACATAATGTCGTAGCCGCTCTTTCAACTCGTGACTCTGTTACCTTATCCAGGTACATCGACAAGCAGACCGGCGTTTATATTCTTAACAGGATAGGTATACCGGACACTTATAAGCACTATCGCATTTTGGGATTTAGCGACATGACCTATCCCAATGCTCCATTTTACGATGGAGTGAAGGTAACTGCCGTTTCCTTTTCTTCACTTCCAACATTTGACTGTGAGAAATGGACAAAAACAGGAACATTTGTTGACACGACCCGTACTGATCATTTGCTTTCAAAAATTGCGAAGAATGTAAACAATGAAGCCAACCGAAAAGTTCCTTTAAAAAGAATTGATGAATTCTACAGACTTGAAACAAAGAGCAGAAGAATTGTTATTGCTGACAACAACGCGAATGAGTTGATCTTCTATTTGAGTTACATCAATGGCAGATGGGTACTGACCATTGTTGACAAAGTCACCACTGATTGTAGCGTTTAAATTGTGACGAATTGCTGTTGCTTACAGGGTTTGGCGTCATGGCGGGCTACTGAACGCAGCGTCGGCTTTTTATCACTATTAGTCTGCATTTTCGGCTGACCCAACGCAGGTGAACAGCATTGCAAAACATCGGTAAAAGAACTATTTTCACCAGCATATCGGGGCTAACGAATCATGGAATACCGCCACGAACGCCAAGCCCTTGACGTTAGCAGCAAGCTTAAACGAGCAGTCTGCTACTACAATCAAGACTAAACATGACACTAAAGACATCAATACCTTTACTCCTGCTTTTTATTTCAGCGACCGCTTTTGCAAACGACACTCTGTACTTTCGATTGTCCAACCCTTGGAATACGGTTAAATCACCGACAGGAAAATATCTTCGGAAATGCATCAAGAAAAACGACTACTTACATTGTTGGGACTACAACAGCAACAATGTTTTGGTAGCCGAGAGTTTCTATGCCGACACGACATTCGGTAGAAAGCTGCTTTGTCACAAATACTTCAACGAAACGAGAGGTTATTTGGAACAGACCCGCTGTTATGAAAATGGACGGCTTCATGGCTATTTTGTTGACTACAATGCGAAAGGTGACACGACCGCTTATCAGGTCTACGAAAATGGCGCAGTTATTAAAGAATGGAGTTCGGACGCAACCGAAAACACGCAAGTCTTCCAAATGATTGAAACAACTGCTGAATTTCCCGGCGGACGCTCCGCATGGCTGACTTATTTGGGTGACAACCTGAAATATCCCAAAGCATTGAAAAAGGAAAAGGTTAGTGGACAAGTCATTGCAAAAGTCTATGTTGACCCGACCGGCACTGTCAGCAATGTTGAAATTGTCAAGAGCGTGCACCCGTTATTGGACGAAGAAGTTATTCGTGTAATTAAAGGCTCACCGAAGTGGACACCGGCAACGCAAAACGGTAAAGCTGTTCAAATGACATTCAATCAGCCTATAACTTTTTAGGTTACGAAAGCTAAGCTGCCAACATAAAGCGGAGTAGACGAAAAGCCCCAAAGAAAAGCCCCGGTACATAGTGTGTGTACGGGGGCTTTTTGTTTTACTCCGTGTTGAACGAACCGCTGCCTGTAGGGTAAT
>JAEZLJ010000079.1 GCA_023415275.1 Bacteroidota bacterium
TGATCTAAGAGATGAATCGGGCGCACAGCCAGGTGCCAGCACCATGAGCAGCAGCCCTACAGATGATGCCAATCAACACCTGACCCAGACGGCCGGTGATAGCTTTAGGAGTGATCTACCTGATACAAGGGCTGATCAAAAATTTGATGAGGATGTAAAGGAAGACAAAGAATAGAAAAGTGGTCTAATACCTTGCTATGTACCTATGAAGCCAGGGTAATTGATAAAACAGGAACTTGCTACGGCAGCAGCCAAAAAGATACGCCCGGACGTAGGTCCAGGCGTATGTTTCTTTAACCTGGTAGTATCAACTACTCAGCACTGCCTTCATTCTTCTGTCCGCGCCTGTTTCCAGAGCTTTGACCACCGCGCCTTCCAATCTCACTCATGTGCTCGCGATTACGGCTAACGATCTGCCCGCCCTTGCGGCCGGCTTCCCTGGCTTCATCGCTGCTCCACTCATGTGCCACACCCTGGCGGTGTGCCGCACGACCACCCTCACTGGCAATCTCTTTCTGCTTTTCGGGGTCCATCGCTGCAAACCCACGATTGGAAATCCTTCTTCCTGATCCATTTTCTGCATCACCTCTACCGTTTCCGGTTGACTCTTCATTCAGTCTTGAAACTTCCTGTTGTTGCTGATCATTCCTTGATCCAAACCTGTTGTCCATCTGCTCTTCTCTACCCTGGTTTTCATTTTCTGCCATAACACATTATTTTTTAAAAGGTTAACAATGGTGTTGGTTTTGAACTATGACAACAAAATAGTGCCTAACCAACCTAAAGCAGAACAATGGTCCGTTTGGGTAATTTTTGCTATACTCTTCAACATATTGAGCAATGGAGTGGGTAAGCGAGGTGAGCAGTCATTTTCAATGCTTTACAGATTGTAAAAACTTTAATAACGGATGACCTGGAAGGAGTCAAAGGAGTAATGATCACTATCCGAAACATGTACCTGGGTGACTACGGCCCGGGAAGGCCCCTTTCTACACCAGTCTATAAATTGCTGCACTTTTTCATCCGGTCCGCAGGCCTGCAGTTCCACATCTCCTGCAGGTGTATTCTTCACCCAACCTTTTATTTGGAGTGAATCGGCTACTTCCTTGGCTGAAGCCCGGAAAAACACACCCTGCACTTTTCCCTGCACCAGCAGGTGAACAGATCTCATATGAATCATTTACCTGCAAATGTCGCTGATGGCATAACATTTTACCTTTTAGAAGAAAAGAATATTATGATTCCTGGAGATCCCAAGCAGGATACTGCTGCTGAAAAAACAAAGCAGCCTGGTGAAGCCCAGGTGGCTCAAAATCCAAATCCAAGAGCCAATGAGAACATCCGGGAGCGTACCGAACTACCGGGAACGGAAAGTGCGGATATGGAAGATGAAGTAGGTACGGAGATCACGGACGGGGAAGACGGTTAATGGCAAACTAATAAAATGATCATTATGGAAGCAAAAAAAGACCAGCGGTCTACCGGTGAGGATAATACGAAGATCTATCTGACTCCCGACAGCACGCTACAAACACCTTCAGAATCGAGGCAGGACAGGCAACATGATGTGAGGAAGGATGACTCCATCTCGGTATCGCACGATGACCTCCATGACCCCAATACTGAAAGGGATTCCACGAATGAGCGATCCGCAGTGGAGCAAGAATAATAGCTGGGACTTACCAACCAGTCAGGCCCTGTTCCTTTTCCTTTTTTATGGTGCGCAACATTTCTGAAAAGGTGTTGCCCGCAGAAAGGAAGCGGATGGCATATACTATGCGCTTTGCTTTAGTAGTATCTGTTTTGGCACTGTCTATCCATTTGCTGAAATAATTCTGGTGCCCCCTGGGCAAGGCTTTAAATTTATTCAATGCTTCCGGTTCATCGGCCAGCACCTGCAGCAGGTCGGAAGACTGCCTAGGTTCTTCCCTATCCAACTCCAGTTTCACCTGCAGCTGATCTCCCTTTTGCTTTTTGATGCCTTTTCTCATTTCGGCATTCAGCGCCATGATAAAGGAGCCATCTCCCATGGGTAAAACAGCTATTCCCTTTATAAGATACTTGTCTAATTTGCCTTTTACCCTATAAGATTTTTTCACCCCGGGGTTGATAAGATCCGACATCTCGTGAGGTATCTCAATATACGTCCAACCTGTCTTCTCGCCTTGCCTGCCAAATTTTTGAATGAGTGTTATAAATGAACCCACGTGAATGAATTCTATAATTGATTACCAATCCCATCTGTTCGTGCCTGTAAACGAAATACTAATTTAGCAAAACACCTCCACCTGGGTAAACGCTTTAAAATAAATTCATTATGGATAACAGAAGAACAATCCTTATCTGTGATACTGATTATGGATTTTTAAATGAAATGGAGAAGCACCTGCTACAGGAGGGCTTTGATGTGGACACTATTGACAATGCCGCTGATCTGATTCCCAGCGCCATACGTTTGCAACCACACGTGATACTGGTAAACCCTGACATGGATGGTTTTAACGAATATGATGTGTGCAAGATCATTATCCAGGAACAGCGGGCGCAGGTGATATTGTTGGTAGATCCGCATTCTACCACCAGGGCCATGGTTGGGGATTGCGTGATAGAAGATGTATTGACCAAGCCGGTGAAGCTGGCAGACCTGGTGAACCTGGTTGTCAAGCATTTGTCAGTAGATCAATAGACCTGGGTATTTAACTTACCGGGAAACATTCATGGCACTACTTTGGAGGCAAGCAGGTAAATGACAGGCCAATGAACAGGATGAACCTGGGAAGTAAATTCATGTTTGCAACGGGCATAGAAAACAGCTATCCTACCATACAGTTACCCGACGGCAGCATCAAGAGAATAGATGAAATGGAAAAGTGCTGCCATTATAAGAACTGGGAAAAAGATTTTGAGCTTACCAAAGAGCAGGGCATAGAATTCCTGCGCTATGGTCCTCCTTATTATAAAACACATACAGGACCCGGGCAATATGACTGGGCATTTACAGATACTACATTCAACCGGCTGAAGGAACTTGACATCACTCCTATTGTGGACCTGCTGCATTTTGGCGTGCCTGATTGGATGGGCAATTTCCAGAACCCTGAGTTTCCTGAATGGTTTGCTGAATATGCAGGCGCCTTTGCAGAAAGGTTTCCTTACCTGCAGTTGTATACTCCTATCAATGAGATATTCATTACCGCCTTGTTCTCTGCACAATATGGATGGTGGAATGAAAGAGAACATTCAGACAGGGCATTTGTGACGGCATTGAAGCATCTGTGCAAGGCCAATGTGATGGCCATGCACGCCATCTTAAAAGTGCGGCCTGATGCTATATTCATTCAAAGTGAATCATCGGAATACTTTCACCCTATGCGGCCGGAAGTGCAAAAGCAAGCCAACTTCCTGAACCGTAAAAGATTCCTGGCGCTGGACCTTACCTATGGGTATCCCATCTCCGTGCAGATGTATGAATATATGCTGCAAAATGGAATGACCTCGGGAGAATATTTCTGGTTTGAACAAAACCAGGTAAAGGCAAGGTGCATCATGGGCAATGACTACTATGCCACCAATGAACACCTGGTGTTGCCTAACGGCACTACACAGGCCTCAGGTGAGGTATTTGGCTATTATGTGATCACGCATCAATATTACAATCGCTACCGCTTACCGATCATGCATACTGAGACCAATATGAAGATGCCCGATTCGGTGAACTGGCTATACAGGCAATGGGCCAACCTGCACAGGCTGAAGCAGGATGGTGTGCCTATAGTGGGCTTTACATGGTATAGCCTCACCCACCAGGTGGACTGGGACACGGCGCTGCGGGAGGATAATGGGCGTGTGCATGAAGTGGGTTTGTATGACCTTGAAAGGAACATGACGCCGGCAGGCAAGGCTTATAAAAGACTGATAGAACAATGGAAGGATGTGCTGGCCGCGGAGACCTTTGGTATGGTGTACACGCATTGATACAACTATCATCCAAACATTAGTTCTATGCGCCGGCAGCACTGAATACCTGAGTAAGCGCATATACATTGACGTGGCTGTCCTTCCGAAAGGATACATTGATCATGGCCTTTGCGACCACGCTGGCAGGAACCGGCTTTTGTTGCAAGGCTATGCCCAATTTGTTAATAAATTTCAGTAAGACGAGCCCGATCCTTTCGCCTGTTCTTTTCTCCTTCCTGTTTCCTTCCAACATGCCTGGTTGCATAATATGGATATACTGAAAAGGCAATACGCGGATATTCCTTTCCAGTTCGCCTTTCATGCGCGTATAAAACAGGCGGGAACCAGGAGATGCCATGGCTGAAGAAACCAGTACATATACCGGCACCTGGTTTTCTGCCGCCGCTTTGGCAAAGTCATATTGATATTGGTAGTCGATTTGATATTGCGCCTGTTGGCTTCCGGCTTTCTTTAAGGTGGTGCCCAGGGCAGAATACAAAACATCACCCACCACCAGGTGTCTCCAGCTTTGAGGATCATTGAAGTTAATGAGGAACTCACGAAGTTTGGAATGTGTAATGCCTGTGGTTCTGCGAGCGAATACCCGCACTTCACCAAACCTGTCATCGACCAGTAGCTGGTGCACCAGCTCATTGCCCACGAGTCCGGTGGCGCCAATAACAAGGGCAGTGATCTTTTCCATTATCTAAAGTTATTCAACAATGGTATGAAGTCAGCCAGCAATTAATTTTTGACTGGGCTACTCTTCCTGGATGTAGTATTTGTAACTTAGGACATGGCAGGTATAGAAGTGATCCAGGCAGATATTACAAAGCTGAAGGTAGATGCAATAGTAAATGCTGCCAATAGTTCCCTGATGGGCGGAGGAGGTGTGGATGGAGCCATTCACCGTGCTGCCGGCCCGGAACTACTGGAGGCTTGCAGGCAGATAGTTGCCAGGCAGGGAGGATGCAAAACCGGCGAGGCTGTGATAACACCAGCAGGCAGGTTACCATGTAAATACGTTATTCATACAGTGGGACCTATATGGAGAGGTGGAAAGAATAAGGAGGAAGAACTCCTTGCCCTGTGCTATAAGAATTCGTTGCAGCTGGCCGTGAGTAATGAAATAAAAACCATTGCCTTTCCCAATATCAGCACCGGCGTGTATGGGTTTCCGAGGCAGCAGGCTGCCATCATTGCAATCAATACCGTGCAGACCTATCTGAATATACAGACAGGCATAGAAAAACTAACCTTTGTTTGTTTTGATGCAGAAAACCTGGCACTGTATACATCCATTATAAAAAGCTAAACAAGGATCTATCAGGATAGCTTTTTCTTTAAGCCAGGGTTTAATGAAGGGAATAAGAATGTTGCCCATTTTAGCAAGGTGGATGACTGCTCTTTAGGCTGGTGGCCGGCTGGCTTATAGTATGCCAGGTCGCCCTTTAAGGCAGCGTGTATGGCAGATTCAAAATCATGCAGGGCAAAGCTCATGTCAGCGTCCTCATAAAAAGCATGGCCATTGGTATGTGAAGCATGCAGGCTGATGCGTGTGTACTGATCATTTAATGGCAAGATGGTTACGTCTATAACATATTGTAGTTTTTTATCTGCCTTGTCATAGGTAAACTTGTATGATTCAATAATAGGATTTTCGGCAACCAGCACGATATGCGATACGAAGGCTGGCAGGGAGCTAAGCGTTTCCCTTGTCTGCTTCTCTGTAGCGTCTACAAAGGATTCGCGTGAAAGAAAAGTTTGACGTGGCATAGGTTTTCTTTTTTAAGGATACGGTGTTGCGCATGCAAAATAGTCATTGCCCAAGGCATTGTCAATGGGTAAATACCTTTACTCATAACAGGTAGAATCCCTATAAATAGAGTAGTAAATCCTGAACATTCAAGCAGAACAGGTTATTCAACAGCACCTGTAATAAAGTAAGGAATGCAACAGGCTTCTGTTTATGGATGCTTTACAAAGGATAAGATGGCACGCCTTTGGGAGGTCATAGTATTTATACAATAAAGAGTTATGGCTACACAACAAATGACCGCGAGTGATTTTAAAGAAAAAGTATTCAATTATGAGAGCGGGGAAGAATGGAAGTATGCAGGGAACTTACCGGCCATTGTTGATTTTTATGCCGACTGGTGCGGCCCTTGCAAAGCCATAGCCCCTGCACTGGAAGAATTATCAAAGGAGTATGAAGGCCGGTTGGTGATCTATAAGATAGATACAGATAAGGAAGCAGAACTATCGAGCCTTTTTGGTATTCAGAGTATTCCCACCCTGTTGTTTATTCCTACCTCGGGAGCGCCTATGATGCAGAAAGGTGCATTGCCAAAGAATGTATTGCAACAAGTGATAGAAGAAAAGCTATTACCTGGTGTTACTCCTGACCAAAAGCAACACCAGGCTTAGATGATCATTTTCTTGTGATCAGCTCTTTCAGCTTATCAGATACAAAGTGCCCAAAAGGTGGATTGCTATTGGAAAGAATGATCACAATGCTTTGGCTGTGCGGATAGATATTCAATTCTGTACACTCATTGATATAACCACCGCTGTGGCCTACCACATGCTCCTTGCCTAATTTGTAATGTTCGGTGCCCCATCCATATTGATCATTCAATGGACTGGTATAATTCAATAGCCTGTCCGTGGTGGCAGCACTCAGTAATTGGTGGTGTAATAAGGCATTGGCAAATTGATTAAGGTCATGGATAGTGGAGGTTCCACCTCCGCCACTGCCACCGGGTATGGTATGCTCCATTTTTGCAGGAGAAAAGATATGCTTACGGACATAACTTTCATAAGTATCTCCTGTTATCTTTTCAATGATAATACCTAAAAGCACAAAACCTGTATTGCTGTATTGCCAGCTTTTTCCTGGTGCGAAGGCAAGCTGCTCTTCTTCTATTACAGGTAAAAATCCTGATTGATCTTTCACACTGTCCTTAATGCGGTTGTAGGTAGCATTCTCAAAGAAATCGCCCATACCCGCGGTATGCGTTAAGAGCTGCTCTATGGTGATT
>JAEZLJ010000129.1 GCA_023415275.1 Bacteroidota bacterium
GTTTACAGCAATGCACAGGCTTATGGAGCAAGGAGCTTTCCAGGGATGTTGGAACTACAGGTAAAGGAATTGCAAAAGTCATTCCCAGGAATCGGAGGTAAAGGACAGTGTATTGATGTTGGGGATCTTTAGTAGGATACGTAGAAAGGAATGACCAAATTTAAAAACCAATATCCATATAAACAAAGAATGTAAAACTATTTGTTTAACAAAAGCCTGTGCCCCCATCCCTTATTTTTGTCTGATGAAGAAATTTAGCTGGGTGCTTGCCGCTACCCTTTTCATTCTTTTCATTAGTTGTAATAATAATACAGAAGACAGTTCGGGCACTTCCACTGAAACGTCCGTCCCTATTTTAAGCTATAGTGTAATATCTACCCAACCACACGATACCAGCCATTTTACTGAAGGTATTGAATTTTATAAGGGCACCTTACTGGAAAGCACCGGTCTTTATGGCAAGTCAAAGCTGGTACAGAAGTCTTTTCCCGAGCTAAAGACTCTAAAAGAGGTAACACTTGACCCCAAATTGTTTGGTGAAGGGATCACCGTTTTAAACGACACTTTATACCAACTTACTTACCAGGAGCACCGGGTGCTGGTATATTCAGCAAAGGATTTTAAAAAGATCAAAGAGTTGCCCCTGAATCCTGAAGGCTGGGGAATGACCAATGATGGAAAGAACCTGATAGCCAGTGACGGTAGCAGTAATTTATATTTTTATGAACCCCAGACGTTCCGCCTTTTGCGGGTGCAGGGTGTAACCGAAAATGGCACACCGGCAGTGAATATCAACGAGCTGGAATATATTAATGGATATGTATATGCCAATCAATGGCAATACAATTACATTTTAAAGATCGATCCTTCCAACGGCCAGGTAATAGGCAAAATGGACCTGACAGAGCTAGTAAATAAGGTTAAGAATAGTGACCCTCATGCCGAGTTCTTTAATGGCATTGCTTATAATCCTGATACTAAAAAGGTGTATGTGACAGGTAAGAATTGGCCACAATTATATGAGATACAGTTCTCTTTTTAATTTTTTGAGACAATATAGATCAGGGAGCTTGCTCTTTCCTTGTTCAATAAGGCTTTAAAATTGGACCGAAGGCCATTAATGCCAGCTCCCAACCAGGAGGTGCTGCCAGAGCGGTATTTGCTACTTAACAGGCTTATATAAAAAGCATCAAACCACATGGGTTTTTGTTGTATAACCTTCATGCCGTGCTTTTGAAGCAGTACTTGTATAGACCTTGGCGTAAAATGATATAAATGCCTGGGCACATCATAAGCGGCCCAGCGGTTACCATAAAGGTCAGCATCCAGTGAAGTGTAATTTGGGACTGCGATAAAGATCTTTCCGTCTTTCTTCAACAATTGTTTTAATAATTCAACATATTCCTGCAAAGCCTCCACATGTTCCAGCACATGCCACAGCGTTATAGCATCAAAGCTGTTGTGGGGTAGTTCTTTCAGAGCAGGTGTAGGTTTCAGATCAATGTTAAATAGGTGTTTGGATTGTTGCCTGGCGCCGTAATCAGGTTCAATACCTTCAATGGACCATCCTTTATGCTTCATTTCATTTAAAAAAGCACCGATGCCAGCCCCAATATCAAGAATCCTCCCATTGGGAATGGTATGAGAGATGACCAAACCAGATTTCTGAGCCAGGGTAAACTTACGGACGGCTTGGTATAGCTTATTGAGTAGGCCTTTGCTGGTATTGCTATGGGAAATATAATCCTGCGACTGGTAATAAGGTCCTATTGAGCCTTCATTCGGCACGTCCTGTGTAAAACGCAAGGTACAGGACTGGCATTGCCAGATCACAAATTCTTCGCCGCTTACCGAATGATCTTTTGCCGTTAATAAGGGATGAATATCAGAACTGCCACAAACCGGGCAATGGGTGTAATGCACTTTGCTCATAAAAGAGGCTGCAAAATAAGCTTTCGGGAAACAATATCCTTCAGGGTGCCACCTTCATTTTCAATCCCGAGGTTAATGGATTAAACCCATTCCTGTATAGTAAAAATAAAATGGCCAGTATAGTTACTATTAGTAATATCCATCCTATAAGCAAGGTTATGGATCTTTTCTTTCCAGGCCTGGCCAGGGTATCAGTGACCTGTTGCGATGTCATTTGCTGGTCACCTACTAACATGCTATGCTCGACATTTTCGCGGATAACTTTATGAGCAGGTACAGATCCAAGCCCCTGTAAGGTCATGGGCTCCTGGTCAATGGCTATGCTGCCGCCGTCATGCCTTAGTCGTCCTATGCCATTCCAGTCAAAAGAATCCTTTTGAACCTTTGCACTCAGCCTTTTGCCAAATTGGTCCAATTCTGTCTTGATGCTTTCAGGATCTGACTGGATGCAGGAAGCAAGAAAATCCAGTTGATGTTCTGGTAACACATCATTGTTATTCCAGCTCAATGAAAAAGAAGGTGGAATAAGTAATTTGTCCACCACATTGTAGGCAGCAGGGTGCTGTACCAGCTCAAAACTACCCACATGGGGAATAACAAGCCTGTGAAACTGCAATAGATATTTAGTCAATAAAGAGAGCACCTTAATTCTTTTGAGCGAACGAAAATACAACTCCGCCAAGGAAATTGAACCCATAAGTTGGATATTGGTTCCAGCGCTGGTATTCTTTATTGAAAACGTTATTGAACTGGGCCCATAGCTTCACATTGTTCACTATCTTAAATTCAAGGCCTGCACTCAGGTCCATGGCAGCCGGCAGGTCCCTGCGGCCTACCTTATTCAGTGACCATGGCCCATCAAAAGCATAAAGATTGGCATTGACATACAGGTCTTTCAAAACCTGCACGGTAAGCCGGGTATTCCATTCCAATGGTAATAATCCCCATGCCTTTTCATTTTGCTGCAGCTTATACCGATTGAAGGTGAGGTTGGAGATCACAGAGAACTGCTCTCCTACTGTATAGCCCAATTCTCCGGTGAAGTTCACCACTTTCATTTCAGGCTCATTGAGCACTTCAAAGGATTTCCCGCTCAGTGTGTCGTTGATATAAAGAGGCTGGTTATTGATCTTATTATATCCCACTTTAGCACTATAGCTGAAGTGATCACCCACAGCTCCTTTCAGACCTGCATATCTTTCCTCAATCCAGGAATTGCTGGTAGTGGCAGGTGCCCATATGTAGGGATTGTAATTAGCCATGTACTGAAACCCGCTGTATCGCATGTATCCCAGCCATCCTGCCTGGAATGAAACACGGTCGTCAGTTGAACTGAAGACTACCATCACGTTTGGAAACAACTTGAAGTTCCCATTATCCCAACTGGGTTTGATACCAGCCTGTAAATTGACATTGGTGGACTTATAGAGAATGGATGGTGAGGCGACAACAAAATTATTGGTGATCGTTGCCTTGTCTTCAGGCTTGTAAGTGGAATGGTTGGCTTCTAAGGCCAGGTCCACTTCGAATTGGGTGCCTATGGTTTTGCTCAATGGAAGGTTCACATAACTATTGCTCTCTGAATTGCTCAACTGGTCGCTGAATACGTCTATTTTCATTTCAGGAGCATAAGAGAGACCGAATTCCGTACGATTGATATTATGAAAAGCCAGGCGCCCCTTCCAGGACTGGTATTTTATATTAAGAGAATCTTCAGGAAATTCAAGGGTTGCTGGTTGAAATCCGTATTTATTATACTTTTCCTGTGTGCCGCCAAAGCGGGCATTCCACTCCAGGTTTTTGGATGTCTGCACAAAAGCATTCAGATCAATATTGGTATGCATCACATCCTGGTAAGGCAGTTTGCCCTTGGAAGAGTAATGTTTGGCATAGGCGTTCAAACCTAATGTTTTTCCATCACCAACTGAAAGACCTGCCTGGATGTAAGGAGTGGACAGGCTACCGAAACCTGCTTTAATGTAACTGTCATTATCCCAACGGCCACCAGTATCTACCTGTAGGGCCAGCGGCTTTAAGCTTCCAGGCTGAAAGGCGAAAGCAAGGTTCTGGTTGGGAATCATATATTGTAACCTTGGCCTTGATGTATCCGGAATGGGTGGTGTTGCATTGATATTGATCTTGGCTGCTTCCTTTAAAGAAGGCTTAAATGTAGAAGTCACACTCACTTCTCTTTTCCTGATGGTACTGTCCTGTGCCATACCCGCTAATCCTGCCAATAATGTAACTGCTAATAAGATGGAAGATTTCATATGCTGCTTGCTAAATGCTTTTTCTGAATTTTGTTTGCTGATCATCATTCCTGCACGATGGTTAATTATTCACTTTACTGTTCCTTCCTTCTTCGTCTATCACTTTATTCAATTTACCCTGCGCTTCGGATTTTAACTCTGCGTTCAACGAGTTGTCAACTACGCTTTGGAAGGTAGCCTTGGCATTGAAGTAATCCTTTTCTTTAAAATAAACATCTCCCAATAAGATGTAGGCCTTTGTGACCCACCAATCGTAAGAACCGGATTTATTAATCACTTCAAAAGCAGCCTTTTCTGCATCATTCATGCGATCTAGCATGAACCAGCTATTGGCAATTTCATACCTGGCTTCAGCGGCCAGCGCAGCTTTATTTACACTCACCACCTGCTTAAAAGAATTGATGGCTACGTCAAATTGTCCGCTCATTTGTGCTGATTTACCAATGGCCATATTGGCCAGTGATTTATCATCAGAACTACTGCCTTTCTGAGCTAGCAGCTCTTTAGCGTTGGCTACTGCATCGCTCCATTTTTGCTGTTGGTATTGGCTCCGTAACAATCCACGCATGGCTTCCAGCCTGTTTTCCTGGCTGGCAGTAATTTGTTTCAACTGTGCATAATAACGCTCTGCATCGGCGTAATTCTTCAATTCAAAGAAATTGATGCGGGCAGCCTGCAATACGGCGCGTTCAGCATAAGTATTGGGTGCCCTCTCCGCCACCACTGTATAGCTGCTTAGTGCCTTTTGCCAATCCTTGCGTGCATTATAGATCTCCGCCCTGAAGAATTGAGCATTGGTGGAATAAGTGCCATCAGAAAATCGTTGCAGGTATGTATTAAACCCTTCAAGGGCGGCGGTCATATTTCCATTCTCGTATTGCAATTGAGCCGCCGAGTAGGTTAAAGAATCTTCTGCTGAAACAGAAATAGGCTTACCAGCCTGGCGGGCTACATCCGCATATTCAGATGGCTTTCCCTGTTCTACATAGATCACTTTTAAATTGTCCAATGCATTCTCTGCTTCAGGAGAATTAGGATAATTATTCAGCAATTGTTTATACTGGGCAATGGCAGACTCATTATTATTCAGGTTGTAATATGCTATACCTGTTTTCAGGTATGCCTGAGGCTTTAAACTATTGTTTCCAGTTGAATTGATAATAGTGGTCAGGTAAGGTATGGCCTCACGGAAACGCTCATCCGCCAGGTAAGTGTTGGCTATCTCCATGTTGGCATCATTTACCAGGTTGGATTGAGGGAATTTGCGTATGAGTGTATTCAGGAGATTGATCTTTTCTGTTGCATTATTAATACCGGAGATCATAGCCTTTTGGAAAGTGGCATAATCTTCTGCAGGCCAGGAATAACGGATCACATTATCATACATGGTACGCGCCTGTGCATAGCTGCGACCCATAAAATAGGCATCTGCGGTCCTGATATAGGCATCCTGTGTAATGGGATCTGAACTCAGTGATACGTTACTTGCCAGGGGTTCAAAAAAGCTTTTAGCTACCGGGTAATTCTCTTTACGGTAGTATGCATATCCCAGGTTATATTTTACAGATTTTTCATTAGCCTCACCTGAAGCAGGTGCCCCGGCATTGAGATAGGCATTATAGTACCTGATGGCATCATCAATATTATTGCTGCGATAAGCCAGCTCTCCTTTCCAAAAGTTAACAAGTGGCAATACCGAAGCATTATTCGGATCTTTTAAAGCCCTGTCGAGTAATGCGTTGGCAGCCTCCAGTTGACCATCATTGATCATTTCTGTGGCCCGCCCGTACAATATCCTTGGCAATAAGCGTTTCACGGAAGGCGTGGGATACTGAATACCTTCCAGGAGAGTTAATGCATCCTTATAGTTATTGGTATTGGCCAATGCACCAACCAATAGTTCTATAGTCTCATCCTTATATTTAGAATCCGGGTAGTCATTAAGGAAATTCCTAAGGCTTTTTAAGGCCTCATCCTGGTACCCCAGTTCATAAGAAAGTTTGGCATAATTAAACCTGGAGATTTCTCTTTGCTCAGGATTGCTATTGTTAGAAGATCCAAACAGGAAGGCATTCCGGGCATTTGTTTTTTGTCCCGTCTTTAAATAAGAATCACCTAACAGGTACATAGCATGCTGACTAAGAGAATCCTCCTTACCACTCAATTGCTTGAATCCTTCAATGGCTTTGTTAAAGTCAGCAGCCTGGTAATAAGCGTATGAAAGTTCATACAGGTCTTCACGGCGGACTTTTTTAGAGCGGTTTACATAATCTTCCAGGTAAGGAAGCGATTTGGTATATTGTTTCTTTTCGAAATAGGCATGACCTAAAAGTTGCTTAAGTTCCAGGTCATAGTATTGGGTCTTGCCTTGCTTGATCTTATTTTCTGCATAGCTTATCGCTTCTTCCTTTTTACCCTGCACATAATAGATCTGGGCCACGTAATAAGGCACAATGGCTTCGTAGGCAGGTTCGTTCTCTACCACACGAAAACTTTGCAGGGCATCATTATAATCCCTGTCGCGGAATGCAATGAAGCCATAATAATAGTTGGCATCCACATAATTAGGATCAGATTTCACCTGCCTGATGGCATTCAGCAATGGCTTGGCCTTTGCAAACTGCTGCATGGTAAAATAGGAATACCCTTCATGGAACTTGTAGTCAGCCACCTCCCTATTATTCAGGTTGGCAATATTGGCATTTTCATAAAGTTGAACAGCATCAGAAAACCTTTGCTGCCTGAAGTAATATTCAGCCAGGTGAAAGTTCATCATTTGCACCCGGGCATTATTCTTTGTTACATCTATAAACTGCAGGGCGTCCTGCTCTGCCCTTCCTTCATTTTGTTTTAAAGCACTTACCGTAGTATAATAATTGATCTCCTGCACTTCAATAGGATCATTGACCACATTGGTTTCCCTGACAGATTGTTGCAATTCTTTAAAAAGAGGATAAGCCAGGCTATACTGCTCTTTTTGAAAATATTCCTTTGCTTCGTTAAACGTTTCTTTTGGATTTTTAAAGAATACTGTTTGTTGTGAATAGGAAAATGCACAAATAAAGCAGAATGAGAGAGAAGTACAAATTTTCTTCATAGATCGTCCTTTAACCGTTGCGAAGATAACGTTGATTGAATTCGAATTATTTTGGCCATTACCAAACATCATTCCAAAGAACATCATAAAATTGCAATGTCATTTCTTATTTAACATATCCGAAGGGCTATCATATTTGAATTTGTTTCCGTAAACTTGCGCCACAATTCAAGTAATCCAATGAGAAAATTATTCAGTACCAGCACCTCAGATAACGCTTTTTCTTTTGCAATGCTTGTTCTACGTGTTGGTGTAGGTTCTTCTATGATGATCAACCATGGACTGGACAAATTGATGCACTTTGCTCAAAAAGCTCCCAGGTTTGCCGATCCCTTCCATATAGGTTCTACCACTTCTCTTTCCTTAGTAGTATTTGCCGAATTCTTCTGTTCAGCATTCATTATCCTTGGATTATTTACAAGACTGGCCTGCATTCCGCTTATTATAGCTATGTCGGTAGCTCTTTTCTTTGCCCATAAAGGCGCCTTTTTTGGAGTGGGCGAAAGTGCTGGTTTATTCCTGGCGTGGTTTGTTACCTATTTATTTAATGGGCCGGGTAAGGTAAGCCTGGATAGGTTCATTGGTAAATAACCAATATTTCCCTTTACTCAACCTGCGTGACTCATTTATTGAAGTGGGTTAGCGCATTCCCTAAAGAATGTGGAGGATTTAATTTTTCATTTATTAAAAGGTGCACACCATCCCGAGCAGGCTTCAGACCCTGTGTACATCCATTCGCCAAACCCTGATCTGTTTTTTAATATCGTCATTACTTAATCCATGGGTTACTGCTTTTTCTGCCAGTGCAGGCATTTCTTCATCGCTGGCAAAACGCAGTGCAATGATCTGGCCTAAAGTAAGCCGGTGATCAAGTGGTTTGCCTGTGAGGATAAAATAACGCAGGCTTTCTTCGGCCCTGATAGCCCTGTCCTGTGCTTTCAATGCAAATACACGGCTATGTATATATAAACTGAGAAGAATAAAGGCGACAAGTACTATAAGCCAGGCAGAATAGAGGTTGGCCCTTGTACTATACATTACATTCCTTAAAGAACCGATCAATAATGCCACGATAGCTAAAAGTGTAAGTATATGATACATAAAAACGATCCTTGAATGGTTCTTATAGTTTTGAGTTTTCATAAACAGCCATTTAAATTGATTCAGATTTAAATGTAAGTATCAATAATGATTCTTCCCTGCTCATAATGTATGATCCGGCTTTATTTCAATTCATCCAGCACTTTGTACATCTTTTGGACCAGGTTGCCAGCAGACCCGTTATAATTATTGACCAAAAAAGAAAAGATGTACTCCTTACCGTTAGCGCTGCGTTGATACCCGCAAAATCCTTTGACCCCATTTATAGTACCGCTTTTCATTTTCATCTTATTGTATTCGGGAATGGCATCATAGAAGCCTGCAAACCAGGGCTGCTTTTTTGCATATTGCAATATTGCCACCTGTGCATGCGTGGTGACCCTATTCAAAGGTGAAAGACCTGATCCATCTACCATGTTCAATTCTGTTATTTCAATGCCGTTTCTCTTCCAGAAGTCCCTGACCATGTCAACACCTGCTTCAGTTTCCCCATATCCCTTTTTTTTAAAAGCCATAGTTTTTACCAATGCTTCCCCATAAAGATTAATACTTTTTTTAAAGAACCAATAAATTAAAGAATCCAGGGGCGGTGATTGAAAAACCAATAATTCCCTTACCGGCTTCAAATCATCTATATGGTAATCTTCTGTCCCTGTATATAACCTGATCCCTTTTTTTAAACGAATACCTGCAGCCTGGAGTTGCATTTTTAGTTCTTCTGCCAATGAGAGGGCCGGGTAAGGTAAGGCGCCGGATATAGTAAAGCTTTTCTCCTGCAGCGGAATAGTGCCGGTAGTGAACCCATATACACTATAAGGGGAAAGATAAATATAGCCATTGTCACCGCTGCCTCTTTTGCCTGTTTTGATTTGATTGTTCAATTGGAAATTAGCGGTACCCTTCCCTTTGCTGATCATCCTGGTACTGTCTCCAGGTTGTTTCCCAGGTGCTAATTCAAGGTCATACTGGTTTTCATTCCAATTGATAGCCCTGCTGCCTGCACCATAATAATTTCCAATATCATCCCATATCCAGCCCCCGGGTGTTGACTGGTAAGAAAAGGAAGATTCATCCAGGTACAAATAGCCCTGCACCTCTTTAATACCAAGAGATCTAAGTGTTGAAACCACTTTAGCCAGGATAACTTCTTTTTTAGTGGCTGCAAATCGCCAACTACCAAAACTGGGGTCTCCACTTCCTTTAAGGAGCAGGTCACCCATCAACGCACCCTTTTCTATATTACCATTGGTACTTACCGGGGTATTATATATAAAGTTTTTCCCCAGCATTTCATAGGCAGCTGCGCCAGTAATAATTTTTTGCGTAGAAGCGGGTGCCAACCCAATACCTGCATTTCTTTCAAAAACCACATTCCCGGTACTTTCCTCAATTATATACAGAGAGGAAATGGCATGGCGTAATTGGGAATCATTTTCAAAGGTCCTGTAAGCCTTTTCAATATTGGAAGCGACAGACTGCGCATAAGATTGAAGGGTAACCAGTAATAGGCTTAAAAGAATGAGTTTTTTCATGGCTTCGTACATTGCGCTAAAATTAAGTGATTCAAAAATGAAAGAAGTCAATGCTTGTATAATTACTATCGGAGATGAATTATTGATCGGACAGACCATTGATACTAACAGTGCGTTTATTGCGCAGGAGTTGAACAAGATCGGGATATGGGTGAAAAAAAGAGTAGCCATTGGCGATGTGAAAGAAGAGATCATTGACAGTCTTACTGAAGAAAGCAAAGAAAATGAGGTTATCATCATTACCGGTGGCCTGGGGCCAACTGCCGATGATATTACGAAGCCAACCTTATGTGAATATTTCAACGCATCTATCATTGTAGATGCCGGGGCTTTGAAAAACGTTCAGGATATATTTGCCAGGCTGAACCGGCCATTAACGGACAGGAATTTAAAACAAGCCGAAGTGCCTGATAAATGCACTGTATTACCAAACTTGCGCGGAACAGCTCCTGGTATGTGGTTTCAAAAAGAAGGCGTCATCTATGTTTCTTTACCGGGAGTGCCTAATGAAATGAAGGGCCTGATTCAAAACAGCGTGATTCCTGCATTGAAGCAACAACTTGAATTGCCGGCGGTGGTGCACAGGACTTTGCTGACCTCGGGAATTGGAGAATCAACCATAGCAGATGTACTTGAAAAGTTTGAAGGGCAACTTCCATCCCATATCAAGTTGGCCTACCTCCCGGCCTATGGCATGGTGAGGCTACGATTAACCGGAAGAGGTCCCCAAATAGCCACTCTTGAGCAGGAGGTCAATGCTCAATTTGAGCAAATGAAGCTGCTTGTTGCTGAATGGATGGTGGCCGATAC
>JAEZLJ010000047.1 GCA_023415275.1 Bacteroidota bacterium
CTCCTGGGATGAAGTAAGTGTGATAGTGAATGATGCACAAAGAGGGTCAGGCACTCCCAATGCCAATGATTTTGCATCTTTTCAATCATATAATGGGCAATATGGTTATGGTTTGAACCCAGGATGGTATGGATCGAACTGGAGCACCCAACAGATCATTGACCTGGGAGCAGGCAATAAGGTAAAAGGAATTGGCGGAAAGGCTTTCAGAACACAGATCTATGATAACTATTTAGGTTGGTATGGAGACAGTTCCCTGCTGAGTGACTATGAGCATTTGAAGATGCTGGGATCCACGGAAACTACAGTAATGATAGGCGGACCGAGGGATGCCAATAAATGGGACACTGCTTTTTATACAGGTACCGATAGCAAGGCTAAAGTGTTCAAGGGATTGTATGAGCCGATATTTATCAATGGAGAGGTGAACCCCAATAATACTTTTGCTGCCTACCTGTATAAGGTGGTGAAGATCTATGGAAAATACATCAAGTTCTATGAAGTATGGAACGAACCTGACTTCACCTATGGTGATGGGGGTTGGTTAGGGGATTCAAATCCTCCCAACCCAGGCAGCTGGTTTTTCCGTGATCCCACTCCTGAAGACCTGGTGAACCTAAGAACACCGGTACAATATTATATACGCATGCTGCGCATTAGTTGGGAAGTGATCAAAAAATACCAACCCAATGCCTATGTGTGCACCGGCGGTATTGGCAACCGTTCTTTCCTGGATGCTTTATTACGTAACAGCGACAATCCTGATGCAGGAAAAGTGACCACTGATTTCCCTTTGAAAGGCGGTGCTTATTTTGATATTCTTTCATTCCATACTTATCCTGAATTCCTGTTGCGCAACTGGGCAGAAGCAGGAGAGCCTGCCAGTGCGGATGGCTTTTATTATTACAGGCATTCAGATTCGGCCATTGCCAAGCACCTGATGATCAAGAACAGGATGGACGACCTGCTGCATAGTTATGGATATGACGCCACGAACTACCCTGCCAAACAATTTATTTGCACTGAAACGGGCATGAGCCGGCAAACAGACGCTACCCAGTTTGGTGGTAATGAAGTGCAGCGTAATTATATGATCAAGGCCCATGTGAAGACCCAGATGGATGGACAGATCAAACAAACCTACTGGTTCAGCACTGCCGATGGCGCCAATGCTGCTAACGACCATTGGGATGCATTTGGCTGCTATTATTATTTCGGTGACAAGCAGCCTTATAATGCTACGCCTACTGACCAGGGTATAGCCCTGAAGACCACATCTGATCTTTTATATGGCAGAACCTATGATGCGGCGCAGACCTCTGCCCTGAATTTGCCAACCACTATTGATGGAGGTGCTTTCAAGGGTAAAGATGGCAGCTTTGTATATGTGTTATGGGCCAAAACCAGCACTGACCTGTCAGAAAAAGCCACAGCGAAAATCAGTTTCCCGGCTTCAATAATCTCTTCTGGATATGTGGTAAAGAAAGACTGGAATTTTTCAAACACAGATAGCAGCACCATTTTAAACAGCACTGAAGTAATACTTAGCGGTACACCGGCCTTCTTCCAGGAATCGCAGGCACCGGCAGCCAATCAGCTTCCTGTGGTCAACGCAGGTGCTGATCAAACCATTACCCTGCCTAAGGACAGCACCACTCTGAGTGGTTCAGCCACTGATGCAGATGGAACCATTGCCTCTTATAGCTGGAGCCAGATCTCCGGACCTGCTCAAAGCACAATATCTACATCAACTTCAGCCACTACCCTGGTTAAAGGCCTGGCAGAAGGCAGCTACCAGTTTGAACTGAAAGCCACAGATAATGGTGGTGCAGTAGCCAAAGACACAGTGATCATTGTAGTAAAGGCAGCAGCCAACCAGCTTCCTGTGGTCAATGCAGGTGCTGATCAAACCATTACCCTGCCAACCAATAGTGTAACTCTTAATGGCAGTGCCACCGATAAAGATGGCAGTGTGGTTTCCTATAGCTGGACAAAATTATCCGGACCAAGTACTTTCACAATAGCCTCACCTACTAAAGCGTCTACTTCGGTAACTGGTTTGGTGCAGGGAGTATATGTTTTCAGGCTTACTGTGGCAGATAATAAAGGTGCTACATCATCAGACGACATCCAGGTAACTGTAAATGGAGCTGTTTCCAAGCCCAACATCGCTCCTGTGGCAAATGCGGGAAAGGATATTGAGATGGTGCTACCAATGAATAAGACGCAGTTATCAGGCACCGGAACCGATTCTGATGGAACCATAACAGCCTATAGATGGACGAAGATCGACGGACCTGTCACCTATTCCTTATCATCTGCCACATCAAGTAAGACAAATCTTACCAACCTGGTGGAAGGAACCTATGCATTCCAGCTTACCGTGACGGATAATGCAGGTGCCAGCGGATATGACACGGTGTTAGTGACCGTAAAACCTGACACCAGGAAAAGGTCCACTGCTACCCTGTTCCCTAATCCTGCTACCAGCACGTTGAATGTATCTATCGATGCGGTAACAGTAAAGAATTACTCCTATATCCGTATTTATAATTCCATGGGCCATATAGTGTACCAGGAAGAATTCTTACGCACGCAGCAACAAATGGTAAAAACACTGGATATTTCTTCGCTCGATAAGGGTGTATATATGATGAATATCAATCCTGACATCAATACCACCTTAACTATGAAGTTTATCAAGGAATAATATCACCAAAGAAGCATAGTAAAAAGGCAGTGAACATCTTTCACTGCCTTTTTATTTATGCCAATAAATGGTTTCTTGTGCAAAAATGACGGTTTAGTTGCATGGATGAGTGCGGCACGTTATTTATAAGGATATAGTATAAAAGGATAATTTCATTTTAATTTAGTACCCTTAAACCCTTAATAATGGTGTTTCTCGAATATGTGTTGTGGGCAAGCTGCTTCATTATATTTTATAATTATGCAGGTTACGCCATTATAGCTTACCTTATAAATCTTACCAGGAAAAAGAAGCCTTCCAAAAGCAGGAAACCCTTCTATCCCACTGTTTCATTTATTGTAGCAGCCTTTAATGAAGAAGACTGCATAGAAAAAAAGATCATTAATTCTTTAGAGCAGGATTATCCTTCCGACAGGATTGAATATATATTTATCACGGATGGTTCTACAGACGCCACGCCGGATATTATAGAAAAATATCCCCAGGTTCATTTATTACATGAGGACCAGCGCCAGGGTAAATCAGCAGCCCTGAACAGGGCTGTAAAAGCTGCCCATAATGATATCTTGCTTTTTAGCGATGCCAACACGTTTTTAAATGCAGAAGCTACCCAGATGGTGGCCAGGCACTATATAGATGAAAAAGTGGGCGGAGTTGCAGGGGAGAAAAAGGTTATGACCCCGGAGGATGATACAGAGAATGTGGGAGCCAGCGAGGGCCTATACTGGAAGTATGAATCTTTCCTGAAAAAGCTGGATTCGGATTTTTATTCAGTGGTGGGTGCAGCAGGTGAACTCTTCTCGGTAAGAAAGGAGCTTTATGAGACGGTGCCACCGGAAGTAGTGCTGGATGACTTCATTATTTCCATGAAAGTAGCAGAAAGAGGATTTAGAATTATTTATGAGCCCCAGGCCTACGCTATGGAACTGCCCTCCTTTTCACTGAAAGATGAAAAAAAGAGAAAGGTACGTATAGCTGCAGGAGGATTCCAGGCTATGGCCATGCTGCCCGGAGCCTTATCCTTTTGGAAACATCCCAGCTTATCTTTTTTATATATATCGCACCGCGTTTTGAGGTGGACATTAAGTCCATTATGCCTCATTTTAGCTTTTATTTCCTCTTTTATATTGAGTTTTCAGGATGCGGGGCCTGTTTATAAGGGGATTTTCCTTTTACAGGTGGCCTTTTATATTGGCGCTTTAATTGCTTATCTATCCCCGGCAGTCACTAAGTATTTAAAAATTATAAAACTTCCATACTACTTTATTTTTATGAACATTTCCGTAATCCAGGGATTTTTCAGATTTTTACGCAAGAAACAGCCCCCGACCTGGGAAAAAGTGAAGCGGTCCAACTCAAATTTATTGAAAAGCCCGGTCATAGATCCATAAGCAGTAATCAAGGCGAATTGTAAGAATATCCAGATTATCCTGCATCCTTAGTTTAATTCAATATTCATAATCATTTTGGCGCAGATCATTTAACAGGCTATAGTTGTTTCTCAATACCCGAAAACTTATTTTTAGTTTATAATACAGTACCTAACCATGGATTTTGTTTATCTCTTCCGGATTCTAATGAAAAGAAAGTGGATCATTATTGGATCTGCTATCATTGCGGCCGCCGTTGCCTATATATTAACGCTTAACCAGCCTAAAAAATACAGGTCAACAGCACAAATAGCCACAGGTTATACTACATATGACCCAATGAAACTGGTAAATGAAAACGCTGACTATTACCAGCAGGATATTAAGTTCAATAACGTCATTGTAACTTTTGAGTCGCCGCCCGTAGTCAACCTTCTTTCTTACAACCTGATCCTGCACGACCTTACGCAACCAGATGCTTTTCACAAACTCAGCGAAGAAGAGAAAGCCAGGGCTTTCAAAGAAATATCTAAAGATTCAGCCATCAGGGCTTTCAGGGAAAAGCAAAGGACCATGAGCATTCTTTCTCCCTCTATCCCGGAGGATAAGAAGCTTATGAACTTGCTAAGCGTGTATCAATATGATTACAATACCCTGACAAAGAATCTCAATGTCAGCCGTTTTCAACGCACTGATTACCTGAATATTGATTATGTTTCAACCGAACCGAATCTTTCTGCATTTGTAGTGAACACCGCTTATGATGAATTCATCCGGTATTATGGGACCAGCAGGGGAAAGACTGCTGCTGAATCCATCGATACCTTGAGAAGCATCATGGAAAAGAAAAGGCAGATACTGGATCAGAAAAACGAATTATTGCAAAGAACAGGTTATGGCAGTTCAGAAATTCAAAGTACAGGCGACCTGGATATCATTGCCAATCTTGAATCAGAACTAACCAATGAAAGAAGCAAGCTCACCACTTTCCAGGCTAACCTGAGAAAAGTAAATCAAAGGCTGGCAGACCTGAATAAGGCCCCGACAGAAACGACAAGTTCGGATAACGATGAAGTCATTCAGTTGCGCACGGCCATGAACAACGCCTATAATGATTACCTGCGCACTAATGACCAGGCAGATTATAGAAAATATAATAACCTAAAATCCAAGTACCAGCAGAAAGTACTTTCCAGCAGGTCAGGATCAGTAGCAGCGAAAGATCCAGTAGCCGAAAAAATAGACCTGCAGGGTCAGAAAACGGATTTGGAGATAGATATTCAAAGTAGTTCCAGCTTCATTTCCTCTCTTCAATCAAAGATCAATTCTTTGAAAGGCAGTGTAACATCTGCAGCATCAAGCACCGCTGCAGGTGAGAGTCTTAAAAAAGAAGTGGACTTTGCCAATAAGGAGTATTTGGAAGCGCAACAACGTTATAATGCTGCGACCGATATCGGTGGTGCTTCCCTGGTGAACTTCAGGGTAATCGTTCCCGGACAGCCTGCCATGTCGCCTGAGCCATCAAAGCGGGCATTGATCATAGCCCTTGCGGCCTTTGCAGCGTTGCTGACATCTATAGGAATCATCATCTTCCTTACCTACCTCGATTCATCTATACGTACGCCAACGATCTTCAACAAGAACGTGAACCTGAAGATGATCAGTCTTGTGAATTTCATGAACCTGAGGAATAAAAGCATTACGGATGTGATATCGAATAAACTGATCGCGACTGATGAAGCGGAGCACAAACGCAATAATATATTCAGGGAATCCATAAGGAAGTTGAGGTACGAAATTGAAACAAGCGGCAAGAAAGTGTTCCTGTTTACCAGTACCAAAAAAGGCCAGGGAAAAACAACTTTGATACAAGCGCTTGCCTACAGTATGAGCTTGAGTAAAAAGAAAGTACTCATCATAGATACAAACTTCTGCAACAATGACCTTACCGTGCAATTGAATGCAGAACCCGTGCTGGAAAAAATAGTTCCTTATAAGTCGGATAACAAGGCTTTGATAGAGCAGGTGAAAGTATTTTCTAAAGACCTTGGCTTAGGTACAGTGTATGCCATTGGGTCTGAAGGTGGTGATTATACACCGTCTGAGATATTACCAAGGGAAAATCTATTGCAGCATTTACAATTACTCACTACTGATTTTGATTATATATTTTTAGAAGGACCTCCCCTGAATGATTTTTCGGATAGTAAAGAGCTGGCTCAATATGTTGATGGAGTCATTGCCGTCTTTTCGGCCCAGGAAGTCATCAAACAAATTGATAAACAATCCATTAGTTTCTTTAAGGAATTAAATGGCAAGTTTACCGGCTCCATATTGAATATGGTGGATCTGAAAAATATCAATGTTGTCTGATAAAGAAGGCAATAAGAAATAATACTTAGTTATTTGTTTTTGAATTAACTTAATTTATAATTCTACAAATCGATTTGAAGCAATGAATACAACGGAACTAAAACAGAAGGGATCTACGAATATTAGCACATTGATTAGCCGTTCCTTTAGAAAAATATCAATCAATAAATTCACGCTTACCATTTTATTGACAGGTATCACAGCTATCACCAATGCCCAGGTCAATAACTCAATGCTTTTAAAGTCTGATACTAATTCCGTTATTGAAGAAAGATTGGTAGCACTGGCACTCCAGGGGCCCGAGGCTAAGAACCTGGAGCATCAAAATAAGATCAATGAATACACGCTAAAAAATGCACAGAACCAATGGATGAACCTGCTGGCTGTATCATTGAATTACAATGACCAATCATTTTCAAAAACGCCCACCACATCTTATGTTTACCCGAAATATTATTTCGGATTGACCATTCCCCTTGGTACTATACTTTCCAGAACACAGGTAAAGTCTGCTAAGGAGAGTATAGAAATGGGTAAAAATAACCAGGAGATCTTAAGAAGGAATATCCGTGAGGAAGTATTGACGAAATACAGGGAGTACAGGGCTTACAGCCAGTTAATATCAATTCAAAGCGAATTGGTAAACGATGTGCAGGCTGAATTGGCCCAAACAGAAGAAAAATTCAGAAAAGGTACCGTAACCATTGATACTTATAATGCCGCCCAGAAAGGAAACAGCAGTGAAATGGCCACACTTATTAATCTGAAATTACAGCAGGAGATCAAGAAGCTGGAAATTGAAAGAATGATCGGGGTTAAACTGGAAACAGTTACGAACCGGTAAGTGGTGCCTATTAAAATGTAGGTTTCAAAGATTACAAGTTGTGTGAATGAAAAACTCAAAGGAATGGATATCACATGCCTTTAACTTAACCATTCTTGAAAAAAACAGGTATAGCTGGGTTGATTATCTAAGAGGACTCATTATACTTTTAGTGGTATATCATCATGCTTATCTTGGAATAGAAAGAAGTGGAATTTCTATGCCGGAAACGGTGGGGAAGGCTAATATGATATTTTATAGCTTCAGAATGCCCCTGTTCTTTATTATTTCAGGAGTGTTCACTACTATCAGCCTTGCCAAACAACCTATAAAGGACCTCATCTTTGTTAAATACGATAAGATCCTGTATCCCTATTTTATCTGGGCCTTTATCCAGGTTACGTTGCAAATATTCATGTCAAACTTTACCAATTCGGACAGAAGTATTCATGACTATTTGTATATCCTTTACCAGCCCAAACAGCTTGACCAGTTTTGGTATTTGCCTGCATTATTCAATGCTACTATAGTATTCATTTTCTTTAAGATAAAGGTGAAGCCTTCGATGAAGATTCACTTACTTATAGGGCTGGCCTTTTACATTACAGCTCCGTTTCTGAATGATATCAGTATGATGTCCAATTGGATGCGGTTTTATTTATTCTTTGTTATAGGAGACCTTATTTCAAAGATCCTTTTCACCAAAAGCCTGCAAAGTCAGCTTAAACGACCCATAACCCTTTTACTTTTCTTACCCATTTTTATTGGAGCGCAGGTGGTATATCTTCATAATAATGTAGGGGTAAAAGCTATGGAGACAACACTTGAAACCTTTCATGGTGATAAAACACTTTATGCCCTGAATGAAGTAAACTTTCTTGTTACATCCCTGATAGGTTGTATGACGCTTATTATCATTGCCTTTCTTTTAGAAAAATGGAATAAGCTTTCCTTCTTAAGAGTAATAGGCTTCCACTCCCTATATATTTATATGATCCATGTGATAGTAGTAGGATTGGTGAGAGCAGTGCTGGTTCACTTTTTACATTTAACCAATCCTTTTCTGATATTGAGTATAGTAATTTTCTTTGGAGTGCTTATTCCTATCCTGTTTTATAATTTGCTGGGGAAAAGTTATCTATGGTTCTTATTTTCCACCAAAAAGAAACATGTAAAAGAAGAAAGGATCAATCAAAAATCTACGCTGCCTCCTTTAAGCACTGTCCACTCCTCTCAAATCAATTCAGATATCAGAAGTACTTAACTATAACCGAAGAGGGCAGGTTAGGCTGGTATTGCTTCAGGTTATTATAGAGTAAACCGGTAGAATCATTCAAGGAATAAAATGACACTACATCGTCTCCACAGATCACATTGTTTTGAATTTGCCAGGTAGCCACCTTCTTCCATTTGGAAGTCAAAGAATCCGGGAACCAACTATCGTATATCATGGCCAGCTTCACTCCTCTTGCGCGACTTAATGAATCGAGAAATTGGGGAGTCCAATATTTTTCTTTTTTGCTCTTTGTAACCTCTATAGTGGCCAAACCCCAAAGATCTGTTATGGAAGCATTGGTAAAATAACTAACAGCCCCTATATCATTTAAGGCTATGCTGCTATCAAAATAATAGTTCTTTGAAAACCTGGCCATCTGGTATTGCTGGTCATAAATATTTTTACAGGCCT
Source organism: Bacteroidota bacterium (assembly GCA_023415275.1). Classification (GTDB taxonomy): domain Bacteria; phylum Bacteroidota; class Bacteroidia; order Chitinophagales; family Chitinophagaceae; genus Flavisolibacter. The sequence goes on from JAEZLJ010000047.1 coordinate 8,964, forward strand.
GTACAGATTTTTCCAGAGCAGAGCTGGAACGCAAGGCCATAGGGAAAAACAAAAAGAACACAACAATTAAAAGAATGAACCGGAGACTGCCCAATTTCCAATCTGCAAATACCTGCCTGCCATACTTATAAAAAAGTACGGCTGTTATAATAGTAGCACAGAAAAAAATGTAAGCTTCATACCGGTATAGATACCCGGTGGAAGCCAGTGACAATTGAAGAATGGTAGCTGTTACTAGAAAAATAATAATGAAGGCATAAGAAGGTCTAATATAATTTTTGAACACCAAATACAAAACTGGCAGGATGATCAACCACCTTTGGGTTGCAAGCGCGGCCAGGCCATTCCTGGCATAGGTAAGCTTTTCAAAAAGTATATTGGTGATAATACCAGCGATGCCGCCATAGGAAAAGCTTTCAGATTTTACCAATACGGAATTAGGCAGAAAATAACTGCCTTTCATTAAGGAGATTATTCCAAAGACCACCACCGGTAAAACACCAACGAATCCCAGCAAAAAGGCCTGTTTGATGTTCCTGTAATATAATAACATGACACAGGATATAGCTACCAGGAATAGCCCTTCATACCTGATGGAGGCTACCAATATGGCAGCTAAGTATATCTTAAAAGGAATAACTGAGCGAGGTTTCTGTAAGGAAGATTCCAGCCAATCTGAAAAATGGAATATGAAAATAAAAGACAAGAGGCATTGAAGTGTGTGCTCCATTCCGGTGACGACCATCAACGCAAGGGGGGTAACAAAAATGCCTAGAAGCATGATAGCTCCTTGTGCCACCGGAACAATTCCGTGTTTTTTAAACCATGAATGCAGGAACCAAATAATTGCCAAACCTGCAAGGCAATTCACAACAAAAGGCACAGCAGTACTTTGAGAAAATAACCTGAAAGCTGTTAAGATAACTGTGTAAAGCAAGGATGATGAAGCAGATGCAAACTGATCACTGATACCCCAATGACCTTGAGTTAAATTTTTGGCTATCTGTAAATGAATAAAAGTATCATCGAAAGGATACATAAAAACGCCACCTGTATATTGCAAGACCCTGAACTCAATAAATAATACCGGGAGAAACAGAATAACGGTACCAAAAAGCAATACAAGAATATTATTCCTTTTAGAAAACGTACTTCCATTCATGTTTGTGCCGTCTTTTAATAATTCTGATGTTGACCATCAGAAGTTAATGTATCTTCTTTCCTTTCTTTAGTAGTTTGGTGTCTTAATTGAAGCAGGATAGCTACCACGGGAAAATATACCATGGTATTACTGAATTGCCCAATCGCCTCTTGTGCAATTTCCCCAATATAATACGCAAATAGAAAAGCGGAAATGGCGGCAAAAAGAACTTTTGCCCTGGGATTCCTTGTAGCAAAATAACCCCTGATGGCATAACGGATGGTAATAAAATAAAGGATGCAGGTGAGAATCATACCGATCCATCCCGTTTCAAGTGATTTACTCAAATAGCTACTATCTGTAGGGAAGCCGGCTAATTCATGACCGGGAGTATATTTCTGACCATTTTCACCTGTTGTTCCTAAACCACCACCAAAAGGATGACTATAGATATAGGGTTGAATGGAAGCCCTGTTAGATTCCCGTACATTGTATGATGCATCTTCACTGGCAGAAAAACTGGTTCTGAACCTTATAATGGTTTCACTGCTATAAATAGGAGCAAACATTATAAATAGGAAAACCAGCAAGGAAAAGACAGCAAATATCCTGGTGGCTCTCTTATGGAGTGTTAGGAGAATATACAGTCCTACCCCACCAACAAACATCGCATTGGCCGTCCTGGTGCCTGAGTAAGACATACCTAGCAACATGATGACAGACCCTCCAAGTAAAAAGGCTTGATATATTCTTCTTCTTTCATTAATTCCTAAAAGAGTAAACAGCATGGCACAACCCGCCATTATAATTCCAAATTCAGTAGGACCTACGAAAAATGAAAACTTACGGTAATTACCGAACAGGTAAATAAGATTTTGCCTGAGTTCATTACTATGCACCCAATTAATTTCAAAAGGAAACAGGCCATGCCATTGCTGTATACAGCCATACAATCCAGCCACCAGTGCACATACAAACAACACCCTTAAGAAATTCATGATCTTTGAAAGATCAGTAAATACATTATAGCTGATGAAGATGATCACAAAGGATTCAAACACCTTTCGCACCACAAGGAACCATCCCTGTAAAGAGTGCCCATAAGGATTCATCAATTGCAGGCATAGGTATCCCAGTACCACCAGATAAAAAATTACCGGCCTTTTAGAAAAGAATGCCCTGGAATTTTCCTTTACATCATAATTCCCTACAAATAAACCCATGAATGTCGCAAGCATGAGCACATCTGCGACCACACCTACAGGCAGGTTGTCGTTAAAATATAGTCTTGAAAGGTGGGTACATATAAATAGAAAAATAAGGTTAATATATAGTCCCCATTCAACACTGAGCACACATAATAGCAAAATGGCTATTCCCATTATGACAGCAATAGCTCCAGCACCAACCATAAAATCATTGGCCAATAAATAACCAAATATCCCAGCGATGCTACCTATCAGTAAAAATCCCAACCAATTATTCAGTTTCTCAATGACAAAGAATCTTTGAAAAAAAGAGAGTACAGGATTAGGGCGAACTTTTTGCCGGATATATTTTTCCTCCGCCATTTATTAAAAAAATAAGATTTTCATAAATACCGCTATAAAGAAAAAAACTAAAGTGATGATCATGATCACTTCATGAAATGATTTTTTCTGATGTTCCATTATGAGAGCAAATTAAACTATTCCTACCTCCCAATCAATAGCTGACCGGAGTATTGTGCTGAAGAATAACAATAAGCATACCCATCCTTCGGGAGGGCCAAAAATAGCGGTGTATCGATCTTATAGTTTAATAAATTTCATAGACCTGGACACATTATTGATCTCAAGCCTCAGTATATATTCCCCTTTGGGCAAATCATCCACAAAAATCACATCGTGGAATTGCGGGGCAGTTTTATTCCGGGTGAATTGTTTTTGAAGCACGCCGGCCATATTCCAGATCTGAACTTTGATAATCCCCGTATGCAGATCATTTATTTCAATATTAGCCTGGTTATGAACAGGTTTAGGATAAATATTCCAACTTGATTGTTCAGTGACCTCATAGTTTACTTCTACAACTTCCTTGCTTGTAATTGAAGCAGCACTGAGGCTGGAGAGGTTGATTTCCCACCAGTTGAACAGGGGGTTACCGGAGGATTTATTGACCACCACTTTAAAGGTCTGGGCGTTGCCTGCGGTAAGGTTTACCGGTACGCTCACTGTTTGCCAGGCGGTGCCTGTATTGGGCACATTGATGGTGGCAAGCAGGGTGCCTGAGGAGCTTAAAAGCTGCAGCTTACTGCCTCCCTTGGTAGCGCCTACCCGGAAATTGACATTATAGGTGCCACTATAAAGTACATCTACTGTATAGTTCAGCACATCGTTATTGTCTAAGCCTCCTACCTGTAAGGTGCCTCCCAGGTCTGTAGTGGCAGCGGTGGTGACCGTACCAACCGTAGAGGTATAGCTTTCAGCTTCTATCCTTTTAAAGTAGGTAGGTGTAGGTTGTTGGTTGACAGTGATCACGACATCATCTGAGGCACTAGCACCACTGTTATCAGTTACCGTTAACCTGAACGTATAGCTTCCTGCGGTAAGTCCTGTTACTGTAGTGGAAGCAGAAGCAGGTGAGGTAATGGTGCCACCGGTTCCTAATACTTTAGTCCAGCTGTAAGATGCTATTGATCCGTCAGGATCCGTTCCGCTACCTGAAAGGGTTACTGAACTTACAGGAAGGATAATGCTTTGATCTGCTCCTGCACTAGCAGTAGGTGGTTGATTGGCAGGAGCTGCATTGACTGTAACATTCACCTCATCAAAGGCGGTAGCGCCACCATTGTCAGTGACCGTTAACCTAAAGGTATAAGCCCCTGCAGCAAGACCTGTTACAGTAGTGGAAGAAGCAGAAGGAGAAGTGATGGTAGCAGTTCCACCCAATACCTTGGTCCAGCTGTAAGAGGCAATGGTACCATCAGGATCTGTACCTGACCCACTGAGAGTCAAAGTAGCGGGAAGGGTAATGGTTTGATCCAGGCCAGCACTGGCAGAGGGCTGCTGGTTAGAGGCTGAGTTCACTACCACGTTTACATCATCAAAGGCAGTAGCACCAATATTATCAGTTACAGTAAGGCGGAATACGTAAGTACCTGCTGAAAGCCCTGTCACAGTAGTAGCAGCAGCAGATGGAGAAGTGATGGTGCCTCCGACCCCTGAAACCTTGGTCCAGCTATAGGAAGCAATGGATCCATCGGGATCGGTTCCACTTCCTGACAAACTCACAGAGCTTTGAGGCTGTGTGATGGTTTGATCCAAACCTGCAT
>JAEZLJ010000147.1 GCA_023415275.1 Bacteroidota bacterium
CCCCCTAATCTCCCCCCGGGAACCACCGCCCCGCCACGTATTAACCGGGGCTTTCCTATACCGGAGATAGGGAGAAGGTAGGGCTGAGGTAGGTAGGAAAGGGAATGTCGAACAGATGAACAAGGAATATTGAATGTCGAAGGATTAGGGCGGAGAGGGTTTATGATTACGGGCTTTTGTTAGGTGGAGGGGTGAGAAATGATCAATAAACAATTTTCAATGTTCACTGCTCAGGGAAGAGAAGGGAATGACGAACAGGGGAACAAGGAATATTGAATTTCGAAGGATTAGCGCGGAGAGGGTTTATGATTAGGGGCTTTTCTTAAGTGTAGTGTTGTCATCAATGAAAGAATTATCAATAAACTCTGTTAGAACCTTCTTAAAGCAGCCTGCCCATCCTGAACAAGAGGTCAAAGGCCGTATTTTTACGCCGTGAGAAGCAAAAAGAATATTGTTTTACAGGATGTAGAAGTAGAGAATTATGCAGCCGAAGGCAAGTCGCTGGCCCGGCGGGATGGCAAGGTGATCTTCATAGAGAACGTGGTTCCCGGCGATGTGGTGGATGTCCGGCTGATGAAAAATAAAAAAGACTGGGGCGAGGGCTATCCTTTGGCCTTCAAATCTTATTCAAAAGAACGGGTAGAGCCTTTTTGCCAGCATTTTGGAGTGTGCGGCGGCTGCCAGTGGCAAATGCTTCCATACGACAAACAACTCGAGTACAAACACCAGCAGGTATTTGACAACCTTACCAGGATCGGGAAGATCAAACTCCCGGAATTCTTACCCATCATCGGGGCAGAGCAGGATAAATTTTACCGCAATAAGCTGGAATACACCTTTAGCACGAAGGAGTTTACGGTAGCGGCACCTCCTCCAAGGGTAAAAGACCCGGTAACCAATAAGCTGGAAAACAGGCCTGGGCAGGTTACGCATGATAGTGCAGACAAGCAGGCCCCTGCCATTCCCGGAGCTTTAGGATTTCATGCCAAAGGCTTTTTTGACAAGGTGGTTCATATAGAAAAATGCTGGCTGCAGGCGGAGCCAACCAATGCCCTGCGCAATGCCATCAGGGAATTTGCCTTTCGCAATCATTATTCTTTTTACGACTTCAGGGGCCATTATGGCTTCCTGAGAAACCTGCAGGTACGTATCTGCACCACAGGTGAGGTCATGGTGAACGTGGTATTTGGGGAGGAGGACAAGAAAAAAAGACTGGCATTGCTGCAATTTATAGAACAGCAATTCCCCGATATAACTACCCTGCTATATACCATTAACCTGAAATGGAATGATTCACTCCACGACCAGGAGCCCATCGTATATAAAGGCAAAGGATATGTGATCGAAGAACTATTCACCCGGGAAGGAGGCCAACCTTTTCAATTTAAGATAGGGCCCAAGTCTTTTTTCCAGACCAATACCAAACAGGGCGAGAAGCTTTACCAGGTAACAAGGGAATTTGCAGAACTGGATGGCAACCAGGTATTATATGACCTGTATTGCGGCACGGGAAGCATCGGTATTTTTTGCAGCCAGCATGCTAAAAAGATCATTGGCGTGGAAATGATAGACGCGGCAGTTGCTGATGCCCGGGAGAATGCCCTGCTAAACAATATTCAGCATGCCGAATTTTACAGTGGTGATGTGATCGATATCTGCAACGATGAATTTTTCCAGCAGCATGGCCGGCCCGATGTGATCATTACAGATCCGCCGAGGGCAGGCATGCATGAAAAGCTGGTGAGGAAGATACTGGAAATGGAGGCGCCGATCGTGGTCTATGTAAGCTGCAACCCGGCTACACAGGCCAGGGACCTGGCGCTACTGGATGAAAAATACGAAGTGACCCGCGTGCAGCCGGTTGACATGTTCCCCCATACACATCATATTGAAAACGTAGTACAGTTAAAAAGAAAATAAGAAACGAGGATGAGCAATTTTAAATTTACCCGGCCGGATAATTTCCCTCCTATTGTAAAAAATTTGATCATAATCAATGTACTGGTTTACATAGCCCAGATCACATTGAAACAATACGGGATCACGGAAAGGATATCGCTGTACCCCGTTATGCCAGAAGAATTGCATCAGATATTGGTAGCCACTCACAGATATGCACCTTTTATGCATTTTTATCCTTACCAGATAGCTACTCACTTATTTGCCCACTCTCCAGAATTGATCTTCCATATTGTTTTCAACATGTTTGGCTTATGGATGTTCGGGAGGATACTGGAAAATGTGTGGGGACCCAAACGCTTCCTGCTCTTTTATCTTATTTGCGGAGTAGGTGCGGCAGCGTGTCACCTGGCCATACAGTATTTCAGGTGCCAGGAATTATTACAAGCTATAAAGGCTGATGACCCAATTGCGCTAAATTTATTAGGTGCTGCAGCACCTGCATTAGGCGCATCAGGCGCAATAATGGGTATCTTTGCAGCATTCGGATACTTGTTTCCTAATACGGAGTTATACATCATGTTTATACCAGTGCCGGTGAAGGCCAAATGGGCCATGCTGGGACTGGCGGCAATTGATCTCTTTGGCGGCGTAGCAAATATCAGCGGCGATAATGTTGCACATTTTGCACACCTTGGCGGAGCTATTACAGGATTTATTTTAGTGCTTATATGGAACAAAAGTAGCCGTCGACGGTTTTATTAAGTGGCAGATAAATTGCAGTTTGTTTTTTATTCACTATGAGTTACTATCAACAACAAAACAGGCATCGCCTTTCTATAGGCCAGGATGGCAATGCGCTCACCTTATTGATCGCTATAAACCTGGTGGTATTTGTGATCCTGGCTTTTATAAAAGTCATCTACTACTTCAGCCAGGGAGATGCAGGTGTATCGGCCTTTGATAATAATATTTTTCATTGGGTGGCTTTGCCCGCGGATCTGAATACATTTATCACCCGTCCCTGGACCTTACTTACCCATATGTTCGTTCACAGCACTGAATCTGTTTGGCACATCCTGGCCAATATGTTGTGGCTATGGGCATTTGGATATATACTGCAGGACCTGGCCGGAAATCGCAAACTGGTTCCCATTTTCCTGTATGGTGCGCTGGCTGGTGCTTTTGCCTATATGGCCGCCTACAACCTGATAAACCCTTTAAAGCAAGCTCTCCCACTGGCCTATGCCTGCGGCGCTTCTGCCGGCATCATGTCCATTGCCATTGCTACTACTACGCTGGCACCCGGATACAGAATATTTCCTATGCTGAATGGTGGCATACCGCTTTGGGTGATCACTATACTTTACCTGATCATTGACCTGGCTACTATTCCATATAATAATCCCGGTGGTCATATAGCTCACCTGGCGGGTGCTGCCATGGGCTTCCTGTTCATGCGCATGATGCAGCGTGGCAGCGACTGGGGTGCCTGGATGAACAACTTCTTTGACTGGGTCAATAATCTCTTCAATCCTGAAAAGCCCCAAAAAGGCAAGGTGGTGAAGACCCAGCTATTCTACAAAGCCAGGGTTCAACCCTTTATCAAGACCCCGTTGGTAACCCAGCAAAAAGTAGATGACATCCTTGACAAGATCAACCAAAAAGGCTACAGCTCTCTAACAGAAGATGAAAAAGAGATACTGAAAAGAGCCAGCAAGGAAGATATTTAACCAGCACTGGTACTGTATCAGAAGACCTTTCATGTATTTCCCGGCAATTGCTGAGCAATTAATTCGTTTTAGTTACAGCAATTCCTGAAATTCGTGTAATTCGTCTACTGATGGGAATCAACTACAGGCGCTCAACAAAGGTAATATTCATTGTCATCAACGTGGTGGCTGCCATTGTTTTCCTGTTGGCTTGCTGGGCTCCTTACCTGAACCCTCAAAAATGGTGGGCACTTTCCCTGATAGGTCTTGGCTTTGCCTTTTTGATAGTGACCTTACTGGCCTTTATTTTCTTCTGGCTGGTGTTCAATGCACGCTATATTTTTATTTCCATCCTTGCCCTGGCCATTGGCTATAAGGCCATCCTGGTATTCTTTGCCTTCCATAACCCCGACAAGTTTGATTATGAGAAACCCGGGAATACCATGCGGGTAGTGCACTGGAATGTGGGGCGCTTTACAGAGTGGAAGCGCAACAATAATAAGGGCAGCCAGACAAGGCTCAAAATGATGGACCTGATCAAGGAGCAGAATGCTGATGTCATTTGCATGCAGGAATTCTTTCACTCCACGGACACAGTGTATTATGACAACCTGGATTACATACGTAAGGAACTGAATTATCCCTATTACTATTTTTCATGGGATGGTGATGGCTATAAGCAATGGGTGGGACAGGTGATCTTTTCCCGCTTGCCGATTGTAGATACCGCCATGGTACGGTTTCCTGCCCCCAGCATGCCAGAATCACTGTTGCAGGCAGATATCCTTTTTGGAAAAGACACTGTTCGTGTTTATACCACTCATCTGCAATCAGTAAGGTTTGGCAAAGAAGATTTTGAACGCCTGCACCGCATTAAAAAAACTGATGAGACCATGGTGGAGGATTCGAAGAACATTTTTGTAAAGCTGAAAAGAGGGGTAGTCAGGCGCTGCATACAGGCAGATGTGGTCAGGAAGGTTATTTCGGCTTCTCCTCACCCCTATATACTTACGGGTGATTTTAATGATGTGCCTAATTCCTATACCTACTTCACTATCAGGGACCAGGACCTGCAGGACGCCTTCCTGGAAACAGGCCTGGGTGTAGGCCGCACTTACTCCTACATTGCGCCTACCCTACGCATTGATTATATCTTCACTACCAGGGATTTTTCCATCAGGCAGTTCAACCGCATCATAAAGAATTATTCTGACCACTATATGCTGGTGACCGATCTGTCACTGAACAAATAACTGGTTGGTACGGTCGTCTGCCTTGTTTATAAAAAAGGGTTGCTTCCATGCAACTGATTTATTTTTCCCGGCCTTTGGATTATCTTTGAGCCGTATGATCGTAATTGATACCTATACTTTTTCATGTTGTTGCTGCCAGGCCTCCTAACCTTCCTGCATTTTTACGATTCCATTCAATAGTTATTTATGAGTCAACTGAGAGTATATAATTCCTATATAAGAGAAAAAGAAGAGTTTGTTCCCCTGGTAGCCGGGCATGTAGGCATGTATGTGTGCGGACCAACTGTGAGCGGGGAAAGCCACCTGGGTCATGCAAGGCCTTACATCACTTTTGATGTGATCTACCGATACCTGTTGCATCTTGGTTACAAGGTTCGTTACGTAAGAAACATTACTGACGCCGGGCATTTTGAAGAAGAAGGTCGTGAAGCAGAGGATAAGATCTCTAAAAAAGCAGTCATTGAAAAACTGGAACCTATGGAACTGGTGCAGAAATACACCAACCTGTTTCATTGGGCCATGGCAAAATTCAATACACTAGAGCCAAGTATAGAACCAACGGCCACCGGGCATATCATTGAACAGATCAACATGATCCAGGAGATCATAAAGGCAGGGTATGCCTATGAGTCCAATGGCAGTGTGTACTTTGATGTAAAGAAGTATGCTGCCAGCCATGAATATGGCAAGTTAAGCGGACGGATAGTGGAAGACCTACTGGAAACCACCAGGGACCTGGAAGGCCAGGACGAAAAGCATAACAGGACTGATTTTGCCCTTTGGAAAGCAGCCCCACCGGAGCATATTATGCGCTGGACAAGCCCCTGGGGAGAAGGGTTTCCCGGATGGCATATAGAATGCTCTGCCATGAGTACCAAGTACCTGGGAAAGCAGTTTGATATACATGGAGGTGGGATGGATCTGCTATTCCCGCACCATGAAAGCGAGATCGCTCAAAGCACCATATGCAACCACGTAGCGCCTGTACGGTACTGGATCCATAATAACATGATCACCATTAATGGCCGTAAGATGGGCAAGAGCTATAACAATGTGATCAAGCTCACCGAAATGTTTAGCGGTAATCATCCACTGCTGGAAAAGGCATTCTCTCCCATGACCATCCGTTTCTTTATCCTGCAAACCCATTACAGGAGCACGCTGGATTTTAGCAACGAGGCATTGATAGCGGCAGAGAAAGGATTAAAAAGACTGATGGAAGCCTATGAATGGCTGAAAACAGCGCCTGCAGACGGGATAGCTCAAGGTGGTGCAATGAATAAGGAACTGGATGAAAAAGTGCTGGGCTTACTGAATGAATTTGATGAATTCATGAATGATGACTTCAGTACTGCCAAGGTGCTGGCCAATATTTTTGAACTGGTACCGGTGATCAATTCTTTGAAGGATAAGGCCATTCCTTTCGATAGCCTGTCTGCCACCACGTTTGAATACTTACAGTCCAAATTGAAGACCTATATAGAGGACATCCTGGGCCTGAAGAGTGAACTGGAAGCTGATAATGACAAGCTGAAAGGCGTGATGGAAGTATTGATCACACTCAGGAAGGAAGCCCGCAATAAGAAAGACTGGGCTACATCAGATAAGATACGTAACCAGTTGGCCGAAATAGGCATCCAACTTAAAGATGACAAGGATGGTAATATCAGTTGGGTAGTTAACTAAAAACTATTGGTCCGGGCTCACACCATGGCCCGGATCATTTCTCTTTTACCAATAGGCCCGGGGAGCTTCTCAATGGTAAAACCGGCTGCCTTCATAGCGCGCTTTACATCTCCTTTGGAACAATAAGTGACCAATACACCACCTTTTTCCATCAGGTCATAAACTTTCCGGAATATTTCTTCCGTCCACATTTCCGGCTGTGCCAGTGGTGCAAAGGCATCGAAGAATACCAGCTGGTAAGTAATTGGGCTTGTAAAAAGCTGTAGTGTCGTAATATATTTCTCCAGGGCAAAATATTCGCTGATGGGCACGGGCTCATTCCAAATACTATCATGTATGGACCTGAAAAGACCAGGATGTCCTAGCAAGTCAGGGTAATTCAATAACGCTGCTTCAGCAGTAGTAAGAGGAAATGGTTCAAGCGTGGTATATGTTACATGGACCTTTAGCTTTTGAGATTCGATGGCCGTAAGAAAGGCATTTAACCCGGTGCCAAAACCCACCTCTAATATCTTTATTGAGCGGAGCTCAGAATCACCATTGAGTAGATAATGAAGACCGGCTTGCAGAAATACATGGACAGATTCCTGGATGGCCCCATACCTGGAATGGTACATTACATTCTGCCCAGGGATGCTTATAGTATGCGAGCCATCAGCCGTTGAAGTAATTGCTCTTTGCACCATATTTGAAAACTACCTTTGCCGCGTTAGTCAAATCAAAATTAATAACATAGCCACATGTCTTATACCCTTCACCTTTCAAAGGATAAGAAGCTTTCCAAATTGATTGCCGGACACGAACCATTCACCTTAAAATTCCACAAGAATATTTGCCTCAGGCTATGCGCTTCTATAATGAGCCAGCAATTGTCAACCAAGGTGGCCAAGGTGATCTATCACCGTTTTCTAGATCTGTATGGCGGCGAAGAACCCACTCCTCAACAAATTGTGGCTACCCCAGCGGAAACGCTTCGGGGAATTGGTCTGAGTAATGCCAAAGTTCAATATGTATTGAATGTAGCGCAGTTTGCCATTGATCATAAGCTGGATGATAAGAAATTAAAGAAGATGGACAACGAAGAGATCATTGAGCTCCTAACCCAGATCAAAGGCGTTGGAAGGTGGACAGTAGAAATGCTTCTGATGTTTACACTTGGCAGGGAAGATGTATTTGCGGTGGATGATTATGGTATCCAGGTAGCCATGAAAAAGATCTACAAGATTGATGACAGCAATAAAAAAGAGATGAGGGAGAAGATGCTGAAGCTGTCTCAAAAATGGTCGCCCTACCGCACCTATGCCTGCCTGCATTTGTGGAGCTTTAAGGATAATGCACCTTCCAGCTGATATAGCGCATTAATTCTATCTGTTTGCATTTTTGAAAAACGGCCTATATATTCGCCCTCACTTCCACCCTTCCTATGAAATGTGTTTTCTCTTAGACGGCACTTTTACACAGATCTACCCATCCTCTGGAAATCCGTTAATCTATTTATTAATTCGTAAACGGACCCCAAATGAAAACAATCAGCCTAAGCAGTATTGCTTTTGCATGCCTCTGCCTATTCAATTCCTGCACAAAGGAAAGTTCTGAAATCTCATCAACAACATCAGTCGACAATTTAAGTTCTGCAAGAGCTGCAGCCCTTGGAGCACCAACGGAAAAGGGAGGTGGTAATGATAAGATCGACCCTCAAATGACCATTGTGTATAACCCCAACCCTGGTGTTGCTAACCAACCAGTTACATTAACTGGAAGTTTTACAGGTACCGCTATTCCGGATTGCGGTAAACTGCAATTGCAACAATTGATTGATGGCAGTTGGTCAATTTTAATTCAAACTGATATTAGTTCAAGCGTTCATGAACTGACCTATACTTTCACGCCAACCATAGTGGGAACTGCCGCCTACCAGTTCCAGTTGCACTATGTGGCAAGTGAAAACTGTAAGGGCTTTTCAGAAGCTAAGTCTGGCAGTTTCCCATTAGATGTGATCGAAGGCTGCCAGGGTTTGACCTTTACAGGAGAAGCCACGGCTACTCCATCCAATAATAGAAAGTATTTATTTACTGTGACTTATACGGTTAACCCATGCGGACTGGAATTTGACAAGTTGAAAACCCAGGGTGGTCTTACCAATGCTGTTGATTATATCTCTGCCTTAGGCGGATTAGCAAATTCTCAAAACTGGATTCCAGGAAGCAGCACCAATAAGATCATCAAATGGGAAGAAAACACTCCTGGAAATTTATTACCTACCACCAAAAGAGTGTATGTGATCAAATTTGAAAAAGCTTACTCTGGTTCCGGATCGATTGAGTTGACTGGTGATTGGAGCACTTCAGTTTCATTGAACGGAGTAGAAGTAGCAAAAGCAGAGGTGCCTAAGATCTACTACCAACCATAATTTTTTCTCATAAAGCCATGTTTAAGCACCTGTTGGCAGCAGGTGCTTTTTTATTGTTTTCCATCGAAAGTCATATGGTAGGCCTCACTGATGTATTGCCTCTACATCACGGGGCCTTTATGAACAAAATTATCCCCACAAATCTTCAGCCCCTAGGGCATTTCAGCTGTTTTTTCCCTTAAAATTAATACTGGCATAGTATTCTACTTTATAAGTGTAAAATGAATGATTATGAAACAAGTGTGGGACAATATAATAGGTGAATCGGGTGACAGGCAGGAAAGTGCCTACACCAGGAAAACTATTTTGATGGTGCTTTTATTCCTTACATTTTTTGGTGCAAGCTTTTATGTGATGATTGAAAGTCTTTTCAGCTAATTAACACTCTATATAAATTCCGGGGTAAGCTATTGTGTTTTATGTACTTGAAGAAATGGAAGCTTATCCCTTTTTTTATGCCCCTACCTGATATAATAAATGATCATATACATAATGAAATCCGGGGACTTAGTGGAACAGGTTTTGTGTCATCAATTTGCTTAACGTGTTTGTATGTTATTGAGAGATTTTAAGCGGTTGAAAAGATCATTGCAATTGGACCTCCTGGATAGTGAAGGTGTGATGCTGGTGGAGTGCCGGGGACTGAGGGTAACTATGGAACTTTACTCCTACCTAAATTATTACGTGGAGATATATAGAAGCCAGGAAAACAACAAGATCATCATGATACAAGCTTTTGATGACACAGAATGCCTGGAGCCCTACCTGGAACAAATAGATATTTCAGCATTGATGCACCGCCCCATATAAAACGGGAGCTTACAACATACTAACCATCTTTCTTTAGCAATTAAGCATCTTTGCCATGCATGAACTTTACCCCAAACCTGGAAAGCATCCGTGTAAAAGACAAGGATATTCAATTGTACGTGCCTGCCGCCAGCGAAGTGCATGATGCCTATATTCTTAATAAAATCAATTTCCCTTTCTGGGCGCAGGTATGGCCTTCCGCCCGTGCATTGGCAGCATTTATCCTTGATCATCCGGAAATTATACAGAACAAGAAAGTATTGGAGCTGGGAGCGGGCCTTGGCCTGCCCTCGATTGTGGCGGCCAGGTGGGCAGCATCCGTGGTATGTTCAGACCACGAACAGGATGCTATTGAATTTGCAGCTTTATCTGCCAGGTATCACCAGCTAAAAAATGTAAGCACCAGTTTGCTGGACTGGACTCATTTGCCGGAAAATCTGGACATGGATGTTCTGTTATTAAGCGACATCAATTATGAACCTGGTTATTTTGAACTTCAACAGGAATTGATCTCATCGCTGTTAAAGAAAAACATCACTATACTATTAACCACTCCTCAGCGCCTCATGGCTAAATCCTTTGTAGCACCCTTAATGAAATATTGCCGGCACCAGGAAGAGATCAACATTCCACATTCAGAAAAAGAGGTGATTATTTCCCTGTTTACATTTTGAATAGAAGGCCGGGTAAACGGGGTGAAAATATTTTTTAAATATTGCCCTGTTAAAACCTTATCAATTCATCAATTTTTTCTACATTAGATTGACTACTCAGCCAAAACAGCCCCCTGATTATGCATTCTTTCCAAGTTGGAGATAAAGTATCTTTTCTGAATATATTCAAACAGGCACAAGAAGGGCTTATACAGGATCTTGTTATTGCAGGTGGTAATTATGCTTATTGCATTGAAGGTTATGATTTCATTGTATTAGAAAAGAACATAACGCAAAGGCTTATGAAAGCCGACAAAAAGAGCCAAAGCTGGAAATACAGAAATAGTTGATCTTACCCTTTATTGAACTCTACGGTCCTAACCTGTTAACCTGTTCATTATTTAAGAGCATTCACTTGTGGGCATTTTTATGTAACTTATATACTCTTTCTTCTCCTGGAAAAACAAACTGCGCCCGTTGAAAATGTTATTGCTGGATAGTACATCTATACATAACATTTAAAACTTCCAAAATGAAACGGCTTCTATTCATTCCATTAGCTTTATTAGCATTACCACTATTTGTAACTGCACAGGATACCAAGGTCAAAACAAAAACCAAAGATGCGGAGGGCAAGGTGACCAAGATGAAAGACAAGGGGAATATGGATATGAAAGGCAATATGATGGACTTTCCTTACCAGGCTGAATATTCTTCCAAATTCCAGCTGGGTGATCCTGCACATGCAAAGTTGATCCTTGACATGTGGAAAGACTGGGATGATAACCAGCTTGACAGGCATGCGGATGCCATTGCCGACACAATCGTCATGCAGACCCCTTCGGGTGAACTGATCAAAGGAAAAGATGCTTTTCTTTCTACAGGAAAGCAAATGCGCAGCATGATCAGTAGCACGAAGAGCGGCATTGAAGTTTGGCTGCCCCTGAAAAGTATTGACCGGAATGAAAACTGGGTGGCCATTTGGGGCCATGAAGATGATACGGACAAAGATGGCAAAGTAACCAGTCAAATGCTCCACGAGATCTGGCGCATTAATAAAGATGGCAAGATCGATTTCTTCCGGCAGTACACTGCCAAGCCCGTCATGCAGGAGCAGTAAATTGAATACCTTAAATAAAAAACAGGGCCTACAGCCCTGTTTTTTTATGAATAGATTTCACTACCGGGATGGTTAAAATCAGGGCTGTACCTTGTAATGGTATTTCATTAGAAAACATCCTGCTGGTGCATAAAAACGGCAGGTATCTAAAACTTCACCTGCTCAAACTTCCAACTTCCTTTATCTTCGCAGCGCTTTATTAAACAGATCATATGCTACCTAAATACAAACGTATTCTTCTTAAACTTTCCGGTGAATCTTTAATGGGTGATAAAAGCTTTGGTTTTGATACCACGGTGTTGGGCCAATATGCTCAGGATATCAAATCCATTGTAGACCTGGGAGTTCAGGTAGCGATCGTTATCGGTGGCGGAAATATTTACCGGGGCATGAATGAAGCTGAAACCGGTATAGAAAGGGCACATGGGGATTATATGGGGATGCTGGCCACTGTCATTAATGGCATGGCCTTACAGGCAGCCCTGGAAAAAATAGGTGTGTACACCCGCTTGCAAAGCGCCATCAAAATGGAACAGATAGCAGAGCCCTATATTCGCCGCAGGGCCATTCGCCACGTAGAAAAAGGAAGAGTGGTGATCTTTGGTGCTGGTACAGGTAATCCTTACTTCACTACTGATACTGCGGGATCGCTGAGAGCTATTGAGATCAAGGCAGATGTGATTATGAAAGGCACCAGGGTGGATGGCATTTATTCTGCTGATCCTGAAAAAGACCCTGCAGCTACTAAATTCGGCACTATCACTTTCCAGGAATGTATTACCCGCAAGCTAAATGTCATGGACATGACAGCCTTTACGCTTTGCATGGAGAATGAACTACCTATTGTTGTCTTTGATATGAACAAACCCGGAAATTTACGTAGGGTTGTTACGGGAGAAAAGGTAGGAACACTGGTTACCGTATAAGTTTTAACCCTCATTAACCCTGTTTTAAAAAAAAATCATTAGTTTGTTCACCGAAACTTACTGAACTAACTGATGTCACTTCTTTCTATTAATCTTAGCCTGTTGGAAATCGGTGTACTCCTTGCCGGTGCTATTGTTTTAGCACTCGCCATCTATTTCTTTATCACCAGTCGCAGATCTCTGAAGCAAACGATTGAACAAACCAATCAAAAGGTTACACTACGGCCTGGGTTTTACCATTCGCCTGCCTCAGTTCCTTCTTCTGTACAAGAAAGGACCCTAAGTAAAGAAATACAGGAGCCTAAAAAAGAGTCCAGGAAAGTTTATGAGGAAGCACCGCCTGAGTATGTGCCTGTAAAGCCAAAACCGGCGCCCAAAGAAGAGTCCATTGATGATCTGAAGCAAACCATTCTGCAGCAGCAGAAATTATTGAATAGCTTTTTAAAGCAGGTGGAAGAAATAGAAAACGAAGGCCGGGAGGAACTGGAACTCCAAAACAAACACCTGGAAAAAGAAATAGAGAACCTGGAAGCAAGGCTGGAAAAGAAGCAGGATGAATTGGAAGAAGTAAAGCAGCAGGCATCCATGGCAGAAAGAATGGCCAGTAAGATCGAAGAGGTATACCAGGAATTTGAGCTCCTTCAGTCAAAAATGGCTAACCTGGAAAAACAGGCCAACCGTGCCAACAACCTGGCGCTTGAGCTGGAAGATACCCGTCAATCTTATGAGCAGGTGCATAAAGACCTGCAGCGCAAAACAGAAAAGCTGGAAGAAACTTATACCGAGAACCAGCGCCTTCAGCAATTGATCAATACCATGGAAGATAAGTTGGCCGAAGCCAACCTGCAAAGACAACAACTACATAAAAAAGTACAATTTCTTCAAGACCTGAATACAGACCTGCAAACAGTTACCGACACCAACAAAAAGTTGCAAACAGAATTGCGACGTATTGGTGAATTAGAGAGCATGCTGGATATGATAGCTGAAGAAAGAGATTATTTGCTGCGGAAAGGTTCTGGTAAATAACCACCCTTTACCTTTGCGGCATAATCGTTCGTATGAATCCATCCATTGCCGACCTGCGCAAAGACTACTCCTCTGAAACACTGCTAGAAACCGCAATCGCTTCCCATCCCATCCAACAGTTTGACAAATGGTGGCAACAGGCCATTGACAGCCAGGTAGATGAAGCTAATGCCATGACATTGGCCACCGCTTCCAGTGATGGTATGCCATCGGCCCGCATTGTATTACTAAAGGGATTTAACCAGGAAGGTTTTGTTTTCTTTACCAATTACAAAAGCTATAAAGGACTCCAACTGGAAGAGAATCCTAAAGCATGCCTCGTATTCTTTTGGAAAGAGCTGGAGCGACAGGTGCGCATCATTGGGTTAGTAAACAAGATATCTGAACAGGATAGTGATGAATACTTTCATTCCCGGCCACTAGGCAGCCAGGTAGGTGCCTGGACCTCTCCGCAAAGCCATGTAATCCCCAACCGTTCATGGCTGGATGAGCAATATCAAAAAATATCAAAGGAGTTACAGGAGAAAAATATTGAAAGGCCTCCACACTGGGGTGGTTATATTGTGAAGCCTGTTATTATAGAGTTCTGGCAGGGCCGTCCAAGCAGGCTGCACGACAGAATTCAATATACCCTGCAGGAAAATGGAGCATGGAAGATCGAACGCCTGGCGCCCTGATCACATTGGCCAGGTTGAAAGGTTGATAAGCTTTAAGAAACAAAGTCCTTACCTGCTTATCAACCAGCCAACTGCTTAGCTTTCTTTTTTCTCAGCAGGTTTGTTACCTGTAGTTTTCTTGTCACTGGCAGGTCTTGCCTTTCCAAAAGATCCTTTGAAGATCTTGCCTTTCTTGGTTTTTTTATCACCTCTTCCCATAGTTGTATTTATTTGTTTTGCAAATGTCGTAAAAAAATATCCACCGGGTCAACCTTTAACGAGTTGTGGTGGAGAATAATATTGATGGTGCCGGCAACAAATGAAAAGCCCTGTACGTGACAGGGCTTCAATGCATTTTTGCAGCAATTACAATTTGGCTGAAAGCTCTTTACCAGCTTTGAAGCGGGCAACTTTTCTAGCTTTGATTTTAATTACTTCACCTGTTTGAGGATTACGGCCATTACGTGCAGCACGCTTAGAAACAGAAAAAGTTCCGAAACCTACTAAAGTAACTTTACCACCACCTTTCAGGGTCTTAGTAACGGCTTCAACAAAAGAATCCAATGCAGCATTAGCTTGTGTTTTTGTTACACCTGCATCATCAGCGATCTTGTTGATCAATTCAGCTTTGTTCATAGTTGATATTTTAAAAGTTTTGACAGCAACAAAAATAGAGGGTTTTTTTATCCAACAAAATAATTTTACTCATTTTATAAAATTAGTTTTGTCGGCTGAAATCCTTATTGTACAAGGGTTTTACGGAATTTTACGTAGTGTTTCCAACATACCCATCTTTAACCAATATCGTTCAAACCCTTACCTGTAGCGGATTTCAGCGGCTATGGCCTGAAATGCAGGCAGGACAAGGCTTCCAGGCCAATATACAATAAAAAGAAAACAAAAAATCTATAGGCTTCTATTTGTACACATCTATTTCACAACCTGCATGACACTCCTGAATGCAATGAACTGCTCACCCCACTTATCAAAACTTTTCTTTCTCATATCTGCTGCAAATTTTTCAATGTAACGGTTGTAATCGGCTTTAGATGCAGCATGATATTGTATGGCATATGTAGGGCCTTCCGAATCATCTACTTCCAGTAACCTCACCACTTTATAATCATTGAAGCAACCTGTTTGCAGAATAGCAGGCGCATGCTCCTGCAATAACCATTGCAACCAACGGTCAGCTATAAACGGATCTACCTTCACTGTCACATTATAGATGATGGCATACCCCTCTGCTTCATTTTGTTTCATATTCATTTCAATCAGTTGATTCGTTAATACGTAAAGGATTCAAATTGTCTAAACTCCTTTTCTCATTACTAATGACCATCCAGCTCCAGATAAACAGGGCAATGATCACTATGCTTTACATCAGGATAGATCTCTGCATCTTTTATATAAGGACGCAGCGGTTCTGTGACACTGATATAATCAATGCGCCACCCTTTGTTGGATGCCCTTACTGAGGGAAAACGCTGGCTCCACCAGCTATACCGGTGTGGTTCAGGATGCACCTGCCTGAAACTGTCCACCCAGCCATTACTATAAAACTTATCCATCCAGGCTCTCTCTTCTGCTAAAAAGCCTGATGTGTTCTTATTACCTGAAGGATTGTGAATATCAATCTCCTTATGCGCAATATTATAGTCACCACAAAGCACCAGTTTTGGGTGCGTTTTTTTCAGGTCCTGCACATAGTCAAAGAATTCATCCAGCCATTTGTATTTATATGTCTGTCTTTCATCACCCGTAGTGCCGGAAGGAAAATAAGCGTTGATCAATCGCATATCTCCAAAATCCAATTGTATCACCCTGCCTTCATCATCACTTACCTGGTGTCCCGTTCCGCATTTCACCTGGTCAGGCTTGATCTTGGTGAAGACAGTCACCCCGCTATATCCTTTTTTCTGCGCGCAAAACCAATGATCATGATAACCCAGGTCATTGAACAGTTGTACATCCACATCACTCTGTTGAGCCTTTGCTTCCTGTATGCAGATCACATCGGCTGGATGCGTTTGCAACCAATCTATGAATCCCTTTTTTATAGCAGCCCTTATGCCGTTTACATTGTAACTGATGATCTTCATTTGGCAAAAGTAAGCGAGATGTATATTGATTGACCAGGGATCTTTTGCGTAAAGACCATCGATTTCCTAACCAATATCATTTATGATTGCCTTTAAAAATGTTTTATTTTTAAAATCCATGGAGCAACCGATCAAGCCCCCAAAAAAGAAGATTGAACCCATCATCCCTCCTAAGGAACACGTGTATCTTGACGGACCTAAAAGCAGGGGTTATGAATTAGAGTTTGCCTGGAAAGTATTCTGGGAGTTCATCAAGGGCTTTCGAAACCTACACTTTGTAGGACCTTGCATCACCGTGTTTGGTTCTGCCAGGTTTAAAGAAGACAATGAATATTACAAATGCGCACGGGAGTTTGGTAAGCGCATTGCGGGCCTGGGATTCACCACGCTCACTGGCGGAGGTCCGGGTATTATGGAAGCCGCCAACCGCGGTGCCTATGAAAATGACGGTATGTCTATCGGTTGCAACATCCAGCTTCCCTTCGAACAAATAGGAAATAAATATGTGCACAAATCCATCACTTTTGAGCACTTCTTTATACGTAAGACACTGCTCATTAAATATTCCTTTGCCTTCATCATCATGCCCGGTGGCTTTGGCACCATGGATGAATTCTTTGAGACACTAACATTGATCCAAACCAAAACCATCACTACTTTTCCAATAGTAATATTTGGTAAAGAATTTTATAAAGAGCTGATGGAAGCTATGGAAGACATGGCATTAAAGGGCACCATTTCCAAAGAAGATATGAACCTGGTATTGCTTACGGACGATGTGAATGAAGCCATGGAACATATCAGTAAATACATCACCACCAACTACAAGATCCGTCCACGCAAAAGGCAATGGTGGTTATTGGAAAAAAGATAGGAATCTTAGCCTACCGATTTAACAGTTGGTGAACAAATTAAGATACTAACTCAGAACAGGTATTACCTCAGTTACAGCATCTATATTGATAGGACCATATACATGTGGAAATTCCTCATTGATAGATGGTGCCAGGTCAAACTGCCAGGGAGAAGTGAGCAACCCGGTATCAATGGTTAGCCGAACCAGGTCTTTCATGCCCTTAAAATAACGTTGCAGCACACCCTCTACCTGCTCCGCCTTACTACAATGAATAAAATGCTCAAGGGCCAGTGAGGAAGCTTTGTAGGCGCCCTCAGACTTTGCTTGTTCCCATTCTGCCCGTGTAGTAACATGAAAAATAATAGCCATACTGCAAGGATACAACTAAGCTTTTACTTCATTCACACAAGCATCATCCCTTTGAAATTGATCCAGGTTGCTGACAGTGGTGGCAGCTATATTCAGTAAGGCAGTATCAGTTAAAAATGCCTGGTGGCTGGTGATCAATACATTTGGAAAAGTAAGCAGGCGGGCAATGACATCATCCTGCAGGATGTGCTCTGAATGGTCTTCAAAAAATAACCCTTTTTCTTCCTCGTACACATCGAGGCCCAGGTAACCAATATGGCCAGACTTTAAGGCATCGATCACATCCCTGGTATGGATCAGGGCACCACGGCCGGTATTCACCAGCATCACGCCCTTTTTCATGCGACTGATAGAATCTTTGTTGACCAGGTAATGTGTTTCAGGCGTTAAAGGTGCATGTAAGGAAATAATATCAGCTTGTCTGAATACCTCCTCCACGGTTTCAAATGTTACATCATGTGCCTTACCCCATTCCTCATCAGGAAATGGATCGTAGGCCATTAGCTTGCAATCAAAACCTTTTAATATCTCGGCCACTCTCTTACCGATCTTGCCCAGCCCTATAATACCCGCAACTTTACCATGCATATCAAATCCCGTAAGTCCATCAAGGGAGAAGTTCAGGTCGCGTATGCGGTTATGCGCCTTGATCAGTTTCCTGTTCAGCGTCAGCATCAGGGCAACCGTATGCTCCGCTACTGCAAAGGGGGAATACTCCGGCACCCTGGCCACCCTGATATGATGTAAAGCAGCTGATGGCAGATCCACATTATTGAACCCTGCCGAACGCAGCACAATGTATTTAATGCCTATCATAGCCAACTGGTTGATCACGGGTGCCGAGGCATCATCATTCACAAAAATGCAAACAGCCTGGCATCCCAGGGCCATAGAACAGGTGTCGGCGCTTAATTGAGGCTCCAGCAATAACAATTCATGCCGGCCTTCTGCGGCCTGTAGTAAATAATCCCTTTCAAACCTATGTGTGCTATATACAGCTACCCTCATTACATGTAATTAAAACAAACAGGAAGATACATTGATTTAATGATCCATTACCGATGCCCTTTTCTTTCAATGGACATCTAACTTTATGGTAAGTTGGCTGTGATGGTCATGCTTTTGGAAAGCCAGGAGATTTGGCATTATTGTACATTAGCCCACGTTTTTTCATAATGGCTACTTACTATTCAGGCCTGTACAGTTGATAACAAATACCTAACGGAGTGACATCTATTAAAAAAAATGCAGGTATGCATAATTATAATTGAGTTATTACGCTTTACGTAATTCACCTCTCTTTAGTTTCCAATACACTGCTCCACCTATCAGCCCTACAATAAAACCTAGTGGGCCTGTAATAAATATGCCTAATAAAGGGCCCTGATTAGAACCGGGTGTAAAAATAATAGGGCCAAAAAAACCAGCTACAAAACTGATAGCTCCTACCAATATGCCTCCAGCTAAAGTATAGGATGCAAAGCTGTTTGATGCAACAGCCATTTTTTTCCATGCTAAAACACTAATGGCAATAGCTATTGAAATGGAAATAATTAGGGAAAGCACTGCATGAGAATGCATACCTGGTATTAGGGAAAGAGGTAACCAGTAAACAAAATAATAACTTGCTATAAATACAAAAAACACCAGGATTATTTTGATTACTGTTCTCATTGTTGAATGGGTTTGCTTAAAGTTAAGATATATTTAATGCCACTTTTCTCTCTTACCTTTTGGTAAGCTGACCTATCACGGCCTGCTTAAACAGACGGCCAATAGGTATCTCGGAATGCTCAACTTTTACACAGGAATGGCTGTATCCTGATATCTTGTCCAGTGAAATAATATAAGAGCGATGCACCCGTAAAAACTTGTGTTCCGACAGCAGGCTTTCCATAGCACTGATAGTTTGCTTTACCAGCAAATGCTTCCCGTTAGCAAAAAATAGTTTCACATAGTCCTTCCAGCTTTCTATGTAAAGAATATCATCGATGAATATTTTCTGCATCACCTTGTCCGACTTCAAATAAACAAATGCATTAGGATTGTGATTGTATAGTTTTTCCTCTTCAACCTGGTGATGATTACCTGATCTCTTGAGTTTATCGATGGCTTTTAAAAACCTTTCAAAAGACACCGGCTTTACCAGGTAATCAACAGCGTCCAGTTCAAAGCCCTCCACCGCATATTCGCGGTAGGCGGTAACAAATATTACCTTGGGAGGATGGCTAAGGCTACGCAGGAATTGTGTGCCGATGATCTTAGGCATTTTGATGTCCAGGAACATCACATCCACCATTTTGTCATGCAATACATCAATAGCTTCTATAGCATTGCTGCAAACGCCTGCCAGTTCCAGCCCGCTGATCTGGGAAACGTATGACTGCAGCACCTTTAGTGCAGGTGGCTCATCATCAACCAACAGACACCGGATCTTCATGCTTATACCTTTTAAAGTGATCGCCTAATGTGGCCCTTGATGGATCATTCATTTCCTTCAGGTTCAGTAAGAGAGAAACTACAAAAAACTCCCCCTCATCTTTTAGTTTCAGATCGTGTCGCTCCAGGTACAACAACTCCAGTCGCTTCCGCACATTATTGATCCCCACTCCATTTTCATGAAAGGGAACATATTGATTCTTACTGTTCACCACTTTGCACTTGAGCTGCCTGTCCTTCACCATGATATCGATGCTCATCCAGGGCTTTTCCAATTGCTCGGATGTGCCATGCTTGAATGCATTTTCCAGGAATGGTAATATGAGCAAAGGAGTAATGAACTGATCCTGTATATCGCCTTCAATATTCACAGATATATCCAGCTTTTCACCATACCGTTCCTTTTCCAGGTCAATGTAATTTTTCATGATGTCCACTTCTTTTTCCAGCAGCACTTTTTCTTCCCTGCAGTCATAAAGCATATAGCTCAACAAGGAAGAAAGCTTTAAGATCATCTGCGGTGTTTTGGGCGAGCTTTCCAGGGCGAAAGCATATATGTTATTCAATGTATTGAAGAGAAAGTGAGGATGCACCTGGGCCTTTAGCAATTGCAACTGTGCAGTGATCCGCTCCTGTTGCGCCAGCATTAAATCTCGCTGCTTAATCGTCCATAGCTTGAAGAACCTGATGACCATCGGCGCTGCCACGGCTGTGGTCATGCATAAATAACTTTCAGCCCTGGGCATAATGGTCTTCTGAGTGTAGATATGATCTAATCCCATAGCTTGCTGCAAAGGCACATACACATAGAACCTGTATCCCCCATTGATAAATAGTCCTGCAATGGCCCAGCAAAATACCACCAGGATAAACTGCCATACTTTACCCTGCAAAAGCAACCGGGGAACGGCACCGTAGACCAACGGATATCCAAAAAGTATAAAGACAGGCGTCCACACAATCATGCTAAATACCTGGCGGGGGAAAGAGTAGCCTGAACCTGTTGCCATCCAGAATAAAGCCCATATAACAATGTGACAAGACCAATAGGTGAGGTGACGCCATGCCCTGTATTCGGGAAGGAAAACAAATTCGTTGGTTTTGGGCAAGGTCATCGCAAGTAGTTGTTCTTACAATTTACCATTTCTCCAACGCTTTTTCAATAACAAATTAGATAAACTGCAAATATTAGCGACAAACAGCAATGAATTAAAACCAACACCATCCAGGTACCCTGGCGGCTTTATATCTTAAAAAAATTACGCATGTCGATTTCGATTGGAAGTAGCCTGCAGGGCATCTTACCTTTTTGTTATCAAATCATTTTTAACCAAAATCAGCTTCTATGTATTTAAACGCAAACCAGAAATTATTGGTGATGCTCTGTTTTGTCATCACCATTGTATCGTGCCAGAAAAATGAACTTTCTGCCCCTTCTTCTACAGCCACTGCCCGGATGGCTGATAACGACACGCGGGGTCATTTAAAACAAACCAAAACTTATACCTCAGATGTCGTCAAAAAATGGCTGGCCGTTCAGTTACCCCTGCTCTATTCACCCCCGGTTTCTTATGGTGTTAACCCCGGGAGATACATGGCCTACAGTGGGGTAGCATTGTATGAATCTGTTGTGCCGGGCATGCCTGCCTACCAAAGCCTTTATGGCCAGCTGAACGAATTGCCTGAAATGCCTAAAACGGAACCAGGCAAAGCCTACCATTGGCCTACAAGCGCCAATGCCGCCTTAGCAGAAATCACCAGGAAGCTATTCACCTTTACACCTGCCACCAACGATGCGGTGGAAAAACTGGAAACAGAATTGAACCAGGCCTACGCATCTGAAATTGGCGACCCGTCCATATTCGAACGTTCTAAGGCTTTTGGCAAAGCAGTGGCTGATAAAATATTTACCTGGTCCACCACCGATCATCCATGGACCTCCTGGGCGCCCCTGGTATTGACTGATCATTCACCTGGTAAGTGGTGGCCAGAAAATAACAATCCTGTTATACCCAATGGCCTTGCTTATTGGGGCAATACCCGCACCATGGTGGCCGGAAGCATTGAAAATGTCACCTCTGAGCCTTACGCTTATAATGACATGGATAAGAACTCTCCTTATTACCACGATTACCAGGAAGTGTATGATATTTCCAAACACCTGACCTACGATCAAAAGCGGCTGGCTAAATATTATGATGACCCTGCAGTAAAAGGCTACCCCGCCGGGTCCAGTTATATCTCTGTCTTTAAACAAGTGATAGAGCAATTAAACCCTACCCTGGAGGTAACCGCCATGGCTTATGCCAAAACCGGTATGTCGCTCATGGATGCCACCATTGGTTCCATGAAAGCTAAATACCATTTTATGCAGGAAAGGCCCTTCCAGTTCATTCGCCGTGTTATTGAACCATCCACAGATCCCACCACGTGGTGGAAGCCATTCATACCTACACCTCCTTATGCCGATTTTCCTGCCAACCATGCCACTTTCAGCGGTGCATTTACCTATGCGCTCACCAGCATCTTTGGCGACAATGTCCATTTCACCAACAGCACTTACAAAGGATTACCAGCAGTTATTGACGGTGTTTCTGTTGACCTGGGCAGCTATAGTTACAATTCCTTTTATGAACTGGCACATGACATAGCCATTTCAAGGGTTTATGGTGGCATACATACCCGCCATGCTGTAGAAGAGGGTACCAAACAGGGCATGAAGACAGCTCAGAACATTGATAACAAAGTCAGGTTCCGGAAGGATTGATCAGTATAGACTTGCGTCCACTTTGAAATGTATAGAAGCTGGACGGATGTAAGCCTGGGTGAACTTCACCCGGGCTTTTTTCTTATGTGATGAAGATCGCCTTACCTGCTTTTTCATTAAATAGAAATAGGCCAAATATATTTGCCCGCTACCAGGCGAATAACAATAATTATTTTTTCATGCTCATTCAGGCAAAGGCCTCCGGGTATAATTCCATGGCCTGTGCCTTTACTTTATTATGCAATTGAAAGGAGGCTAATTTAAAGAGTATGCCCAGGGTAGCATATACGCAAAACTGGATCTCACTAAAATGGTCCAGGGTAAACAGTATAAAGAATTCGTAAACAAATACCACCCCTGATAGATGCGAGCGCCCAAACTTGAGCAATAACAGTTCATACTTCATTTTATTGATCCGGGACATATATACCAGGTAACCCACTGATAGTAAAATGTACACAGCCGCAAAGCCACGCATTAACAAGGTAGGATCTATATACTGGGGCAATTTCCACAACACAAAAGCCACCAGCAGCAATAAGCTGATCTTAGGCCATTTTAAATAGGCTACAACCTCCTGCCACCATAGTTTCCTGGCCATCCGCTGAATTTGTTTATGTTTTTCCTGCACCACCTTGGCAAATCCAAAAAGGCCAAACCCTTTATATACTTTTTCAAGGGCAGCTTCAAACCCTAAAGATCCTTCGTGTTCCATCTCTTCTTCAATACGGCACGCCAGGTGATCAACCAGTTCTAGTTGTAGATCATACCATTGCACGCCTTTCTTTTTGGTAAAGGCGTAAAGAGCTTCAATTTGTGCTTCACTGAGTTGCATAGGTGTACATTAATAGTATATTACGAAAGGGGAATTTCCGGCTTCAATTGTAACAAGGCCTGCATCTGCCTGATAAAATCATTAAGCTCCTGCAGCTTGTTAGCCACTTCTTTTTTGCCGTTGCTTGTAAGGCTGTAATATTTACGTGGCCGGTTGCCAACCAACTCGATCGTTACTTTTACCATGCCTTCCGCTTCCATCTTATGCAAGGCCGGGTATAAAGCTCCTTCGGTAATTACCAGGCTGCCCTGGCTTTGCTCTTTCACTTTTTTAGTGATCTCATAGCCATACATTTTATCCTCTTCATTGAGCAGCTTCAATAAAATGGTGGTCAACGAGCCTTTAAAAAGTTGCTGGTTGGGCTTCATGGAATAAATATACATAAGAATCTTATGTATTTATACTACTACATGCTTTTTCTTTCAGTTTCACTCATTTTGAATGTAAACACCAGAATATCCTCAAACAAAGCTCCTCTCATTTGCATGGCCTTCCTGTTTAAGGGTAATGTGCAAGGCAAAAGTTCATTTATGAAAATGCTATATCCATTTCCTGCCCGCCTGGCCAGGCGCCAAAAAGTTCGTTCACTTTTTGAAAACGGAACGTGAAGATCTGCTGCAGTTTAGGTTTTACCAGGGGTGCATAGACCATGGAGCCCAGGAAGGAAAAAGGAAGGCTATAATGAACAATGTCGGTCATCTTTACCCCTCCATCAATAGGTTCAAAATGGTGCTGGTGGTGCCAAAGCTGATAGGGCCCTTTTCTTTGTTCATCCACGAACATCTGCTGCGGCACCACGTGCTTTATCTCGGTCATCCAAAATACAGGAATACCAAGCAGGGGTTTCACAATATAGGTGATGACCTGCCCGGCATAGGCCTCATGCCCGTACACTTCATTGGTCACTTTCAGGTTCAGAAAGGGAGGCGTGATGGCCAGCAGGTTGCCAGGATCAGAAAAAAATGACCAGACCTTTTCTATAGGAGCAGGTATTAGTTGAACAGCTTGTAAGCGGTGTATGGAACCCATGAAATAATGTTTTATCTATATGTAATGAAAAAATAGGTGCGATCCCGGGACTATCTGGCAACAGGTTGGCCAGGTGTAGTGCAACCAACCCAACAACCGGGCCCTGGTAAAGTTCAATAATTGTCCGGGTTTTAAGAGACAGGGCAAAACATATCTACCCTTATCCCTTATTGATTACAATAAAGGAAACGAAAATGCCTACCTGGGGAATAGCAAGTGAGCAATCTCCGCCCTACCTACTCCCTATCACCGGTATAGGAAAGCCCAGGATACTCCGTGTTCGCACGGAGTATCC
>JAEZLJ010000083.1 GCA_023415275.1 Bacteroidota bacterium
TGATATCAACTGTATGAGAACCAGCTGACAAGCTACCAAACACTTTAGGTGAAGTTGCAGAAGCATAACCACCACCATCAATTTGAGCTTCATAGCTGCCAGAACCACCGCCAAATGTTGCTGTTACACTACCATTTGAACCTCCATTACATGTTACGTCTACCTTTTGTAATGAAAGTGTAAGTGCATCTGCTTGTCCAACAGTGATTGAACTACTTGCCTCACAGCCATTCTTATCTACTACATGTACAGTATGGCTACCAGCGCTTAAGCCCTGGAATGTGTAAGGTGAAGTTGCAGGATCTACATATGATTGACCATCAATTTGTACTTTATAAGGTGATGTGCCACCACTAAATGTCGCTGTGACGGTTCCATTGCTTCCACCATTGCAAGTAACATCTGCTTTTCCCAGACTTAAACTAACTAAAGTTACTGTTGCTGTTGCCGTGCAAGGTGAAGGATCTTGTAAATTATTATTCTTGCCTGTTATAGTAAGTGTAACTGTATAACTTCCTGCAGTTGCTCCAGCTGTAACAGAAATAGTATTAGTCCCACTCTTTGTGGTTTTGCCTGCATCTGGATTATTAATTGTTCCATTGCCAGAAATAGACCAAACATAATTGAAGTCGGGATCAAGAGCATCTGCTCCATCAGCTGGATTGTCGGCATCAAGAACATAAGTATGTGTGCTACCAGCACAAACTACAGCATCACCTAAAATTGTGCACCTGATAGCAGTAGATAATGGACGTATTTCCACTTCATCTGTAGCAGTACAAATTACATTGTTTCCATGATCTTCTGATGCCGTAACTCTAAAGCAATAACTATTAGCTAGTGATTGTGCACTGGTAAATGTCAGTGTAGCAGTTGAACCATTCGGTGTAAATGTAGACTTTCCATCACTCGAATATGCTGTACCATCACAATTTATCCTAGTCCAGGTATATGTAACCCCAGCAACTGGATTTTGAACATACAAATGAGCAACATTAGTTGTAGATAATTTAATTTGGTATATATCATCAACCGCAACTGGAGGATTACCAATTGTTAATTGTGTTACACCTGACTCAATTTGTATTAATCCATTTACTGTTGGATTTGCATAAACAGTAGCTGTTACTGCAACTCGGTCACTTTCGCAGCCATCGCTTGCACAGGCTGCGTAATAAGTAGATGTGCCGACTGCAGTCCTACATGGACTTTGTACTATATTTCCGCCTGTAGCAGCATCATAAAATACAAGAGTGCCATTATTGCTACCGCAATCTGCTGTTGCACATATTGCTGTACCATCAAAGCATTTTGATACATTGGTTACAGATGGAGGATTGGGTTTCGTATTAAAATTGCCTAATAAAAAGTCGCCCAATGATTCTGTGCTGGCTTGTGATTGGCTGGTTTCAAATAAAAATCTGGTAAAACAGGCATCTGTTCCCTGGATATCATCCAAATCTAACTCTCCCTCAAAAAAGGCTCCTGCAGGATATTTATTTTGAGCACCAAACTTTGATTTAAAGTTTTGAAATACCCCAGGTACATTTAATTCGGATGTATTAACGGCTGCATGCCCGCTAGGTGGATTGCTTGCACTTGATAATACTCCATTTTGCCATGTGCGAACAGTGATATTTGGTTGCGTACCTCCATTTGTGAACTTGCTTGTTATAAGCACATCACCATTTGTATGAACGCCGGTAAATGTAAAGTCACTGTTTTCACTTAGTGAACCTTTTAATAACCAAATTCCAATTTCAGCATCTCCATTTTGGGCAAATCTGTCAGCTGCAAAACGAACAAAGTGACCTGGTAAAAGAACAATTGTTGCATTTTGAATGTCTGTTTTATCGTTTGCACTATTTACTGCCCAATGCCAAAGAGAAAAATTATTAACATCTTTAGCCCCAGAGCCTAGAATGTCATCAAGACTGCTATTAATTCTGTCTACTCTTGGACTATTAATCTTTACATAGTTTCCTCCTGAAATAAGAGCTTGCCAGTCAGAAGGATTTCCATCCGTTTGAGCTTGTAATTGTGAAAAAATAAAAACAAGAGCTAAAGAGCATGCAATTTTTAACTTGCATAACTGCCCCGGCAACTTGTAGAGAAGCCAATTTTTTTTGTTGTTTTTGTTGATTTTGAGATCCATAAAACAAGGTTTAAGAAGTGAATGAATAACACTATTTTCCTTGTTTCTCAGAGGATGTTTAGGTAAGTCTCAAGCAGGTAGCAGAAGGAAGGATTTTGAAAACGGGTGTTAAGGTTGCAACAGCCTTTTGACAATAGAATAACCATTAGCCGTAATAAATGCATTTTAGGCTTTGGAAAAGGCTTATAATTTTTATTAAGGAAGCAATTGATTATTAGGGTGGGGATTTATCCAGTATACGCTGTTCGTGGATACTAATTATGTGCTTTTGGAAAAATTTTATTTCTAGTGTGAAATAAGCAGTTGTATGCATAAAAGGAGGTTGACCACTGGTGATGTTGACAAACAATACCAAGGGCAGGATAACTGCTTTACCAGGGATGGAACTTCTAAAAGTTTACGTTGTACAGATCTCAGATAATAAAAAGGATGCTTAAAGGAAATTCATCAGCGTGCGGGTTAAGTAGCTTAGAAGGATAGGTGATAACTCTTAGTCTTTACTAAGTTATAACAGTTTATTAAATATGTAATCAATTGGCCAAAATATTTTTTTAAGATAGTTTACTTCCTGTTTTTGATTAAGGTGCTTACCTCCTTTTCCAGGATTTCTTTTGACATTTTAGCCTCGTAAAACTTCCAGTAATTGTTCTTATTATTTATAAACAAGGTAGCTGGTATTGAGCCAGTCCATTCCTTATTTACTATAGGGCAAAATAGATCTGCATTGGTTTCGTCCAGGTAAACTATTGTAGCATGGATATGATGCTTTTCGGTAAATGACCTGATCTTTTTATAATCTTCGGGTAGGTCCATGCTCACCAGGATCAATTGTACTCCACTGTCTTTATATTGAGTAGCCAACTGCTGGAAATAAGGCAGCTCTTCCAGGCAGGGTTTGCAAAAGGTGGCCCAGAAGTTCAGGATCAAAGGATGATCTGAATGTTGAATGATATTTTGCAGGTCATGTAATTTCCACCTGGGTATCTCCTGGCCTATTCCTTGCAAACAGCAGAAAATAAATACGATCCATAAATATTTAAGCATCCATTTCACGATTCAATGCCCATTGGTTGAATAGATTATGACTATGTTCCGATGACAGCTTTTGATGTTCATAATGACCTGCTGCCTGTTTTTGCCTGTAAGCTTCATACAAGGTAACTGCACAGGCCACACTGATGTTCAAAGATTGAATCATGCCGACCTGGGGCACCAGGAAATTCCCATCAGCCAAGGCATTGATCTCATCGCTAACACCAGAATGCTCATTGCCAAATACCAGCGCTATGCTTTGGGTAAGGTCCATGCTGTATAAACTTATTGAATTATTGGTAAGGCTGGTGGTAAAGATGGATGAATAGTTTTTGCGGATAGCTGCAAAACATTCGTCTGTGTTTTCAAACTGATGAACGGTAAGCCATTTGGCTGCGCTGCTGCTGCTTCGAAAGCCCCATTTCTTGTGCCTTGGTATTTTTGTATTCAATACATAAATTTCCTGTATGCCCACAGCGTCGCAACTGCGCATGACAGCAGAAATATTATGTGGGTCAAATACATTCTCCAAAACCACGGTCAGGTCATTTTGCCTGTGGGCCAATACCCTTTCAAATTTTTGGCGGCGCTCTTCGGTCATAATTATGCAAACTACATTACATCAATGATTTGAAAGAGATTATTACCTAAATTGCACCCCCGTTCGGGACGTATCCCGCCTCTGGCGGGACCGGTAAGAGCACAATGAGTTATTATGTTTACATAATTTATTCTGATTTTTTACAGAAACATTATGTTGGTAGCTCTGAAGATTTAGTTAGAAGATTAGAGGCTCATAATAAAGGACTGAGTAGATATACAAGTAAAGCATCTGACTGGAGGCTTATATATGAAATTTGTTTACCTGCAAAGTTAGAAGCATTAGTTTTGGAAAAGAAGATTAAAAAAGAGGTGCAAAAAGGTTTTTGGAAGATTTAAATGTTTCGGGACGTAGCGCAGCCCGGTAGCGCACTAGCATGGGGTGCTAGGGGTCGCAAGTTCGAATCTTGTCGTCCCGACCAATTGAAAGGCAATCCAGTTATGGGTTGCCTTTTTAATTTTATAACAGCATGGGGTGCTCGGGGTCGTCCCGCCATTCGGCGGGATCGTCCCGACATTAATGCCGTCTCCCTAAAAGGAGACGGTTTTTTAATTATGAGCTACTTTGTATATATCCTTAAAAGTTTAAAGGATGGGAAATATTATATCGGCAGCACCGCAGATGTAGTGGCAAGATTGAACTTTCACAATGCTGGTTTGCAACGCTCAACAAAATCAAAATTCCTTTTATACTTATCTACCAGGAAGCTTTAAGGGATAAAGCTGCAGCATTGAAAAGAGAAAAGCAAATAAAGAACTATAAAGGTGGCGAGGCATTTAAAAGGCTACTGAGGGACGTAGCCCCGCCTCTGGCGGGGCACTAGCATGGGGTGCTAGGGGTTGCAAGTTCGAATCTTGTCGTCCGACCAATTAAAAGGCAATCCAGTTATGAGTTGCCTTTTTTATTTTTATAACAGTATGGGGTGCCAGGGGGCGTCCCGTCATTTGGCGGGATCGTCCCGACATTAATGCCGGCTCCCTAAAAGCAGATGGTTTTTTTTATTAGCTTAACTAACATAAACATCGGCCACTTCTTGTTGAACTTTTTTACCATTAAGTAAATATGTTTTAATCAATCCTCACAACTTGTTTATTTTCTCAACCTTTTGATTACGGAGTTGTTGATCTTCTTATCATTCTGCTATAGCTGAAACATCCTGGGAAACCGCGATTTATTAACCAATAAAACAAATGCCCAATGTTTAAGTATCTGTTGGCGGCCATATTGCTGCCCTCCCTATTATTTATTTCCTGTCAGAAAAAAGCAAGTGATTTTCAGGACACAAATACATTGCAGGATGGAATTGTAGCCTTACTTCAAAAACTTTCTATTCAGATCAATAAAACCGGCAGCGCACAAGCCAGGAATACCACACCCCGGCAGGCGAGTTTTCAATTATTGTCCTTTGCCATTGCCAAAGCAGGGTTGGCCAATGAATTAAATGATCCAAAGTTTGCCTACACTTTATTTGCTCCCACTGATGAGGCATTTGCTGCACTTGGTTTAGGTACCCGGCAGGCTATCAATACTATGCCGGTAGATAAACTTAAAGCTATCCTTCTTTATCATGTGTTAGGAAGCAAGGTGATGGCAACCCAGGTTCCTGAAACTTATACTGAATTAACCATGTTGAGCAACCAGGCAGCATACATTATCCGTCGTGGTGCCACTGTAACTATAAATGGTTCCAGTGTGGTAGCGGCAGATATTGCAGCAAAAAATGGAATTATACATGCTATAGACCGGGTTTTAATGCCCCCTGCAGGCAATATTGTGGAAGTAGCTGCAGCTAATCCCAACTTTTCCTACCTGGTAGCTGCAGTGCAAAGAGCAGGTTTAGTAGATGCCCTGGCAGGTGCTGGGCCTCTTACCGTGTTTGCTCCAACCAACCAGGCATTTATTGATGCCGGTTTTCCAACTATTGCTTCCATCGAAGCAGCTACTCCATCAGCACTGATCCCTATCCTCACTTATCATGTGGCAGCCGGTAGGGTGTTTTCATCAGACCTGGTTAATGGCCAGATGTTAACCATGTTGTCAGGTGGAATGACAACAGTATTATTAAATAATGGTGCGCAAATAGATGGTGCCAGCTCTGCATCTTCAAATATCATCCAAACAGATGTAGTGGCAACCAATGGTGTGATTCATGTTATTGACAGGGTATTGTTACCCTGATTATTTTTCCTGTGGGAAGCCGATTGGATCTTGTACTGGAATAGATATGTATGTAAGATTTGGATATGGCCAATCAACCCTGGTATGTCAAAGGGCAGTCAGTATGACTGCCCTTTTAATTGAAATCTATTCAAATTTCCTGCCCAAGCTCATGTACCATTTTTAGTTAAATAAATAAATTTGTCCAGTACTTCGGGATGTAGCGCAGCCCGGTAGCGCACGTCGTTCGGGATCCCGCCTTTGGCGGGACTGGTTCGAATCCAGTCATCCCGACAAAGAGATATTCTATATAAAAGACATTGAGTTTTTTAGAAAGAATTCCTTTAGAATTATTCAAAAACTATTTTTCGTATTCTATTGTTTTCATTATCTGTAGCGAATAAATTTCCCTTATTATCAAATACTAAAGCAACTGCTGAATTAAATTGCGTATTCAGTCCAAAACCATCTGCAAAACCTAACCACCCGTTCCCTGCAATGGTTTTTATCATACCATCAGAAGTTAATTTTCTTATTTTACTTCGTTGAGCGATATACATAACTCCTTCTTCATCAAATGTTATATTTCTCAAATTGCTAAAGCTTGTAGATAACGCAGGCCCATCATTGAAAGAACACGTTTCACAACCAGCAACAGTAGTGACAACTCCTGAAGGGGTTATTTTTTGAATTTTATTGTCCTCAACAACGTAGAGATTGCCTGCCTTATCAAACTTTATACCCTGCGGGTGAATAAAACTAGTTAAAACGCCATTGCCCGCAAATGTTATTGCAGGTGCATCAGGAGAAACAATAGCTATACGCTTGTTGTCATAGTCCACCACATATAGTTTACCATCCCGACTTATAGCTAGGTCCAAAGGAGAACTAATGCCATAAGCAATAGTAAAGATGCTCACTTCACCAGATGGCGTGACTTTATAAATTGCATTCAACACATTATCTGCAACATATAAATTTCCATTTGCGTCTATGTCAAGACCCCTGGGACTATTCATCAGATTGTCAAACCTGGCAAAAGTTGTTACCATTCCTTCCGGGGTAATTTTTCGTATGGATTTATTATAGTTGTCAGAAATATACAGATTACCTGCAGCATCCTTAACAATTCCGTCTGGATGACTAAAATGTGCATTGACTCCAACCCCGTCTGACGAACCAGGATCCGCACTCCCGGCAAAAGTGCTTACAATAACTGAAGGTTCATATGTGAATATTGGTCCTAGCGAAACCCTGTTTTCTACCTTTACAGTAACATTACCTGTTCCTGCCTGATTGGGTACTGCTGCAATGAGAGTTTCATCGTATCCGCTAATAAGAGAAGCTTCTTTACCATTAAAAAATACTTTATTAAGAGCAAGGCTATCCTTAAAACCATGTCCTTTTATAGTAACAATAGTTCCTGCAGGCCCATGGTCTGGTTTTATAGATAAAATAGTTATGGGATCCTGGGGTTCTATGGGTTCGGAAGGTTTTTGACAAGAATGAAGTAAAAAACTGCCAGCCGACAAAACAAAAAGAAAGTTCCTCAATTTTTAATCTTTTGCAGACAATATAAAAACTATGACTCATTTATCATAGCAAATACTTTCCTTCAT
Organism: Bacteroidota bacterium; assembly: GCA_023415275.1. Taxonomy (GTDB): domain Bacteria; phylum Bacteroidota; class Bacteroidia; order Chitinophagales; family Chitinophagaceae; genus Flavisolibacter. The sequence goes on from JAEZLJ010000083.1 coordinate 7,565, forward strand.
TTCTATATAATTATTAAAACAGAACTATTTAGTCACATTGGTTTAAGCCAAATAACTATGATTACGTGTGATGATCAACCGAAAGCCTCTCGTTCTTACTGTTTGTATTATAAAAACAACAATAAATTGGATGGTTTATGTATTTAATTTAATTTAAAATCTGTACGGACCTTTGCCCCAACTTATATCATATTACTTAATAGAAACTTTACTTTTGGGAATACATTCATAGGAATCACTATTTCATCTTTGAAGAAGATAATTAACTATTGCTGAGTTATTTGAGTATTTGAACATTTCAAGTATTGGATTCTACAGTTTCAGCAGACTTACTTTCTGGACATTCCATATGGTTTAAAAATTGCATTAATAAATAACAGCCTCGTTAAAGCAACAAAATCCGAAATCATTGAATAAGAGATCAACAGAAAATCATGCACCAGTGCCAGAAGGTACCTTAGTAGTAATAGGGGGAAAAGAAAATAAAGGTGGGGATGCGCCGGATAATAAAAAAAAGCCTTCTGATTTTATAAAACTGGAAGTCTTACAAGCATTTAAGGAGGCCACTCATAAGCGCGATCCATTAATTGAAGTGATCACTACTGCCAGTAGTGAAGGCCCTGAATCATTTGAAGACTATAAAAAAGTATTTGAGAAAATTGGTGTTACTCAAATTGGCCATATTCATCATGAAAAAAGAAAGGAAATATTAGAAGACGAATTGAAAGAAAGGATCAGGAAAGCAGATGCTTTTTTCTTTGCAGGCGGTGATCAACTGCTGCTTACAGCCCTATACGGTGGAACAAGTTTTCTTACATCGCTGAAGCAGCGCTATATACACGACACTATTGTGATTGGAGGTACCAGTGCCGGAGCCATGGCCTTGTCCACACCAATGATCTATGCTGGTAATGAGGAAGTACAGGAATTGGGTGGACAGATTAAAGTAGCCATAGGCCTTGAATTTCTCAAGGATGTGTGTATTGACACCCATTTTGTTCATCGTGGCCGCTTTGTTAGAATGGCACAGGTAGTAATAACAAATCCAACAAGTATTGGAATTGGCATAGAAGAAGACACTTGTATCCTGGTAAAAAAGGGAAAGGAGATGCAGGTGTTGGGAACTGGCCTGGTGGTGATCATTGAAGGCTTTCAAATTGCAGATGCTAATATTAGGGAATTTGCAGATGATAAGCCTATAACGGCTCGCAACTTAACAGTGCATCTACTATCGGATGGCAACACATACACAATACCACAAATTAATCCTCCCCACAAATAATAACAATTACAGAGTTTTCTTAGAAGTTGATTTTGTTAAATTGAAATAAATCATTCATAATGTCTATGTCTTTACAACAACCGCTAGTAAAAAAATTAATTACATTACTTAAGGCCAGGACTGATTTAAAATATGCACTGGAAGCTTCTTTGAAAAATGCACACTTACCGGGATTAACTACCCTGGAAAGTTATTTTGACTATCTGAATGGCTTGCTAACCCATATTCCAAATGAAAAGGAGTTGATGCCTTCTGTAAGGGAATTTTATTACGTGATCTGGAGGTCGTCGGATGATTTGCTAAAAAAGGATGAAGCCTTCAATGCCTGGATGAATGAGTTTGTAGTATCAAGAGGCGATTTTATGGATACTACTGCATCCGCCGAAACCCTGCAAACTTTCATCAGCAATCCTGAATATCATATTGAGGATTATATAAAAGGGCCTAGTGGTTGGTTGACCTTTAATCAATTTTTAGCCAGGCAAATAAAACCAGGCAAAAGACCAATTGCCGCGCTCTGTGACGACCGCATTTTAGTGGCTCCCACTGATGGTGAATATAAAGGTCAATGGCCTATACAGGATGACTCCTGCATGTTGGTAAAAGGCCGTCAATATTCGGTGAGTGATTTATTGGGAGAAAGCGCTTATAAAGAAAAATTTAAAGGGGGTTTGTTTACGCATACCTTTTTAAGTGTTTCAGACTATCACCGCTATCATGTGCCAGTTGGTGGCAAGGTAATGGAGATCAGGAAAATACCCGGCCGCACCTGGATAGAAGAGTCGGCAAAACCTGACGGATCGCTGGAAAACGTAGACGACGTCGGATTTCAGTTTACGCACACAAGAGGATGCATGGTTATGGATACAGCGGTAGGTTTAGTGGCCCTGATGCCTGTGGGTATGGGACATATATCATCAGTAAACTTCATAGTGGACGAAGGAGCCGTTTTAACAAAAGGAAGTGAATTTGGATATTTTGCTTTTGGGGGTTCTGATTTCATCATGCTTTTTCAACAGGACAAAGTCATTCTTACCGGGCAGGAAAAAAAACATTATAAGCAGGGAGAACAAATAGGTCATGCCAGGTAATTTCAAGGAACTGAAGCTTATACCAAAGACTGGCCACATTGACCCCTCCCGGGCATATTTTATGCAATTTTCAATCTATCCATTATCTTCGCTGCTTAATGGATATTCTATTAAGGCAAGTACGCATAATTGATCCCTCCTCGCCTTTTCATCAGCAACAAGTAGATATTCTTATTCAAAACGGAAAGATTGGCCAGATTGGTAATATCGATTCCAATGCAACCAGGGAAATTCAAATTAACGGGCTTCATGTTTCTCCAGGTTGGGTAGATGTGTATGCCAACTTTTGCGATCCGGGAATGGAATACAAGGAAACACTGGTAACCGGTGCGCATGCCGCAGCTGCGGGAGGATTTACTGATGTAATGGTATTGCCGAACACCATGCCGGTATTGCACAACAAGTCGCTGGTGGAGTACATTGTACAAAAAAGTAAGCAAGTGCCTGTAAATATTCATCCCATTGGTGCCATAACCAAAAACGCAGAGGGGAAGGAATTGGCCGAAATGTATGATATGCATGAAAGCGGTGCAGTGGCCTTTAGTGATGGAACGAATACCATTCAGTCTTCGGGAATTTTATTGAAGGCACTTCAATATCTAAAAGCTATAGATAAAACGGTGATCCAGGTGCCTGATGATAAGGCCATTAGTGCTACAGGATTAATGAATGAAAGCGTTGAATCTACCCGTCTGGGTCTTCCCGGCAAGCCTGCCATTGCTGAAGAATTAATGGTGCAAAGGGATATAGAGCTGGCAAAATATACAAATTCAAAAATACATCTGACAGGCATCAGTACTGCCAAATCCATAGCTTTAATAAAGGCGGCCAAAAAGGAAGGTATATCGGTCACCTGCTCTGTTACACCTTACCATGTTTGCTTTTGTGATGAAGACCTGGCAGGATATGATACCAATCTGAAAGTGAATCCTCCATTAAGAAGCAGGATAGACAGAGAGGCCATCAGGGCAGCTTTATTGGATGGTAGTATAGATTGTATTGCCACTCACCATCTTCCACAGGACACTGACCATAAAGTAGTAGAGTTTGAATACGCAGATTATGGAATGACGGGGCTGGAAACATGCTTTGCAGCCATTCATACCTGCATGCCCGGACTGCCAGTAGAAAAGCTGGTGGACCTGATGAGCGTTAATCCTCGCCGGATATTCGGTTTGGAAAATCTTTCTATTACCACCGATGCTGCAGCCAGTCTGACTCTATTCCTGCCTTCAGAACAATGGACGGTAAAAACATTGCAAACCAAGTCTGCAAACACTCCTTTTATCGGGCGCGAACTTACCGGGAAGGCTATAGGTATTATTAATAAAGACAAACTATTTTTGAACGAATATTAAGATCATGGAAGAAAAAAAGCCTATTACACATATACCGGCTGGGCTGATCATAGCCGGATTAGTCATCGTATTTGCAATCATTACTAATTTTTTAGGGCTGACCCAACAAAAAAGCCTGGGCTTTTTGCAGTACCTGCTTATTATAGGAGGCCTTATGTTTTTTGTAAACCAGTTTGGCAAGGCCAATTATTATACGAAAAGCTTTGGTGATCTGTTTGCTTTTGGGTTTAAATCCACTGCGGTATTTACTTCCATTTATATTGTATTCATCATTTTATTTTTCCTGCTTTTCCCTGACATTAAGGAAAAATCCCTGGAAATGGCACGCCAACAAATGGAACAAAGTCCCAATGTAACGGATGAACAGATAGATAAAGGAATGGAAATAGCCCGGAAATTCTTCTGGGTGGGTGTAGTAGGCGGTTCATTGCTTGTGTTCGTTATAGTTGGCGCTATTGGCTCCCTATTAGGAGCAGCCATCACAAAGAAACAACCACATAATCCTTTTGATCAACCTGCAGTATAATGGATCTATCGATCATAATTCCTTTAAAGAACGAAGAAGAGTCTCTTCCAGAGCTTGCAGAGTGGATCAGGCGCGTGTGCACGGAACATCAGTATACCTATGAGATCATTATGGTAGATGACGGAAGTACTGACAATTCCTGGGAGGTAATCGAAAAGCTGCGGGTTATCGATAATAATATTAAGGGAATTAAATTTCAACGCAATTATGGTAAGTCAGCTGCTTTGAATGAAGGTTTCAAAGCAGCCCATGGCGAAGTAGTGATCACCATGGATGCCGATCTGCAGGACAGTCCTGACGAGATTCCTGAGCTGCGTCAAATGATCGTGGCCGATGGCTATGATATGGTAAGTGGATGGAAAAAAGTACGCTTTGACAACACATTGACCAAGAATATCCCCTCCAAGTTTTTCAATTCGGTTACCAGCAGGGTATCTCATATTAAGCTGCATGATTTCAACTGCGGATTGAAGGCTTACAGGAAAAAAGTAGTGAAGAGTATTGAGGTCTATGGAGAAATGCACCGGTATATCCCGGTATTGGCCAAATGGTCAGGTTTTAAAAAAATAGGAGAAAAAGTAGTTGAGCACCGTCCAAGGAAATATGGTGTAACCAAATTTGGGTGGGAACGTTTTGTGAATGGCTTCCTTGATCTGCTATCCATCACGTTTGTGGGCAAGTTCTCTAAAAGACCCATGCACTTTTTTGGATTGTGGGGCACACTGTTTTTCTTAGCAGGCCTGGGCATTACGCTATACCTGATCATAGCAAAATTTGTTGACGAATCTGTAGCACTTACCAACAGACCTGGGTTTTACCTTGCACTAACTTCTCTGATCATAGGTATGCAACTATTCCTGGCTGGATTTATATCAGAGCTCATTGCTCGGAATGCACCAGGACGGAATACTTACCTCATTGAAGATAAAATAGGCTTATAATGCAGCGTATTATCATTATGGGTCCAGGCCATCCATTACGTGGAGGCCTAGCAACTTTTAACCAACGCCTGGCTGAAGAATTTATAAATGAAGGAAACACTTGTTCTATTGTATCATTTTCGTTGCAATATCCTGCCTTCTTATTTCCGGGAACCACGCAATATTCTACCGATCCTGCACCTTCGGGTATTAAGATCCGCTCTATTATCAATTCTGTCAATCCACTGAACTGGGTGAAGGTGGGAAGGAGACTCCGGAAAGAAAGTCCGGAAATAATAGTGGTGCGCTATTGGCTTCCCTTTATGGGCCCTGCCCTGGGAACTATTTTAAGATTGGTTAAAAAGAACCGCCATACCCGCATCATCTGTATCGCAGATAATGTGAAACCTCATGAAAAACGGCCGGGTGATAAGGCATTCACGAGGTACTTTTTAAAAGCTTGTGATGGATTTGTGACAATGAGTGAAAAGGTGAAAAATGATCTTTTTGAATTCGAAACCAAAAAGCCGGTACAACTCATTCAACATCCGCTGTACGATAACTTTGGTGATAAAGTCGCTAAAGAAGATGCGCGAAAGCATTTAGGTATTGAGGTACACGATAAGATCATCTTATTTTTTGGTTTTATCAGGCAATACAAAGGCCTGGATCTTTTATTAAAGGCCATGGCAGAAAAAGAGTTGCAACAGCAGGATATTAAATTACTTATCGCGGGTGAATTTTATGAAGATCCCAAACAGTATATGGATCTGATTCAAGCATATAAGCTTGAGGATAAGGTGATTTTAAAAACTGAATTTATTCCTGATAGCCAGGTGAAATATTACCTGTGTGCAGCTGATTGTGTGGTTCAACCCTACCGTAATGCCACTCAAAGCGGTGTCACTCCCCTGGCCTACCATTTTGAAAAGCCCATGGTGGTCACCAATGTAGGTGGTTTGCCTTCACTGGTTCCTCATGAAAAATCAGGATTGGTATGTGAACCGGACCCCGCATCTATTGCACAAGCTATTACCAGGTTTTATCAATTAGGGGAAAATTATTTTATTCCGCATCTTCGCGTTGAAAAACAAAAGTACTCCTGGGGTCAATTAACCAAAGCGATCATTTCTTTGGCGAAGGGCATTTAAGAGGTCTCCTACTTCTTTCCGGAGGTGCTGCACAAGCATATATACCATGATCTATAGAAGTAAAGCTCCATTGCGTATTGGGTTGGCGGGTGGTGGCACAGATGTTAGTCCTTATAGTGACCTTTATGGGGGCGCTATTCTTAATGCTACTGTTTCATTATATGCACATGCTTCCATTGAAGTGTTGGAGGAACCCAAAATCATTTTGGAAGCTTTTGACAGAGGCGAGAAGGAAGAATTTGATTTTCAGCAAGAACTGCCATTGGAAGGCAGCCTGATTCTTTTGAAAGGGGTTTACAATGCGATACAAAAAGACTATGGACTGCAATGTAAAGGATTTAAGTTATCAAGTTTTGTGGATGCGCCCGCTGGTTCCGGTTTGGGCACCTCTTCTACTCTTGTTGTTGCCATAATTGGTGCCTTTGCTGAAATGCTCAGGCTTCCATTGGGTGAATATGACATAGCACATTATGCTTACCAGATTGAAAGGAAACAACTGAATCTTGCCGGTGGCAAACAAGACCAATATGCTGCCACTTTTGGCGGTGTGAATTTTATGGAATTTTATGAGGATGATAAAGTGATCGTGAATCCTTTGCGCATTAAACAGCAATACCTGTTTGAATTGGAAAATAACCTTGTATTGTATTATACTTCCACAAGCAGAGAATCCGCAAGGATCATTGAGCAACAATCTAAAAATGTGGTAGCTAAAAAAGATACTTCCATAGAAGCCATGCACCAACTCAAGCAGCAGTCACAAATGATGAAGGAAGCATTGCTTAAAGGAAGACTTCATGAATTTGGAGAAATACTTGATTATGGTTACCAGCAAAAGATCCAGATGGCTGAAGGTATATCAAACCCTTTGATGGAACAGATATACCGAACAGCACGGGAAGCAGGTGCCACCGGGGGTAAGATATCTGGAGCGGGCGGCGGTGGATTTATGATCTTTTATTGCCCAGGCACTTCCAAGTACGAGGTAATTAAAAGTCTCAGGCAATTTGGAGGTGTGCATCGCAATTATGCATTTACTGAACATGGTTTAAAATCCTGGACCATATAAAAAAACTGTGGAATGGAAACAATCAAAAACATTATACGATCATCTATAAGTGTAAAAGAGCAGGTATTAGAGAATGAGCAATTGTTGCAAACAGTCAGCCAGGTTTCAGAAGTAATTGTTGCTTCTTTGAAAAATGGTGGAAGGATCTATTTCTGTGGTAATGGTGGTAGTGCTGCAGATGCACAACACCTGGCAGCAGAATTTTCCGGAAGGTTTTATACTGACCGCAGGGCTTTACCTGCCGAGGCCCTACATTGCAACACTTCCTATCTTACGGCGGTAGCTAACGATTATAGCTTTGATGTGGTTTATGCCAGGCTCATAGAAGGTATCGGGAATAAAGGTGACATATTGGTTGGGTTGTCAACATCCGGTAATTCTGTTAATATAATCAGGGCTTTTGAAGCAGCCAGGGAAAAAGGGATCATCACTGTTGGCTTTACAGGTGCCACAGGTGGCCAGATGAAGGATATTACAGATTTTCTAATAAATATTCCCTCCAGGGATACGCCGAGAATTCAGGAAAGCCATATTCTCCTTGGACATATTGTTTGCCAGTTAGTAGAAGAAAAATATTTCTCCTGACAGATCTTAATAATGGAAATAGTAAATCTTAAATGAAAGAGGCGATCATATTAGCAGGAGGACTAGGAACAAGATTGAGAGAAGCGGTTCCGGAATTGCCAAAATGCATGGCTCCTGTGGCAGGAAAACCATTTATATCCTATGTAATAGATCATCTACGCATGCAAGGGATAGAACGATTTGTATTTTCCCTGGGTTATAAATGGGGTGTTATTGCAAATTTCCTTACAGAGCAATATCCAACTTTACAATATCATACTGTTATCGAAGAAGAGCCTCTTGGAACAGGTGGAGCGATCAGGCTGGCTTTGGAAAAAACTACCCAGGCAGATATTGTGATCGCTAATGGAGATACTTTATTTAAAGTGGACCTGGATGCCTTATTGGCCGTTCACGAAGCTCATCATTCTTTTTGCACCCTGGCACTAAAGCCCATGCATTCCTTTGAAAGGTATGGAGTTGTAGACATAGATCAGGAAGGCAGGATCATTTCATTCAAGGAAAAACAATTTTATCCCGAAGGGTTGATCAATGGCGGCCTTTACATTCTTAGAAAGGATAAGTTTTTGCAACATTCATTCAATCATGTGTTTTCATTTGAGAAAGAATACCTGGAAAAATATTTTACACAGGATCCGTTCTATGGTTCGGTACAGGATGGATACTTTATCGATATTGGCATACCCGAAGATTTTAACAAGGCACAATCAGATCTGCAAAGGACTATACCAGATCTTTCTGCTATTGATAAGACCTGGACACTTTTTCTTGACCGTGATGGAGTGATCAATGAGGAAATACTTGGTGAATATGTAAAACACTGGGGTGAATTTATTTTTAGCAAAGGAGTACTGGATACCTTTAAAAAGTTGAGTGAGCGGTTTGGAAGGATCATTGTGATCAGCAACCAACGCGGTGTAGGAAAAGAAATCATGACGGAAGCAGATTTGCAAAGTATTCACCTGGAAATGCAAAGAGAAGTAGAAATTGTAGGAGGAAAAATAGACAAGATCTATTACTGTACTGACAAAGATGATAAATGTTTTAACCGTAAACCTAATCCGGGCATGGCCCTTCAGGCTAAAAATGATTTTCCTGGTATGGACTTCCAGAAAACAATAATGGTAGGCAATAAGCCAAGTGATATGCGTTTTGGAAGGGCTGCAGGTGTTTATACCGTGTTTGTTACCACTACCAACCCTGGACAGGCATTTCCCCACCCTGACATAGATTTCATATATCCCAGCCTTTCTGCATTTGCAGATGCATTGTAATCTTAGGATAATTTTTGATTTTTTTTGTCGTTCTTAGCAAGAAACAAAGCATCCATTATTGTGAAAAAGCCAGTTTTTATTTTAACATTTTTGGTCCTTACCCTGACAGGCTTTTCGCAGGCTCAGCATATCAATATAAATGATGTTAAAGTGCTGGCGAAAAAAGAAGATTCATTAAAGCGCCTGATGAAGGATCTATTCCTTGACAGTCTTACGGCAGGCAGGATGCGCAGTGACAGCTTATTTATTCGCACCCTGGTTCGGGGCTTGCAGGTTAAAAACTCGTTTTATTATCCTTTTGATTCTTTACAGGGCGTTTCAAAGCTATATGCCCCAGATAGCACATTCAGGATTTTCACCTGGCAGCTCGACTATGATGGAATGTATGTCAGGCAACGGGGGGCTATACAATACAATACTCCAAATGGAAGTTTAAAGCTTGTTCCCTTAAGAGATTACTCGGAATTTGCAGATAATGCCATGGATTCCATTAGAAATAAGGACACCTGGATTGGCGCCGTATATTACAATATTGTGAAAACAAACTACAATGGTAAGAATTACTATACCTTATTCGGCTATGATGAGAACAGTATACGCAGTAATAAAAAATGGATAGAGGTTATGACGTTTGACAATCATAACCTACCGGTGTTTGGTGGTTCTTATTTCACATTCGATAAAGACAGTGTCAGAAAAGATCCTAAGTACAGGTATAGCATAGAATATAAGAAAGATGCTTCCACTACCCTCAATTATGATCCCGAATTGCAGATGATCCTGGTAGATCATTTAGTATCTGAATCTGATGAGCCTGACAATCCCTGGACCCTGATACCTGATGGCGACTATGAAGGCTTTAAATGGGTAAACGGAAAATGGCAACACGTTGATAAAGTCTTTGACCAAAAATTAAAGGATGGAGAATTCCCTATGCCTGACCCTATCCGTGATGCCAATGGGAATAATGATGAAAAGAAATTGCAGGAACGCACAGATCAGAATAAGGTCAAAAAAGGTAAAGGTTAACTTAAGAAACATAAGCATAAAAAAAAGCCCTGTAGTGATACAATGCTTTTTTATTGTTGCAATCATTTTATTTTATTCATCCAGTTTCAATACGGCAAGGAAGGCTTCCTGTGGAACTTCCACATTACCGATTTGTCTCATTCTCTTCTTACCTTCTTTCTGCTTTTCCAACAGTTTGCGTTTACGGCTGATATCACCACCATAACATTTGGCTGTAACATCTTTTCGCATGGCTGAAATATTTTCACGCGCAATTATTTTAGCCCCGATTGCTGCCTGTATGGCAATTTGGAATTGTTGCCTTGGCAATAATTCCTTCAGTTTTTCGCAAAGCCTGCGCCCAAAGTCCTGGGCCCTTCCCCTGTGTATCAATGCACTTAAAGCATCCACTTTATCGTTATTCAAAAGGATATCCATTTTAACAATATCAGCCTCTCTGTAGCCGATAGGGTTGTAATCAAAGGAAGCATATCCTCTTGTCTGACTTTTCAACTTATCGTAAAAGTCAAATACGATCTCTGTCAAAGGCATTTCAAAAATCAACTCCACCCGGGTTTGGGTCAGATAGCTCTGGTTGATCAGGATTCCCCTTTTGCTCAGGCAAAGCGTCATGATGTTCCCAATATAATCAGGCTTGGTAATGATCTGAGCCTTGATAAATGGTTCTTCAATCCTATCCGTTTTTACAGGATCGGGCATTTCAGCAGGATTGTTCACAATTATCTTTTCACCCTTAGTAGTATAGGCTATAAAACTTACGTTGGGAACAGTGGTGATAACTGTCTGGTTAAATTCCCTTTCCAGTCTTTCCTGGATGATCTCCATATGAAGCAGCCCCAGGAACCCGCAACGGAAACCAAATCCAAGAGCCTGGGAAGTTTCCAGCTCAAAAGTCAGAGAAGCATCATTTAATTGCAGCTTATCCATGCAATCGCGCAACTCTTCAAATTCATCTGTATTAACAGGGAATATTCCAGCGAAGACCATAGGTTTAACTTCCTGGAAACCGTGGATCATTTCCTGTGTAGGATTCAAGGCATTGGTGATGGTATCACCTACCTTTACTTCCTTAGCATTCTTGATGCCGGTAATGATATACCCTACATCTCCTGTAGTCACTTCTTTTTTAGGTTCCAATCCTAACTTCAGGATCCCTACTTCATCAGCTTCATATTCCTGGTTGGTAGAAACAAATTTTACTTTATCGCCCTTTCTCAGGGTGCCGTTCAAAATCCTGAAATAAACGATGATGCCACGGAAACTATTGAAAACGCTGTCAAAGATCAATGCCTGCAGAGGAGCTTCCGGGTTTCCTTTAGGCGCCGGGATGCGCTCAATGATAGCTTCAAGGATGGCATCTACCCCTATTCCTGTTCTGCCGCTGGCTAGTAATATTTCTTCCGGTTTGCACCCAATCAGATCAATGATTTGATCTTTGACCTCTTCTATCATGGCGCCATCCATATCAATTTTGTTGATAACTGGAATGATCTCAAGGTCATTGTCAATGGCCAGGTATAAATTGGAAATAGTTTGCGCCTGTATTCCCTGGGTAGCGTCAACCAACAATAAAGCACCTTCACAGGCAGCTAGGGCACGGCTTACTTCATAACTAAAATCCACATGCCCTGGAGTATCAATTAAGTTAAGGATATATTCCTGCCCACTATGCTTATAATTGATCTGGATGGCGTGACTTTTTATGGTAATACCTTTTTCCCTTTCAAGGTCCATATCATCCAGCACCTGGTCCATCATTTCCCTGTCACTGATCGTATGGGTAGTTTGTAATAATCGGTCAGCCAGGGTGCTCTTTCCATGGTCAATATGCGCAATGATGCAAAAATTCCGGATGTTCTTCATTTTCAATATTCCCTTAAATATAAAATGCCAGTCAGGTGACCTGAAAAGCTTAGAAGGCGTGCAAAGGTAACTGATTTGAATGTCTTATAAGGAATGAAATGCATGCTTTAACAGGTGGTTAAAAGCATGCATATTACCAGTTCATCCTGGCAAAAGGAGCTATTGAAGGCTTATTAAATTATACCCAAAGCGATTCTATCCTTTTTGGTTAGTTTATTTTTTACCAGTTCATAGCTTCCGTGTATGCGCTCCTTCCATTCTTCCTGCTTCAAAAAAGAAGCATCTTTTACCAATACCCATTTAGCTCTTGCCATATAAGGTGCCGGGGAAAAGTTTCCGGAGGCACAGAGTTCTTCAAATTCTTCGTCCCTGACCTTAAAAGAAAAGGTAATGGGCTGTTCAAAAGATGAAACGCAAAACATCTTTCCTCCTACAGAAAATACAAGGTCATTGCCCCATTTAATATCTTCTGTGACTGCAGGCAAGGAAAGGCAAAAACTTCGTAATTGTTCAATTTCCATGGTGAATAAAAGCGAAAAGGATATATAATTATTTTTTACAGATTAAATTTAATTGTTAACTTAATGCCCTCCAAAAACCATAAAACCTGCGATATGAAACAGATTTTAACTGTACTTCTCCTGACTTTTTTATCTACCTCACTCAATGCTCAGTTACTTAAGCGACTTGGAGATAGGGCTAAACAAAAAATGGAACAAAAAGCCGGTGAAAAGGTAGATAAATCTATTGATGATGCAGTGGATGGAAAGAAAGGAAATTCAAATACAAGTAACAATTCTGAAGTTTCGGGTACTACAGAAGATAATAATACTACTGAATCTTCAAATACAAAAACAACTGCTCTTGTCACTTATGCCAAATATGATTTTGTACCTGGAAATAAGATCATATTTGAGGACAACCTTTCCTCAGAAACTGAAGGAGAGTTCCCATCCCTATATAATACCTCAAGTGGGCAGGCGCAGGTGGTGGACCTGAAAGGCGTAAAAGCCATACAGGGTATTGGGTGTGTTGACCTGGTTCCACGGGTAAAGGCAGGCGAGAATGGTGGTGACTATTTGCCAGACCAGTTCACACTGGAATTCGATGCTTATTTCTCCCCCCAATGGGCATCTACTGGCTGGTGGTGGACAAAAGTTAGTTTCTATGATGAAACTGATAAAAATGCCTACAGTTACAGGGAAAGCGTGCCAGAGGAGCTTACGATAGACCAGAAAGGAGCAAAGTATAAACAATTCACCTCGGAGGTTCCAGAGGCTAAAATGCATGGTGGCTGGAATCACATTGCTATTGCAGTTAATAAAAATATCCTGAAAGTATATATCAATGAAAGCCGCACCATCAATGCACCTGCTTTTTCTGGAAACCCAAAGGCCATTACACTAAGTATAACTCCTAACGGATGTGATAATAAAGCAATCGCCTATATAAAAAATGTCCGTATTGCAGAAGGCGGAATCGATTATTATAAAAGAGCCACCCAGGAAGGAAGGTTCATAGCCAGAGGTATCACGTTCGATTATAACCTGGCCACCATTAAGCCGGAGAGTATGGGAGAATTGAACCGCATCTCCAAAATGATGACTGAGAACCCAACTTTAAAATTTGAAATCGGTGGACATACAGATGCTGACGGCGACGAAGCTTATAATTTGAAGCTTTCACAACAGCGTGCAGATGCTGTAAAAGCACAGTTAGTAAGTATGGGAATCGATGAATCAAGGCTCACCGCCAAAGGTTATGGAAAATCGAAACCGATCGGTGATAATAACACGCCCGAAGGAAAAGCGAATAACCGCAGGGTCGAATTTGTAAAGAGTTAATCACCTCCTTGGCTAGTAATTCAACTGCTATTAAACCAAAACCAAAATAATGAAAAGGATCGTTTTCAGCCTGCTGGCTATTATATGTATTTCAGCTACCCTTCTTATGAGTATTTACGAATCACTGAATATATCAAAGGAAGATGCGAAGAAATGCCTGCTTCTTTCCATTACCAGTGGATACCTATCCAGGGATGGTCATACAGATCTATTAAATAATGCCAGGCAATTATCCGAAGAGGATAAAGCAGAAGGTATTCGCCAACTCATTCAATTGGCACATGAATATACCGCATCAGATGATTTCAAAAAAGATTATAAGAAGTGGAGAAATGAAAAGCTGAACCCTGATAGTAAAACAAAGTTAGGCCTGCCAAAATTTGGAAAGATCATCAGCAATAAAATAGACAACCAGGTGGACAAGGGTGAAAATGAAAAGAAATATCCCCAGGATCCATCCGATATGATCAGGAAGAGATTAACAGATTTCCTGTCTATTTCCTCCACGGTTGATTTTGATGCCCAGCTTACCTCCGCACGAACTTTTGTAAAACCTGAATATGAAAAGAAATCCAGTGAATGGAAAATGTGTTACAGGGCAGGAAGATCCGTGGTTGAAGCAGCCCGCGTAGAAGCGCAAAAATGGCTGGATGAGTTAAATGGTAAATAATTACTTATTCAAGGTCTGGTTGACGCAGGACCCTTAAGTAATATAGTTGCCCCTGGTTTTAAAAACCAAGTCAAAAAAATGTCGCTTGCAAAGCGACATTTTTATAATTCTATAGATAATTATACTTGTGGTTTAGGTTCTGCTTTTGGCTTTTTACCACCTTTTGGTGTAAAAATCGCCAGCATTCTTTTCCCTTCCAGTTTGGGCATGCTTTCAAGTTGACCAAAATCTTTCAACCTGTCGGCAAATTTCAACAGCAATAATTCACCCCTATCCTTGAATTGAATAGCGCGGCCCTTGAACTGTACATAAGCTTTCACTTTATTGCCTTCTTTTAGGAAGTTCTCTGCATGTTTTGATTTGAAATCAAAATCATGGTCATCTGTATTGGGCGTAAAGCGTATTTCCTTCATTTCTGTGGTCTTCGCCTTCGCCTTCATTTCCTTTTCCTTCTTTTTCTTGTCGTAAAGGAACTTGTTATAATCTATGATTTTACAAACCGGCGGATCGGCTTGAGGAGAAATTTCAACCAGGTCTAATTGCTGATCCTGGGCCATTTTCATAGCCTCTTGTGTAGGATAAACACCAACGGTAACGTTATCTCCAACTAACCGTACTTGTGGAACTCTAATGTGATGATTAATGCGGTGCTCTGCTTCTTTACGGGGAACAAATCTGCCCCTTCCGAATCCGCCACCGCCAGGTCTGAATCCTCCTCTGTTTGGTAATGCCATAATTAAAGGTCCACAGTTTACAGTCGACAGCCAGTAAACAATGTGGCTTTACGTGTTTTTATTTTGAGTTACTGTCGAAATTACAGAATCGGCATCAATATCTTTAAAGAATCAATCACCGGTTCCAATATAAAATCAGATATTACTTACAATTTGCAATTATTCATTCGCCCGACCTCTCCCTTATTTCTTTTACCAGGTCTATCAGGAATTCATCTATATGTCTGGAACCTATATCACCCTTTCCTTGTCTTCTTACTGAAACCTTTTCTTCATTCATTTCCTTCTCTCCTACTACCAACATATATGGAACCTTCATTAATTCGGTATCCCTGATCTTCTTGCCTATTTTCTCGTTCCTGTCGTCAATTTCCGCACGAATATCCGCTTTTTTTAATTTATCCAAGACAGTTTTAGCATAGTCCATGAACTTGTCACTAATGGGCAAAATCTTGACCTGCAAAGGTGCCAGCCAGGCTGGAAACTTGCCTGCGTAATGCTCCAAAAGGAAACCTATGAAACGTTCATGGGTTCCTAAGGGCGCCCTGTGAATGATCAACGGCGTCTCGGCCTGGTTGTCCTGGTTAATATATTCCAGTTTAAAACGGCGTCCCTGGGCAAAGTCAACCTGGTTGGTAGCAAGAGTAAATTCCCTTCCAATAGTGCTCCAGATCTGCACATCTATTTTAGGGCCATAAAAGGCACCTTCGTCAGGTACTTCTATAAATGGAATTCCTGCTTCTGTCATCACTTCTCTCACCATGGCTTCGGTTTCCAACCATAGTTCAGGTTCATTGATATATTTCTGACCCAATTTGGCCGGATCGTGCAGCGACAATCGCATCACGTATTTATCAATCCCGAAAATCTTAAAATATTTAAGATACATGTCATTAACTGCCCTGAATTCTTGTGCAAACTGCTCACGTGTGCAATAAATATGCGCATCATTCATATGCAGGCAGCGTACGCGCATCAATCCAAAAAGCTCACCACTTTGTTCATAACGGTAACAGGTACCATATTCGGCTAATCGCAATGGAAGATCTTTATAGCTATGCTGTTCAGCCGCAAATATTTTATGGTGGTGCGGACAATTCATGGATTTCAGGTAGTATTTCACCCCTTCTAATTCCATTGGTGGATACATGCTATCCTGGTAGTAAGGAAGGTGTCCACTGGTCAAATACATACTTTCTTTGGCTATATGAGGAGTAACCACTCTTTTATAGCCGGCCTGTTGTTCTGTTTCCTTAGCCAGTTTTTCCAGTTCTTCAATGATGATAGTTCCATTAGGCATCCACAGAGGCAAACCCGGGCCCACATCATCATCCATGGTAAAAATCCCTAACTCCTTACCTAGTTTCCGGTGATCTCTTTTCTTAGCTTCTTCCAGCAGCTGAAGGTATTCGTCCAGTTGCTTTTGAGTTGGGAAAGTAACTCCATAGATACGGGTAAGCTGCTTGTTTTTTTCATCCCCTTTCCAATAAGCTCCTGCGATATTCGTTAGCTTCACGGCTTTGATAAACCCGGTAGCAGGGATGTGTGGTCCGCGGCACAGGTCAGTGAAAGCACCTTGCGTATAAAATGTGATGGCTCCATCTTCCAGGTTCTGCAAAAGATCAAGCTTATATTCATCACCTTTTTCAGTGAAGTATTGAACCGCTTCTGCTTTAGGGATCTCTTTACGGATGTAGGTATTATTTTGTTTGGCCAGTTCGGCCATTTTTACTTCCAGTTTCCTTAAATCATCCTCGGTAATGGTTTTATCACCCAGGTCCACATCATAATAAAATCCATTTTCCACTGGAGGTCCTACCCAAAACTTAACGCCGGGAAACATCGATTCAATAGCTTCAGCCATCAGGTGGGCAGAAGAATGCCAGAAGGTACTTTTTCCATTTGTATCATCCCATGTAAGCAACTTTAATGTGGCATCTTCCTGAAGCGGCCGGGTAGCATCCCATACCGAACCATTGATGTCTGCTGCTAATACTTTTCTTGCTAACCCTTCTGAAATGGATTTAGCAATGTCCAGTGCTGAACTGCCTTTTGGGTATTGGCGAACGGCACCATCTGGTAATGTAATATTTATAAACTCACTCATAAAGAGCGGCAAAATTAACAAACAATTGCTACAACAAGGGTTTTGAAGAACTCTTAATAATTAATTTGCGTTTAAGATGAATTTTCCCTGGTCCAGGCTACTTTTATTTTTTCTTCCTGCCATATTTCCCATTGCTTGTATGGCACAAAACCTGACAGGTATATGGAGGGGCTATTTTATCACTGAATCAGGCGAAAATTACAGGCTCGAATTCCAGGTTCAGCAATCCAGGTCTAAGACGGTAACAGGAGTATCCTATTCCTACCTTGACACCAGGTTTTATGGCAAAGCCACCATGACGGGCAATTTTGTTGTAAAAAACAATTCATTTACCATCCAGGAACTGCGAACAGTAGAAGTTAAGAATATGGGCGGCGGTTCCACCTGCCTGATGAACTATAAGTTTGCTTATGCACGTTCGGGGAGAGAGGAATTCCTGGAAGGAAGTTATGTAGGTAAAACTGAAGACCGCTCAAACCCCAAAAACAATGGTAAGTGGGGTGATTGTGGAGGCGGCACAGTGTACTTAAGAAAAGTTACCACTTCTGACTTTTATGTAGAACCTTTC